>CP060221.1:984375-1312500 GCA_023898405.1 Myxococcales bacterium
AAATGAAAAGAAGCTACTGTCTTCACCACAGAAAAACAAAAAATTGGGCTTAGCTTCGCGACCAAGGCGAATCATATCGACCATACGCTCTATGTTTGAGTTCGCATCTTTCAATCCGATAATAAGTGGATTTTCTAACGCAATTTTCGCCATAGTTTGGGGCGCCAAATCGATACCCGTACGGCCAAAAGCATTGTACACAATAATAGGTTTTTGAGCATTTTGAGCTATGGTCGAAAAATGCATAAACAAACCATCTTGTGTCGCTTTGTTGTAGTAAGGCACTACCTGCAAAGTAGCATCCGCTCCTGCATCTTCCATGATTTTCTGCCATTCAATGGCTTGTCTGGTGGAATTACTCCCTGCTCCAGCGATCACCCGCTGATCGCTATTAAGCACGTCTTTAGCAATTTTAATCAAACGTACTTTTTCTTGGGTTGAAAGGGTAGGAGATTCACCGGTGGTACCGGCCAAAACAACCCCGTGAACTCCTTCTTCTTTTTGCTGCAACAAAAGTTTACAAAAACTTTCCTCATCAAGTTCACCATTTTCACAAAAAGGCGTTACCAAGGCAGTATGAATACCTTTGAATTGATCTGTTATTTGAGCGCTGAGCATCGATACTTCTCCCACAATAGGTCTCAGCCTGCCTCTTTAGCTATTTTTTGGCAAATGGGTTGTTTTAGGATAAACAGCATGACAAAAGCCTTACTGCTCTTGCAAAGAACAAAATAATACCAATCCCAGAAATTAACTAAGTCTAATTTCTGAACGCCCGCAGCAAAACGATGACTAGGAAGAAATTAGGCTTAGTTATTTACTGGGGTTGGTATAAAAGTTTGAGAGAACAGTAAAAAGCAGTTCAGACTCTCACTGTTCTCTTAAGTGTAAAAATTTTATTGGCTTATCATGTTTGCTGTTTGAATTGAGGTGTTGTGATGAATCATTTTCCAACTCTATCCAAAAACTTTAACTTCACTGAAGAAGAAAAGTCTGTTCTTGAATTGTGGGATCGCATCGATGCCTTCAAGCGCTCAATCAAGCAAAAAAAATCTTTGGGAGCGACACCTTACAGCTTTTATGATGGCCCTCCATTTGCCACAGGACTTCCTCACTACGGACACCTCGTTGCATCTTCCATCAAAGATACGGTTGCTCGTTATTGGACCATGCGTGGTCATTATGTTGAGCGACGGTTTGGCTGGGATACCCATGGTTTACCCATTGAGATGGAAACCGAAAAAAGCCTAGGTCTTTCTGGCCCACACAGCATACGCGAGTATGGCATTGGAAAATTTAATGAAGCATGCCGCTCAGGAGTTCTCAAATATACCCAAGAATGGCGCAGAGTTATCCGCCGTTTGGGGCGCTGGGTAGATTTTGACAATGACTATAAAACTCTCGATCGTTCTTTTATGGAATCGGTGTGGTGGGTATTTTCTGAGCTTTGGAAAAAAGATTTGGTGTATCAAGGCTTTCGTGTCATGCCCTACAGTGTACGCCTCTCCACACCTCTTTCTAATTTTGAAGCTAATCTCAACTACCAAGAAGTACAAGATCCAGCGGTCACTATCAAAGCAGAGCTTAAAGATGAGGCCAATACCTTTCTTTTAATCTGGACCACCACTCCCTGGACCTTGCCCTCTAATTTGGCCATAGCCGTAGGAAATGCCATTGACTACCTTAAAGTAAAACAAAAAGGCGATGAAAATAATTATATTGTTGCCGAGGCGCTTGCTGAAAAAGTTTTTAAAAATGGCTTTAAGATCGTTCAAAAACTCAAAGGCTCCGATCTAGTTGGACGAAGTTATCATCCTATATATTCCCACACCGACTATGCATCAGCATTGGGAAATGATCTATCGAAATGTTTTAAAGTGATCGCTTCTGATCATGTCACAACAGAGAACGGAACTGGCTTGGTGCACATGGCTCCTGCTTTTGGAGCTGATGACTTCGAAGCTTGCAAAAAAGAAGGCATTCCATTTTTGGATCCCATCGATGAGGAAGGAAAATTTTATGCCTGGACTCCAAAACTTTTGGGATTGAATTTTAAAGATGCCGACAAAGCCGTTTTAAAAACTCTAAAAGAAGAGCACAAAGTTTTTGATCACTCTGTCATTGTTCACTCTTATCCATTTTGTTGGCGTTCCAATACGCCTCTCATGTATAAAGCCGTCCCTGTTTGGTTTATCAATGTACCAAAAATAAAAGAACGAATGAGCAGGCACAATGAAAGCATTCACTGGGTCCCCGAAGCCATCGGCCATAAGCGTTTTGCCCGCTGGCTCGAAGATGCAAGCGACTGGTCAGTTTCGCGCAATCGATTCTGGGGCACCCCGATTCCCATCTGGCATTGCAAAGCGTGCGATCATAAAATTTGTCTGTCATCTGCCCAAGAGTTAGAAGAAAAAAGTGGCGCAATACTCGATGATCTTCACAGTCACTTTATCGATGGCCTAGAGATTCCATGCAGTCAGTGTGGCTCTTCTATGCAGCGTATTTCTGAGGTATTTGATTGTTGGTTTGAGTCAGGTTCAATGCCGGTAGCTCAGATACATTATCCTTTTGAAAATCAGGAATTTTTTAACTCATCTTTTCCTGCAGATTTTATCGCTGAAGGTCTGGACCAAACGAGAGGCTGGTTTTATACCCTCTTGGTAATTTCTACTGCTCTCTTTGACAAACCTCCTTTTAAAAACGTCATCGTCAACGGCATGGTATTGGCTGCTGACGGTGCTAAAATGAGCAAATCCAAGAAGAATTATCCTGATCCAGAGCATGTTATTAATGAGTATGGTTCGGATGCTCTGCGTGCATATCTCATAGGATCACCTGTTGTTCGTGCAGAGCCCCTCCAGTTTAAAGAGCAGGATGTTAAAGAAATTGTACGTTCGGTACTTTTGCCACTTTTTAACTCGTGGTCATTTTTTGTGCAGTATGCAAATCTCGATGCTTTTGATCCAAAGGATATAAATAAAGCTCTGAGCCTTAAGGATCGACCTGAGATCGATCGCTGGATTATTTCAAAACTGCAATCTTTAATAGCTATAGTTAATAAAGAAATGTCAGGCTACTACCTTTATAAAACCATTCAGCCCATACTCAGCTTTATCGATGACCTCACAAACTGGTACATTCGTCGAAGCCGCAGACGTTTTTGGAAAAATGCTGATAGCCCTCAGGAGCATGCTGATAAACTTGCTGCCTACGCCACTCTCTATGAAGTGCTCACTACTTTTGCCAAAACTCTGGCACCGATTTTGCCCTTTTTAAGTGAAATGCTCTATCAAAATCTTGTGGTTCATGCAGGTCTCAACAAATCTCAAGAAGATAGCGTGCACTTGTGTGATTTTCCTCAAGCTGATCCAGCTAAAATTGATCACAAACTTGAAGAACACATCCGCACTATCCGTCAGGTAGTTAACATGGGCCGGGCTTTAAGAGAAAAATATCGACTTAAAACTCGCCAGCCTTTGCTCAAAATTACCGTGGTAAGTCACTCTGAAGACGCCATGAATGCGCTCACTGCTCACGAAGAATTGATTCTATCTGAACTCAATGTTCGGAGTCTGGAACTTTTACGAGAAGATGACTCCTTGTGCACACTGAGCTGCAGACCTAATTTCAAGCACCTAGGTCCGCGTGTTGGCAAAGATATGAAAACTATGAGCCAGGCCATCGCCGCGCTTTCTCGAGCTCAATTACAAATGCTTGAGGCTGGCGATATTTTGTCGCTCAATGGCTACCACATAAGTATCGACGACGTGACGATTGTGAGAGAAGCAGTCAAAGACGTGGTGGTAATGAATGAAGATCACATCACGGTTGCGCTTGATACCGAAATTAACCAGGAGCTAAGATACGAGGGAATCATGCGTGATGCTCTAAGCACCTTGCAACGACACCGAAAAGCTTTGGGACTAGAAGTAAGCGATCGCATAAAAATTTATCTCAGCAGCGACAATGATGAAATCATCGTGGCGCTCAAACAACATCAAAACTATTTGGCTTCTGAATTGTTGGCGAGCGATTTAACAATTGAAAAAGCTCTCTCTCAAGATGCCGATTGCCAAGAACTCATGGTTGACAACATGACTATATGGACAAAAATCACTAAGGCTTAAAATAAGCTTCGTTTTTTGATAGAGAAATTTTTTGTAGGGCAAAGTGTATGGACAGACTTGTGCAAAAATTTTTATTTTTGATTATATTCTCTGTGCTAGCATGCAATCCTACTAACAAGAATCAAGATACCGATCGTGCCCTTAGAGATAAAAAACTCAACAAAAAAGCAAAAAATCATCAATACAGCAATGATAAGCCATCAGAGAAAGGAGAGTACTCGATACTAAGTTACAATCTTTTTGGTGGCATCTGTTTAAATAATGATAATTCACTATTCAGTAGGCTATTAAAGAATATAGATATTTTCTTCACACAAGAATCCGTAGACATAAATACTCTCTTTCATCTCAGCAAGGCTATTCCGACTGGCTATGGCCCAGAGACGGTAAGCGTGTATTTAGCTCATACAATTGAGCATAAGCCTTTTAAAGGAGAGAAAATCAGCACACAGAGCACTACTGCTGAGATTCCCGATCGCCATGCAATAGTTGCCGATTTAGACGGCTTAAAAATTGCCAATCTGCATCTGTCAGGTGGTCGATATGACGATAATTTTATCGCCAAGAATATTGATAATCAGCAGCAGATCAATGCCTACATAAAATATAAGACACAACTCTTAAATGACGTCATCAAAAAAAATCCTGATATAATCCTTGGAGATTTCAATAGCGTATACGCTAGCGACCCTACGTTAAAGCAAAGCTTTTATGATTCTCAATTTAATTATTTTGCCAACAATCAATTCATAAAACATCCACTAAATGATGCCCAAAAAGAAGTAATTCTTAAGCTCAACCAAAGCCCATACGATCTGCTGTCAGCCATGGGATACTTCTATGCTCAGCCTCAAAACGAAAAGTCTGCTATCACTAACTGCCGTGGGCTCAGCATCATAGATTCCATTTGGTATAAAAAAGATCGAGTTGAACTAAAGGATGTCGAGATTGTAGAAATATTTCAAAACAAGCAAAGGTGCTCTGCACCCTTTTGTCCCTTAGGTGGAAATCCAACGACAGGAGGCCTATCCGATCATAATCCTATTAGGGCAAAAGTAAGTAAAATTGCTAAACTGCCCAAATAATTTCTCCTACAAAGCTTTAACGATTAAACCTTGCTAAGCCCACGAAACCCCCAATCTTCGATGGACTAAATTGCAAGTTCAAAAAGTTTTTATAACGTGTACAAAAATAAGCGGCTATCAACTATGAAGTATTTTTCAGTTTTAAAAACTTTTGTATTCTTCATTGCTATTTTACTTATTGGCCACGCTACTCACGCTACTCGCTTTGCCATAGTTGGAGCAGGTTTATCAGGAGTGACAGCTAAATATCTTTTGGCCAAAAGAGGTTTTAGAGCGCAGCTTTTTGAGGCTTCGGATCGTTTAGGGGGGCGGGTTTATACGCATAAGGATTACCAATGGGGTATCGAAGTTGAGGGAGGCGGAAGTTTTATTGATCGAGGTCATCGCAACATAATTCAACTTGCCCAAGAGCTTGGACTTTCTTTGTTAGAACTCAAAAAAGAGGGAGCACAACAGCGAAAATATTTTTTCAATAACCGTCTGATAGATTACAAGCAACTTTATCGTGAATCATTACCTATTTTGAGGGAAATTCACTACGATCTCGCTACAATTAAAAATGAAAAAAAATATTTCTTCACAGGTATCACTAAAAAAGAACAGGAGCTCGATCAGCTATCGATCCGAACTTATCTCACCAAGCTTGGGGCTTCACCCTTATTTCTAGAATTGGCCAATGCTACACAATGTAACGAAAATGGTAGAGATATCGATGATCTAAATGCTTTGTGTTTTCTTCAGCTTATTAAGATAGATTTTGAAAAAGAATATTTTCTTATGGATGGACAGTTAGGTGATGAAGGCAGTCAAATAGAAGGAGGGAATAGCAGGATTATCGAGGCACTTGCTCAAACAATCCCAAAGTCTCAGCTTTTCTTTCACCACCGTTTAAAGAAAATTTTGCGTCATGCTCAAGGATTTCAACTGCAGTTTGATGTTCAAGGGCAAGAGAAAAATTTCGATGCAGATAAGGTTATCATGGCCCTGCCCATGCCTATATTGCGTGAAGACGTAGACCTTTCCCAAGAAGGACTCCTCCCTAAAGAGCTTTCAAAGCTTATCAATGATCTTCCTTACGCAATGACTTACAAAATGGTTTTGGTCTTTTCCAAACCAATTTGGCGCACACAAGATGATGGAATGCTTGAACTCATGACAAAGGATTTTGATCTATGGGAAAGCAGCTTTAATAATTCAGCCAACAAAAATTTTCATCTTACAGCATATTTCGGTGGCCAACGAGCTCTTGAAGACAACGATGGCAATGAAAAGGTAGAGAAAGTTTTATCAGTTCTTGAGAAATTGTATCCCGACATTAGAAATTATTTTTTGGGAACAAGCCCTACCATTCATTGGCCAACCCACTCTCTGAGCAAGGGTGCCTATGCTGGTCCTGCGCATGTTGGACAATGGCAACAACTAGAATTGCTCGACAAAGCAAAAGCCAAAGATATTTATTTTGTTGGTGAACAATGGGGGGATACAAATTCTTTAGGGTTCATGGATACTGCCGTGCATAGTGCTCACAGAGCGGTGCAGGAAATCATATTGGAAACATACGCACATGAAAAATCTCAATAAAGCACAGCATGACTGTTGCAGTATGAATACTGACTATCAAAGCGAAACAAAGTCCATGGGCGATATCATCTATACCTGCCCCATGCATCCAAAGGTTCAGGAAAATAGTGCAGGAAGCTGCCCAATTTGTGGCATGGATCTAGAACCACAGTACGGACACAACGAAAATGATCAGGCATATCACTTTATGCGAAAAAAATTTTTGATTGCATTGATCTTTAGCGTTCCACTAATTTTACTGAGCATGATCGACATGCTTGTAGGCCATCCTGTTGCACAATTTATTTCCCCATCAATGGAACGACTTATACAATTTCTCTTAGCAACACCTGTTTGTATTTACTCTGCTTGGCCATTTTTTATACGCGCCTATCAATCATTTGCGCGTATGCGTCTCAATATGTTCTCTTTGATTGGCTTGGGAGTTTCTGTTGCCTATTGCTACAGCATTATCGCGGCCTTCTTTCCTGAATTTTTTTTAGATGCTTTTAAAGATCAGCGTGGACAGGTGGCTGTTTATTTTGAATCGTCCGCAGTGATCGTCACATTGATATTGTTGGGTCAGCTGCTTGAGCTCAAGGCTCGCTCACACACGAACCGCGCAATACGCGAGCTTATGAAGCTTCAGCCAAATACAGCACGACGCATTGAAAAAGATGGTACTGAACACGATGTTAATATTTCTGAAATCAAGTTTAATGATCACCTGCGAGTTCGCCCTGGAGAAAAAATTCCCGTTGATGGTGAAATCATCGAAGGAGAAAGTCTGATAGATGAGTCCATGATAACGGGCGAGCCTCTGCCTCACAGAAAATCTCTCAACGATAAAGTTGTAGGTGCAACCATCAATAAAACTGGCTCATTCATTATGAAGGCAGAAAAAATTGGGGCAGATACACTCTTATCGCGTATCGTTCAAATGGTTGCGCAAGCCCAAAGAAGCCGTGCTCCGATTCAAAGCTTAGTTGATAAAGTAGCAGCGGTGTTCGTTCCATTGGTAATAGTGGCCGCGTGCATTACCGCCCTAGCATGGGGATTTTTTGGCTCAGAACAAAACATGGCCTTCGCTGTAGTAAATTCAATAGCAGTGCTCATCATTGCATGCCCTTGTGCATTAGGGCTCGCAACACCAATCTCGATTATGGTAGCAACAGGCAAAGGTGCAACACTTGGAATTTTATTTAAGGATGCACAAGCTATTGAGCGAATGCGGAAAGTAGACACACTTATTTTTGATAAAACGGGTACGCTTACCGAAGGAAAACCACGGCTAGTAAAAATTATTACTGCCCACAATTTTGATGAAAACATTTTGCTTAGTTTGGCTGCCTCATTAGAAAAAGCAAGTGAACACCCTTTAGCCCGGGCTATAATCGATGAATCACATGCCCGAAATTTGCAGTTTAAAAAAGTTCGCGATTTTTCTTCTCATACCGGCATGGGAGTGACGGGAATTATTGACAACAAATTAGTTGCCATCGGCAATAAACTTTTGTGTGATCATTTTGGATTTTCAAATACATTTGATTCCCTTGCAGACACATTAAGAAAAGAAGGCGCTACCGTTATGTTTATTGCCATTGAAAAACAGGCGGTAGGTATTCTTGCAGTAGCTGATCCCATAAAAAAGTCCACCAAGAAATCTTTAACAGAATTACAAAAGCTAGGTTTGACCTTGGTGATGGCCACTGGCGACAACCATATTACAGCCACAGCAGTGGCACATTCTTTGGGAATTAAACATGTAGCATCGGAGATAACTCCTGATAAAAAACAAGCACTCATCAAAGAGTACCAAAGCAAAAATGCCATTGTGGCTATGGCTGGAGATGGAATAAATGATGCACCAGCACTGGCACAGGCAGACATTGGTATCGCCATGGGAACTGGAACTGATATTGCCATCGAAAGTGCGAGTGTCACTTTGGTAAAAGGCGATCTCATGGCTATCGTTCAAGCGCGTAGATTGAGTGAAGCCACCATAAGAAATATTCGTGAAAATCTTTTCTTTGCATTTATCTACAATTCGTTCGGGATCCCTATAGCCGCCGGTGTTTTGTACCCCTTATTCGGAATTTTGCTCAATCCCATGCTCGCAGCCTTAGCAATGAGCCTTAGTTCTGTTTCAGTCATTGGCAATGCTCTACGACTCAATTTATTTAAAAAGAGCTCATAAAGTTCAAAAATAAAATTGTAAAAATTAAACAAAAAACGAATTTACTATTCATGAAAGTAAAGGAATTTTTTTTAAACCTACAAACTGTTTATCGCGCGAGTACAAACAAGCAATGCTTGCTATAAATCACTATCAAGCTTAATAAAACGAGAAACAACATTGCCATTCACTTGAAGTGATCCAAGAAAAAGCGCCAAAGGACGATGCCAAATCTTGCTTATGGGATTTTCATATAGCGCTTCATAGACGACATAGGGACTAAGATCTTCAGAGTGAAGCGAAAGGGCTATGATGCGATAGTTTTTGCCTTTATAGTGACGCCAAATTTCGCCAGGATTAATATCATTTGCTAAGTTTTTCATTAAACTTCCTAGCTTGTCACAGCAAGTTCTTAGATTTTTCGTAATTGTTTTTAGCCCCATAGAACAAGAATGCAATTGCGATCTTTTCTTGGTTTGTTTGAAGCTTTGTTCTAAAAAAATTATCAGTGATAATCTATTTGTTAAGTTTCTTCACCAAGATCACCAAGCTGCTGTTCACTTTGCTCCCAATCAAAAATTAAATCATCAAGCTTTTGTTTAAGTTGATTTTTTTGATTTTCTATCTCTACCACTCGCTCATGAGAATTTTCTTGAAAAAAATTAGGTTCTAAAAATAGCTGATCGAGCTTGGCTATTTTTTCCTCGGTTTCTTCCACCATCAACACAAGTTTTTCTAAATGTTTTTTTAGTTTTTGCACCTGGGAACGACGGCGTTTTTGTTCTTCATAACTTAAACGTTTTTCAGTGTTAGGTGCATCAGGCGCTTTGCTTTGCGCTTTTTCTTCCTTCGCATCAAGATAATCTCTGTTTTTAAAAGCCACAAACTCGCTATAATTTCCCATGTAGTCTTTGCTGCCTTGGGAGGTCACTTCCAAGATGCGCTGAGCAAAAGTATCAATAAAATTCCGATCGTGAGAAACAACCAGCAGGGTTCCCATAAAGTCTCTTAGAGCAATGGTTAAACTTTCGATACTCTCTAAATCCAAGTGATTGGTTGGCTCATCCAACAGTAAGACATTGGGTTTTTGGATCATTAAATAAGCAAGATAGAGCCGCCCAAGCTCGCCCCCACTCAAATCTTTAGTAAGTTTTTTGGCATCCTCACCGCTGAACAAAACGCGCCCAAGCATGCCTTGCACATAACTCTGTGGTTTATCGGCACAAAATTGCCACAGCCACTCAAGCACACTGTTTTTGAAATTTTTTATGGCTCTCCCACAATCCTGGGCAAAATAGCCTACGCTCGTGCCATAGCCCCATTTAACCTGTTTATCGCATTCCGAAAATTCACCGGCCAAAGCTTTAATGAGCGTTGATTTCCCTGAACCATTGGGTCCTATAACAGCAATTTTTTCTCCGCGTTTTATTTGAAAAGAAAAATCATCAATGATGATTTTTTCACCATAAGATTTGGTCAGATTTTTAACATCCAAAACATCTTTGGGGCCTGGCTCTAAAATATCAAAACGAAATTTAGGATGAATACGCGTACTTTTTTTAGGCTCTTCGATAACTATTTTTTCCAGCTGCTTGATGCGGCTTTGCGCTTGACGAGCTTTAGAAGCCTTTGCCCTAAATCGCTCAATAAATGCTTCTTTTTGTGCAATTTCTTTTTGCTGAGCAATAATTTCTTTTTCTTTTTGCAGCAAAAACAATCTGCGCGCGTTCTCAAAGGCAGAATAATTTCCAACATATTCAGTGACCGTGGAAAAATCCATATCAAGAATACGTGTACAGACACTATCCATGAATCTGCGATCGTGGGAAACCAACACCACCATCCCCTGATAGTTGGACAAAAATTTTTCTAACCAATCGATAGATACAATATCTAAGTGGTTGGTTGGCTCATCGAGTAGAAGAATATCTGGATTTTTGATAAGTGCTTGAGCAAGAAATACTCTCCATTTGTATCCTCCTGAAAGCACGCGCAGCGCTTGTTCATGAAGCGCAGTCGCAACTCCCAAACCTTCTAAAATTTCTTGTGAGTAAGGACGCAAACGATAACCTTCATGATTGCTGATAAACTCTTCAAGCTGGGCTATTTTTGCGCCATCAGCAGGATCATCTTGACTCAAAAACTTTTCCTGCAGCTTAATTGCGTCAAAAAGTTCTCGTTTACCCATCATGGCAGTATCAATAATGCTTTGATCATCATTCAAGCTGTGATCTTGACCAATGCGAAATAAGGTCTGGTGAGCTGGAATTTCTATATCACCGCTGTCCGCTTCCATTTCACCGGCAATCATTTTCAACAAGGTGGACTTACCGCAGCCATTGGCCCCTACAATTCCATAGCGTTGGTGATCAAGCATTCGCAGTGAAACATTTTCAAACAAAGTTTTATACAAAAAGGCATGGGATAATTTTCTTAGTTCGATCATAAAAACTCACATAATCAGCCAGGGCATCTTGAATGCCACAAGTGAATAAGCGCACGTAGTTCAAATACTTGTCATGGACACGGATTATATGAAAAAAACTGACAAATCAAATTTGATTCTTGGAATGTTTTGAAAATAATTTCTTAAAACATCCCAATATTTTTCAAGCTTACAGACTCTTTTTACATGAGAATTTTTTAAAAAATTCAATTTATTCTTGAGCCTCAGGCTTATACCACTCTTGAATGATGCGAGCTATCTCCAAACCTTGAGCCTCAGATGAAATATTAAATTTCGATTGATACATGTACTGATCATTGCGTTTACGATAACGGCGAATGGTAATTTTAGGCGGACGAAAATCCCCAAGTTTTTTATCAAACTCTTGATAAAGAAACATCACTGTCGCCCATGCTCCTTTCGAAAGCACATGCTTTTTAAGTTCTTTGACTCGCAGTTCACCTTCTTCTTCCCAGTTTACCGTTAACTGATCGATTGCTTCTGACATACGCACTCCCTTATTCTTCTCATAACTTTAAACTCAATTAATCTTTTCTCAAAAATAAACGCCTTCAACATGATGAGTTGAGGCTTTTAAAATCTCACAAATGATAAAGCTTTGGATCGCTAAAATTTAATAAGGACAAGATGCTTGTAATTTTCTTATCCCCATCGTTCGCAATTTCCACTAAATGTTTCGCTTATTTGTAAGACAGGAAAAAACACATAAGAATAAAAAGGCAAGCCAAAGATGACTTGCCATCAAATCGTACCCATCAAAAAATGATGTCCGATTATTTTTTACCTTTTCCTGCCCCAGCTTTAGAAGCTTTCATTGGGTTCTTCAGACCTTTTTCTTCTTTAGGTCCAGAGATACCATGAATTACTTTAGCCTTGCGGTTTGACATACGCAGTTCAATGAGAGCACCTTTCGCACCAGGGACAGCACCCCTTAGACACAAGATACGCTCGTCTTCCATGAAGCGAACTATGCGTACATTTTTAACTGTCACACGTTCATTCCCCATTTGACCGGCCATTCTTTTGCCTTTCAACACGCGGCCAGGAAACTCACGCATACCGATGGAACCACCGCCACGAAATGTTTCGTGAGCACCATGAGTTGCATTGAAACCGCTAAAATTGTGGCGTTTCATAACACCAGCAAAACCTTTACCTTTACTGATGCCAGAAATATCCAACGACTCAGCAGTTTTCAACCATTCGAGAGAAGCCGATGCACCTTCTTCAAAAGAGGCAACCATCGATCCATCCATTCTGAATTCGCGCAAGAAGCGTTTAGGTTCGATATTTTTTTTGCTAAATAAACCTAGTTTAGGTTTGTTGAGAGTCTTTTCTCGCACATCGCCATACGCGACCTGAACAGCGTCATACCCATCAACTTCTGAAGTTCTTTTTTGTACTACAACGTTATCTTTAATTTGAAGAACAGTAACGGGAATACAAACCCCATCTTCGAGAAATAATTGGGTCATACCAACCTTAGTTGCTAAGAGCCCTTGTTTTTTTTGCATTAAATACTCCCTAGTAGTCATACACGTATTTGCCAGAGGACTAATATGCCAGAACACTGTAGGGATATTTTATGTTTTGCAATACCCATTCGTATTGACAAGAACACTCAAAAGGTGCAGGTGGTGTAGGCCTTTTGAAGTGGGCTCGTAGCTCAATTGGCAGAGCAATGGACTCTTAATCCGGCGGTTGAAGGTTCGATTCCTTCCGGGCCCACCACTCTGGCGTTACTCATTCAAGCGCATCCCGATCGGTGATGAATATTCATTAAATGAGAGCAGATTTTCTTTTCTGACATCCAACATATTTGGTCCAAAAGCGCAGAAATAATCACTTTTTCCAGTGATTTTCAAAGCATCATAGAGATATTGTTCCCATACGCGCCCGTCAGGTAAAATGCAGCTATTTTCATTATGATGACACAGAATTTGCAATCCTTCCCTTAGAGCACTTATCACTTCAGCCGGAGCATTTTCGGCCTCTTTTGATTCACAATAAAAATCGATCTGATCTTTTATTCGAGTAAACAAACCAAAATGATTTCCATCAGCATCCAAAAATACAAAACTGCCTAAAAATTCGGTGAGATAATATTCAACAGCGCCAAAATCTTTACTAATACGATGAAATAACTCGACAAAAGCAGGATCGGATAAAGCGCTTTCTTCAGTCGAAAAACTTAAAGCTTGATGAATTATTTGCGAAAGATTAAGAAAATATCGTTTTTGTGCTTGTGCTAACGCTTGACTCAACAACTGCATAACATTGGGCGATTGTTTTCGAATAAAGGTATGGATCAAACCTTCGTTAAGCACTTCAATAGCTTTATGCTCATCAACAATACTTGTTAGAAGAATTTTTTGAATATTAGGGTTTTTGATCGATTTGCAGAATTCTATGCCGTCGATTCCCGGCATATGATAATCAACCACAACGGTAGAAATCTGCTCAAAACGAGCCTTGTTATACATGATGCGATAAATGTCGCGAACGTTCACGTCGAGAGTTCTATGTTCAAACTCTTCTTCGTCTATCATGCTCACTAAACCATCAGCTACTTCATTCCCATGATATTTTTCATTGATATGCTTTAGCGCCATATGAGGATCGCTATAAAAATTGTAGGTAGTAGTCTCAGCAGGAAGCCCTATCGCCACACTCTTAAGAAATTCTACATTATCATCAATCATTAAAACCGTAGTTGGAAAAAAAAAGCTTGGAATAGATTGTTTTGGCATCGTTCATTTCCTGTTGAGCAAAAAATTCGAAGCCACTGTGTGCTAAAAAGCATGGCTCCATAAAGATTTTCATAAAGCATGCAAAGCCTAGCATGGCCATTTCAACAAGCAAGTCGGAATATATTTCATATTAAAAAAAATAATCAAAAACTCTCAATCGCTTATGCATAACAATTTGAGATATTTTTACAATATTTAACATGCCTACGCAGCACATAGTTATTTAGCTATTATTTATAACCGTTCAGCCAGACTGCACCGGGTTTATTTTTAGCTTGAAACAAAATAAGGACGCCCCAAAAAACAAAACGAGTAAAAAACATAATGATATTGAGCTACTAGCTTTCAATGTGAATTTTGGATACGCTCAGCAAAAAATAGAGGGAATAGACAGGCTTGAACAACTAAAATAATATTGCAAACAGGATTAAATAGGTTAATCATTCTAAAATTTAGTCAGTTAACCAAAAAATATTGAATATACCTGTCTACCTCTCCTAACTTCTTCACGGGTGTTTTTGTGAGGACCACGGTTTTATTCATGGCCTATTGCTCTCACAAGAGAAACTACTATCCATAAGAATAGTTTTAGTCAATAAACTACTCTTAAAAATATTTTTTTGAGTGATTTTTTTGTTCAGCGCAACCTACTATGTGGTGTGATTTATTGTTGAGACCGCGCGCAACGGAGTTATGGTGAATCTAAAAAACAACCCAAACGCAAAGACTATTGGCACCAGATTTCGCTCAGCACGTTCTTTGGTACCTAATTTAAATAGAAAACTATTTTGCGAACGCCATGGAATTAATCGATACACCATGCAGTCATGGGAAAATGGTTTACATGTTTCTAAAGGAAAAAATGTCGAAAGATTTATTGAAGCACTAGCCAAGGAAGGTATCGCTTGCACAGCTGAGTGGCTCATCGATGGCATAGGCGAACCCGCACGCCCCATTTCTGATGCTCGTTTAGTAGAGATCTTCTCTTCTCCCAACCCTCAACAAGACCTACTCCATGAATGTTATGAGCAAATTTTTCAACAACTTGCCTCTTTCTATGAAGAAATCAACAAAAATACAGTTAAAATAAGGGTTAATGATGAGAGCATGGCTCCTAAATTTCGCGAAGGCGATTGGCTTTTAGGTGCTGATATTACGGATACCCCAGCAGATGCTCACCAAAAATTTTGCATTATTGAACTTGGCCCCCAACGTTTTTTAATTAGAAAAGTATTTCATACCAAGGATCACTTTTTATTAACAGCTCTAGATGAAAGAATACCTACTCTTAGCTTAGGAACTGCAACAAAAATCTATGAAATTATCTGGCACATGCTTGAACAATGATTAATTGCGCCCAAAGAGGCTTGCCTAAGTGAATAATACAGGCAATAAGTGGTGGTGAATAATTTTATGAGGTTAAGTTATGGCTAAAAAAGGCAAACGAGAATTGATTAAACTTGAGTCCACTCTTGGTACTGGTTATTTTTATGTGACAGTCAAAAACAAGCAAACAACCAAGGACAAGATTGAAATCAATAAATACGATCCTAAAGCTCGCAAACACGCTCCTTTTAAGGAAGTAAAACTTAAGTAACTTCTCAATATAAGCTTGCCCGAGCAAACACTTCAATAAGCTGCAAACTTAGTATCTTGCAGCTGCTACACCGATTCAACTCTAGCCCTCAGGGGGATGTGATGACGAAGCAGTATGACCTCGTAGTGATTGGTGCAGGGCCTGGTGGCTATGTTGCCGCTGCAAGAGCGGCCTCGCTAGGTTTAAAGACGGCTGTGGTGGAAAAAGATCCAAGCCTTGGAGGCACTTGCCTTCATCGCGGCTGTATTCCCACAAAAGCCTTGCTTCATGCCGCAGATACTTTTGACGAAATCAAACACGCTCCTCGGATCGGTATTAAAACTGCCGGCGTAGAAGTCGATTGGAGTGAAATACAAAAATATAAAGCTCGGATTATCAACTCTAATGCTGGCGGTGTCGCTCACCTGATGAAAAGCAAAAAGATTGATGTCTTTAACGGCTTTGGCTCCTTGAAAGATAAAAATACCGTAGTCATAAAAAACGAAAAAGAAACGCAAAGCATTAGCTGCAAAAATATTTTGCTTGCTGTTGGTTCAAAACCGCGTGATTTCCCCAATACCAAAGCTTCACCGCGAATTTTAAACTCCGACACTATCTTAGAATTAAAACAGATCCCTGGCTCGCTCACCATCATCGGTGGTGGAGTCATCGGTATCGAGTTTGCTTCTATCTTCAGCCGCTTTGGTACTAAGGTGAACATTATTGAGGCCATGCCTAGGCCACTTGCACCAGCCGATCATGCCTGTTCTAAAGAACTTCAGACACAGCTAGAAAAGCAAGGTGTCAATTTCTATGTCAATGCACGCGTGTCTAAGGTATCGAATAAGTCTGAACAAGCTCATGTGACTTTTAGCGATGAAAATGGAGCTTCATTACAGATCGATAGCGATTATGTATTGATATCCATAGGTCGCATACCACTCACTGAAGGCATGGGTCTCGAAAACACTCAGGTGCAACTTGAACGAGGTTTCGTGGTCGTTGATGGCTTTATGAGAAGCACCGAGGAAAATATTTATGCCATCGGTGATTGCGTAAATACGCCTTGGCTTGCACACATCGCTTCTAAAGAAGGTGTCATTGCGGTAGAAAAAATGGCAGGACTTAATCCTACTGCGCTTAACTATGAACATACCCCTTCTTGTGTATACTCTGAGCCTCCTGTTGCTTGGGCTGGGCTTACAGAGGAACAAGCCCAAGAGCGAGGACTTGACTTTAAAGTCAGCAAATTTGATTTCATGAGAAATGGCAAAGCTGGCATTTTGTTAAAAAATCGCGGTTTCGTAAAATTTATCACTGATAAAAAATATGGTGAAATTTTAGGTGTTCACATCATAGGTCCGCAAGCTACTGAGCTTCTAGCAGAACCTGCTTTTGCCATGCAAATGGAAGCAACTATCGACGACATTGCTGCTACAGTTCACGCTCACCCAACTCTTTACGAAGCAATCTACGAGGCTGCTCTCAATGCAGTCGATCAAGCTATTCATGGCTAGCTCTGTTCTTGAGGTACGTTATTTGGGAACCCATCAACCCTACGAAGCGAGTCTTAGGTTGATGGGAGCTTTGCACCAGCAAAGAGCATGTGATGAGATTCCAGATCAATTATTGTTGCTGGAGCACAATCCAGTGATTACCATAACGCGGCAACATAAAACTCGAAGTTTAATAAGTTCCATTGATAGCATCAAAGATGATGGTATCGAATTTTTTGAGGCTGATCGCGGTGGTGATGCTACGTTTCATGGGCCAGGACAAATTGTTGGCTACCCGATCATGAAATTGAGTTCCAACTGCTATGACAGCCTTGCTCACATTGAATATTACATGCGTAGCCTTGAATATGCTCTGCTCAAAAGTTTAGAAGAGTTGGGACTAAAAAATGCTATGACTATTCCTGGCTTTGCAGGCATTTGGCTTAGACAAAAAAAATTAAAAAAACTCGTCGCTATCGGCGTTGGATTAAGTCAGGGGGTCACTAAACATGGATTTGCCCTCAACACAAGCATCGATGCCAAAAAATTTACAAAGCATATTATTCCTTGCGGTCTTAAGGATCGAGATGTTGCCACGCTTAAGGAAGCCTTTTTAGAGCAACAACTTTCTTGGCCAGATGTTTCCGTTGTGTTAACGAAGCTGGCAAGCAACATCGCACGACAATTTTCTAAAACGCTCTTTTGGCATAGCTAAGCTTTCCAGAATGGCGGATTTTTATAGGGGCTCTCGATATGGCTGATAACATAATTATGCCGCAGCTTGGTGAATCAATCGCAGAAGGAACAATCGTTAAATGGCTCAAAAAACCTGGTGATGAAGTAAAAAAAGACGAAAATATTTTACTGATTTCCACGGATAAAGTTGAGGCTGAAATTCCTTCGCCAAGTGCTGGGGTACTCCTCAGCATTACCGTTGATCAGGGACAAACTGTAGCAGTAGGCACCGTGTTAGGACAGGTTGGTCAGGCGAATGAAAAAGCAAGCGCTAATACCGCCATAGTTGAAGATAAAAAGAGCCCAGTAGATAAGCTTCCTTCTAGTGCTCCTCCTACGCCTTCGTTATCAGAAACTCAAGTAACTTCAACTCAAGCAGGTGAAGACTCTATAATCCTTGGCACTTCAGCCAATACTATGTCAAATTTTTTTTCGCCTCTTGTTCGACGCATTGCATCTGAGCATGGTGTTCAGGAAAATGAATTGGCATCCATTAATGGAAGCGGCCACGGCGGACGCGTATCGAAAAAAGATATTCTCGATTACCTGAGCACAAGAGGAAACAAAGCGCCAAGCAATGCTCTTCCTCAAACTCAAGCAGTGAGCAACCAAGCTCCTTATAGCGCCTTGCAGGGAGAAATTATTGCAAGCGATCGTCAGCTAAGCAAACCCATCTCCACCATGCGTCGAGTAATTATTGAGAATATGCTTGCCTCTCGCGCTACCAGTGCCCACGTAACAACTTTTTTTGAGATCGATTACACGGCTATCGATAAAGTACGCATGGCTCACAAAGATCAGTTCAAAAAAGATGAGCAGGTATCTCTTACCTACACCACTTTTTTAACCGCAGCTGTGTGCCAAGTGCTGAAGCGTCATCCCTACATCAACGCAAGCCTGACCAAAGATTCTATTATCTTTAAGAAAGATATTCATCTTGGCATAGCTGTATCGATCGAAAATCCAGAACCAGGACTCATGGTACCAGTAATCAAACATGCGGATAAACAAAATCTAAGAGGACTTGCCCACACAATTGCTGACTTGAGTCAGCGTGTCCGGGCTAGAAAAATTAAACCCGATGAGCTTTCAGGTGGAACTTTCACCATCACCAACCCTGGAAACTATGGAGCATTGATCGGAACCCCAATCATCAACCAACCCCAAGTAGCGATTTTAGGTGTTGGACAAATCAGCAAACAGGCAAGAGTATTAGAGGTTGATGGCACCGACGTGATCGCCATCAGGCGCATGGGACTTTTGGGACTATCTTTTGATCACCGCCTGATCGACGGTGCGACCGCAGATATATTCATGGCAGATTTAAAAAACACTTTAGAAAACTGGACGGCAACTCCATAAATGAGCACATGCACAACTACGCAATCCTTAGAGCGCCCTTCTTGGCTGCGGGTTAGAGCTCCTACGGGCGAGCGCTATCAAGAGCTTTCTCGCCTGTTGGTCAAAGAACGTCTTAACACCGTATGTTCTTCAGCCGCTTGCCCCAATATTGGCGAATGCTGGAATATTGGCACCGCAACTTTTATGATTTTAGGTAATCAATGCACAAGGGCGTGCCGTTTTTGTAATGTGCAATCCAAATTACGCCCTGGCCCAGTCGATCTCAACGAGCCAGAGCGTTTACTAAAATCTGCGATTGCTATGAACTTAAAACACGTGGTTATCACCTCAGTATCCCGTGATGATCTTGCTGATGGAGGAGCACAACAATTTGCCCGCTGTCTAAAATTACTGCGCGAGCATGCTCCCCATATGTCGACCGAAGTTCTAGTTCCCGATTTTTTAGGCAATAAAGAATGCCTAAAAATTGTTATCGATGAAAAACCAAATATTTTTAACCATAATCTTGAAACGATACGCCGCTTAACGCCAAAAATTCGCTCTGGTGCCCAATACGATCGTTCCCTTCTCCTTTTAAAGACCGCTAAGGAACTTGATCCCACAATTCAAACTAAAAGCGGTATCATGCTTGGTCTTGGTGAAAATATCGATGAAGTAAAAGTTACTCTCCAAGATTTAAAAGCCCACAACTGCGATCAGCTCACCATCGGTCAATATTTACGTCCTACCCAATGGCATCATCCTTTAGATCGCTACGCCTCGCCCGAAGAATTTACATACTTGGCGAATTTTGCTCGCGATCTAGGGTTTTCTCATGTGGAAAGCGGCCCTCTTGTTCGTTCAAGCTATCATGCAGAGCGAGGAGTAAAATAAAATTTTCTTCATTTAAAAGATAATGATCGGTGAGTCTCGCGCGTCTGATGTGTGTTCACTACAAATCATAGGCATTTTTTTATGGCTACATCTATCGCTTTGATCTGTTTGGGGCTTGCAGCAGGAATCTTAGGGGGAATTGTTGGGATCGGAGGTGGAATTATTTTGGTTCCAGCCTTGGTACTGGTTTTTGGTTTTACTCAACACATGGCCCAAGGCACTACTCTAGCAGCACTTATTCCCCCTGTTGGACTCTTTGCCGCATACGTCTATTATAAAAGCGGCCACGTCAATATTGCGGCCTCATTGTTCATTGCTTTGGGTTTTATCATAGGTGGAGCAGTAGGAGCACGTATTTCAAACCATCTTAGTCAAGAATATCTCCAAAAAGGCTTTGCTCTACTGCTTTTATTTATCTCCTTAAAAATGCTCTTTTTTATGAACAAATGACACAATTGTGGTTTGCTCAAGAAAAAGTAGGAATTTTTCTCACTGAATTATTATTTATTCAATTGCGATCTTTTTTACTGAGCCTTTTCCATGAGCCTAATATTTTTACTATTGCTTTCAGTTCTGTGCATAAATACACATGCGCATGAAGTAATTTTTCAGTATGAAACTAAGCCTATTAAATGGTACCGCAACAAAATACGATACCAAGAAAGTAAAGCTGGTGGCTCTCCCCTCACTAATCTTTACGCAACAAATAGCGTACTACATAAATATGACCAGGCGTTTGGCACTAATTCAGTAACAGTAGAAAAAGAATTTTATCATTATCCATTTGATAAAAATTTTTCACCTTATTGGTGGTTTGGATTAGGCGATGGCTTATCTGTAGCAAGTATTTTGTTTGATGCTCCCAAACACTCAGTAAGAAAAAATGGTGTTGAATTTTGTATTAATGATATCAAGGCGCTTTTAGCACTTGTTGCAAGCTCTTCACTAAAAAATATGTCTTGCTCGGAATCTATTAATTTTTTTATTAATAAAAAAATTATGCTCGGAGAACGTATAGGTACGGGTAATGAGGATAAATTTCTCAACCCTTTAAACATTTATCAGTTGCTTTCCAAGAATGAAGAGTTTTTATCAAATAATTTACCTCTTATAATCAACGTGGGCTTCGCCTTTAAAACGAATGCAGACTACGACTCGCTTGTTATACAAAGACCATTTGATAAATTTACTTTCAGCCTAATCGAAAAAAATTTAGCCGGACAAAAAAGTAGATTTCTCCTGCACATTCAAAGCAGCCTATACTCTCACTATAACCAAAGAATCGAGTTTTGGGCTGACCACTATCAACTTGAAGAAGCAAGCCAGAGTGGATGGACATCGAGCGGACCTGATTTTGCCTGGTGGTTCAAAGGACAAATGCCAAGTGAAGACAAATGGCACGGTGCCTTAAACAGAAATTCCTCCCTGAGGCTAGAAAATATTTTCATGCTGTACAAGAGATCTCTTAAGAGGCTGTAAAAAAAATCAAATCTCAGGTGGTAAGCCAATTTTCCAATCGTCTGATACATAATCTTGCATTAGCGATGTAGTTCATTGATTCCTGATGCTTTGTATTCTTCTCATAGTTACGCACCAGACGCCTATTTCGATTCAGCCAAGCAAAAGTTCGTTCTACGGCCCAACGAAATATTTGTGGTACAAACCCCTTTTGCCCTTTTAAACGTTCCGCAGTTTCTGTGCTTACGCCTACTCTCAAGCCTGAAGACAAATTCTTATATGCGTTATCTCCAAGAATCTTCGCTAATCTGGGAAACTTCTCGCGCTTATTGAGCTCAGTAACCAATTCCTCGCCGGCAACCCTATCAGATACATTTGCTGCGGTACAAATGCATAGGAGCATCAATCCCATCGTATCAACAACGATGTGGCGCTTTCTTCCATTAATCTTCTTTCCCCCATCCAAACCACGCTCATCTACTCCTGGTTCCGCTGTCTGTGATTGGGAGTCGATGGAAACAAGTGAGGGGCTTGCATCTCTGCCAGCACAGGTTCTGACTATTGCCACGAGAATGCAGTTTAAGACCGCCCACAAACCAGAAACAGACCAGGTGCGAAAATAGTGATAGACAATACCGTGAGGAGGAAAGTCATTGGGTAAACAACGCCACACACAGCCGTTCTTTAAAACATAGAATATGGCATCAACTATGCTCCGAAAGCTATAGACACGACGTCTGCCTCGTTTGGCGTTAGCAGGAAAAAGTGGCTCAATCACTTCCCAGGCACAATCTGACAAACAGGTCTCATACAAGCACGACATGATATTTCCTTTCAAAAAGGTTTTCACGTCATACTTTCGTCACAGCGACATTTATTGAACCAGAATTGCCAAATTGATTTTTTTTACAGCCTCTAAGGAAGTTAAGTCCGCCAGATATTCTAGCCCCTAATTTATTTTCAAATTCTTAGACCCTACCACTGATTTTTGTTCACCTTAACCAGCGGCACAGGCTTTCCATCAAAATAATCTGGCAATGGCAGTTGTAAAAGATCAAGAATAGTTGCTGCCGTATCATAGGTTACAATCTCTTTTTTAACTTTTATCTCTGCTGCAATATCCGGTCCATTAACGATAAAGGGAATGTGATTGTTCAAATGTATATCCATCATATGACTAAAACCAAAACCGCCATGATCAGCCATAACAATGAAAGTCGCTTGTTCCTTTGAAGCCTTGCTTGCTATTTTTATGATCTTATCTAGGGCTTGATCGGCATAGTTTACCGCCCATAAATACAACAAAGACATCCAAGCAAATTGATGACCATATTTGTCCGGATCAGGGAGATGTATAAAAGTTACGTCCGCTATACCATTTGCCTCTACATATTTTTTAAATGCATCGACAACTTTCATTCCATCCGTCTCAAGCACTTCAAAATGATCAACACCATTTTCTCTTTTGAGGTGTAAAAATTTTTCTTTGGCAGCAAAAATAGCTGTTTTGTAACCATTATTTTTTGCAATCTCTAAAGCCGTTGGATATTGTACAACTCCAAGTTCAGGCTGATACGAGTTCCAATCAATACCATGTTTTTTGGGAGACACTCCCGTGAGCATTGATGTATGGGAAGGCAAAGTGATAGATGGCCTGATAGTAATAGCACGGCTAAAATAATTTCCTGTATTAATTAATTTTTTTAATGTCTTAGCCTGCGTTCTATAAATAGCATCGGGACGCAAACCATCAATACTGACAAGTATAATTGGGCTTCGTGCCAACAAGCCTAAGCTGTATGACAGGGCCAAAAAAAACACAGTGATACACTTCATACATCTATATCCTTTTTTGACTTCATACTGTCACATTTAGCAATCATGAAAAAATATTTTTTATTATTTTTAATACCAACATCATGCACTTTTTTAAGTTCTAATTAATAGAAATGTCCTATTTTTTAGATGCCAATGCAAAAGGCTCCCAACAAATAGAGAAAAGAAATTGATTTTTAGTGATTCAAGAAATTGATTTATTGGCAGTGAATGTTAATTCTTTCAGTCATCAGGAGTAAAGATGCGATATATATTTTGTTTATTACTTTTTTGTTCTACACCTTTGTTAGCTGATACGAGCTACTTGGAAAGCCTTGGACTTGTACAACCTAAAAAAGAAGTTGAAAAAAAATATAAAAAAAATTCATTTAGCAAGGGATGCTCTACCCCAAAATCAGCCCTCAAAATTTTTGTATATGGCGACAGCAAAGATAGCATCCGATGTTTTGATGCCTTTGAGCATTCTCATGCGGAACTTCTCATATTGGCTGAGCATCTGAGGCACGTCCTCAGGGCAAATGGAATTGAGATAAAGCTTGAAGCAATTCCTGATGATCCCGATTATCGAGATGCTCAAAGTAATCAACATCGCTATGCTCTATCACAAGGGCTTAAAAGTATTTACTTAGAAAAAACTGAACGAGGATGGATTTTCCCCAAAACTTCTCTCGACTCCATTGATGAGCTCTACACTCAAGCCACCAGGTTTGATCTGAAAAAACTTTATAAACTCGTTCCTGATTGGGCCACTACAGAATTATTTGGTATCCATGGCTTTAGTTTGGCTCAGGTATTTTTTCTATTATTGCTCGTATTATTTGCATTAGCTATCCGAACCATCACCACTGTTTTTGTTATCCGACAAGCAGGGAAAATTTTCTTAAAATTTAAGCTCATAGAGTTTGAAAAAATGCTCAAAGAGGCCTCCGCCCCAATTGGTTACTTGGCCATGGCTTTAGTTATAGCTCTTTTTATTCCTGGCCTTGATTTCAATGTTTATATTACTCGTTATCTACTAGTTGCTGTACGCTTGGGAGCAGGCGTATCAGTAGTGCTTCTCGCCTACCGCAGTGTTGATGTTTTAGCATTTTTTATGATGCAACGCGCATTGAGCACTGAAAACAAGCTTGATGATCAATTAGTGCCTTTGTTTCGCCGGGGTCTTAAGATCATTACTTTGGTAGTAGGAATTCTTTTTATTTTACAAAATCTTAATGTCGACGTCACAAGCCTGCTTGCAGGTGTCACCATTGGTGGTTTGGCTTTTTCTTTTGCAGCTCGTGATACAGTAGCGAATCTATTTGGCTCCATCACTATTTTTGCCGATAAACCATTTCAAGTTGGAGACTGGGTCAAATCAGCGGGTACAGAGGGCATGGTAGAATCTGTAGGCTTTCGTTCAACTAAAATTCGTACATTCTATAATTCTTTGGTGAGTGTTCCCAATAGCAAATTTACCGATTCAATCGTTGATAATATGGGCGCTCGAAAGTACCGCCGCACAGTAGCAGAGCTTGGCATTAGCTATAACAGTGATCCAGAATTGATTGAAGCATTTTGTAACGGTATACGAGCCATCATCAAAGCCCACCCATTAAGCCGTAAAGATTTCTATGAAGTGAGTTTCAATGCTTTTGGAGATTTCTCTCTAAAAATTCAGGTGTATTTTTTCATGGAAGTCAAAAAATGGTCTGATGAAATTAGAGGTCGGCACGAAATCTATTTAGATATCGTGCGCCTAGCCAAAAAAATGGGTGTCAGCTTTGCGTTCCCGACTCAGTCTCTTCACATTGAGTCCATGGCATTAGCTGCCAAAAAAGAATCCATTGCTCACCCACCTAAAGAGGAGCTCAAAACTATAGCTGCTCAATTCGGGCCAGAGGGTGAGAATGTTATTCCTCATGGTCCTCGTTTGGGCAAAGGATATTTCGCAGGAGAAAATTAACTCCGATCGCACGATCGATAAAATTTCCTTTGATGGTGCACAACCAATGGCTGTTAGTTTCGAAAAACAATTAACAGCCAACCTCATCAATCATAAAGGGAAATATGACAGAAAACAGAGAGGAGAGATCGGGATTTTTTCGCAGCGCACTAAGCTTTAATGGTTCGGCATCAAAAAAAATATTATTTCCGCTCTTAGTTTTTTTTTCCTATTCAGTCTGCATAACAATTATCCATAATTTTTTTTTCCCTTTGCCCAAATTCGATTTAACTCCCTTTGAAATTTGTGGAGCATTTTTGGGAATTTTGCTCGTCTTTCGAACCAACGCAGGATATGAACGCTGGTGGGAAGCACGAAAGCTTTGGGGTGGCATTGTTAATCAAAGTCGTAACTTAGCAATAGCAAGTATGAGCTACGTTCCTCAAAGGAATTCTCTACTTAAAAAATTTCTTTTACTCATTGTACGTTTTCCCTTTGCCACCAAGGATATTCTCAGAGCAAACCCTGCTTTTAGAACCTGCAACATTCAAAACGTGAGTCCAGCAGTACTCATATCATGGGAAATGGCAAATATTTTATCAGCTTGGAAAAAACAAGCATTGATAAGCCCTATGGCTTTTTTTACACTTGATGTCGAACGAAAAAAATTAATAGATTATTTGGGAGCATGTGAACGTATCCTAAAAACACCAATGCCTCTCGCATATGCCATTAAAACACGCCGTTTTTTATTTATTTTTCTTTTGCTCGTTCCTGTAGGAATTGTTTTTGATGCGGGTTGGTCTACGCCTTTTATTACCTTGCTTGTTGCCTATCCCCTTCTCGGTCTCGATCAAATTGGTAAAGAACTGCAAAATCCATTCTCCAAAAATAACCTCAGCCATCTGCCCTTGGATAACATCTGCAAAACTATTGAAAAAGATGTTTTAGCTTTAAGCATACTTAAAGAAAAAGGCGAAAAAACAATTAAAGAACATGATTTGCTAAGCGAGCAACACATAAGCCATAGCTAATTTTTTTAAGAAAAACTAATATCCTTCACTGGGATTTAGTTTTCTTGGTGTTATAAAAATCTAAAATTGCAAATTTACTTTTGAGATACTGATTAATAAAAATAAGGTATTTTATGTTAAAAAAAACACTTGGCGAGTTTTATGCCTTGGGAATTTGTCTTATCGCAACTATCGCTATGGCTATCAGTATAATGGTTGGCCTTTGGTCTGGTATTGAAGTTGCTTTTCCTTATTTTACTTTGTCCGGCCATGAACTTGTGTGTCATCAAAACGATGAAAAATATGCTGATTGCTACTCCGATCGATTTGTCTACACGCGCGAAAAAGACCCCATTGTTTTTCCCAGTGGAAAGCAGCTCACCAACAAACGCGAACAATCGCTTCAACAGGCTTTATTTGAAAAACAACACAATGCCAAAACAAAAATCGCGGTCGTAAGCATTATTTTTTTGGTTTCTATGCTTAGTTTTCTCATTCATTGGCGCATGCGAAAACAATTTATCCAGTAATTATTTATCTCAAAAATTAATATGCTTTTTGGGCTATTATCAATATAGACACAGCTTCTTCACAAAAATCTTTTTCATCTTTTAAAACGATGCAAATATTTTTAAACTTTGCTTGAATAAGAATTTTTTTCCAATATTTTTTAGCATCCGCAAAGCTCGATACTTTGTGCTCAACTTGCAAATGATTTGTAAAATTTGGTGTGCTAGAAACTTCAGAATTGTAGATAAAAAACCCACCATCAACCAATCTTTTTTGATATTCCTCAACAACTAAAATGGCATTTTCAAAAAACAAAGCATCCACTCCAACGTGAGCAAAAAAAACAAAAGCGAATTTGTCCTGAGGCAATTTTTTGACTTCACGTAACGAAAAAGCATCCATAACAAAGTCGGCTTGTAGCCTTGAGTTGCTGTCAATACAAAAATCCTTTTTTCTTATGATGGTGGGTATTGGATGCAGCAAGTTAATCCTTTGAACTCGCCCGGTACCGATACACAGTACAGATTGACTTAACAAAAGCTCTATGCCATCCATCTGAACTTTATAATAATTAAGATTTTTTCTTATTTGCTGCGTCACATTTTCGAACGCGGGCTCTGATTCTAACTCTACACAATAGTTCTCAGAGTCAACTGATTCAGTCTCAGAACATTCACTACAGCACTCCTCTTCATTACTAAAAGAGCATAGGTAGCAGGAAAAAAACATCAGAATAAAGAATATTTTTTTCATCTTTAATCTTAAAACCCTATTTGTAAGTTTGCATATTTCACTTATTTTTGACCCAACAATTAAAAACAAATATCAACACAAATAAAAATGGAATCTAATTTAGATTTTACAAAATTATATTTAAACATAATTTCATGTCACTATCAGATACGATACAGAAATTTTTAAAATGGAATAGTTATGAGCAGAAAAGATTTTTCCAACCTAGCTTTGATCATTATTATTTTTATAGCTGCTTGCATTGAAACAGATATTTATCTTCCAGCTTTCCCGGACATGATGATTTTTTTTAATACATCCGAAGAAGCTATCCAAGGTTTATTGACCTGGAATTTTTTTGGCATCTGTATCTCATGTCCTTTTTATGGGCCCTTATCTGATGCCTATGGCAGGCGACTCCCTTTGCTTGTTGCCTTGTCACTATTTTTTTTGGGAAGTCTCATCACCTTGTTTGTGACAGATTTAAATCTCATGTTGATGGGAAGAGTGCTGCAAGGTATTGGAAGTGGAGGATGCTTTACTTTGGGGACAGCTATTTTATTTGATGCTTTTCCTAAAGAAAAAGCTATGCTGGCGATCAATCAGCTCAATACTATCATTCCTATCATTATGGCCACCGCTCCTATGCTGGGGGCTCACTTAAATAATCAGTACGGATTTAAATCCAACTTTTTAGCTATCACTATGTTTGTGGGGTTTAGTTTATTTATTTGCCTTGTCTTTTACCGAGAAACCTTAAAGTCTGATCAGCGGAAAGATTTTAGTTTTTTAAGCCTCATAAAAGATTTCAAACGTGCATTTACTTGTGTACCCTTTTGGCAAACTTCTATCTATATCAGTTTGTTTTTTGCGCTCTACATCGGTTTTTTGTCATTGATATCGGTATTTTTTGTGTTGGAGCTCAAGGTTGATAAATTATTTTTCCCCTGGTTTCAAACAGCAATATTGGGTTCATTCGTTCTGGCAAGCTTATCTTACAAACGAGTATTTAAACGCTTAGGCAAAGATTTTAAGAAAACTGGTCTTGGGTTTAGTTTTTTAGGTGCAATTCTATTTTGCCTTTCAGCCTTGCTCTTTCCTAAAAATCCTTATGCTATGACAGCATGCATGATGATCGTTGCCGTAGGTTTAAATTTCACCATGACGCTCTACTTTGATGAGTGCATCCACTGGCTTGAAGATATCAAAGGCATAGCCGCAAGTTTGCTGACCAGTGCACGACTTTTGCTCACAGCCATTTTTGTAGGGATCAGCGGAAAAATCTACGACAAAACGGTAATTCCATTTGCCTTGCTTACAACTGTTGTCGTGCTTATCTGTGGCATTTGCATAATCAGCTATGAAAAAAATTACGCAAAAAAAATGCAAAAAATTCTGCACCATTAAAGACAATAAAACTTTCTTGAGAGAGTAGTTTGAAAATTATCTATTTTTGCTTGGTCGCTATCGCCGCCATCCCTGCCTGCGCGGGGATGACAAGTGACAGTGGCCCCCAAAAATTATCTTCCAAATAATCTCCAAGGATTACGCCAATTTTGTGGCTGCCTTCATTGCTTTAACAAAAAGTGCAAGCTCATCGAGCATGTGCTCTGGCGAGTTTAAATTTCCCTCTATGAGAGAAACTATCTTTGATCCGCTAATAACACCTTGCGCTCCTTGTTTCAGAGCTTGTGAAACGTGTTCGGGACTAGAAATACCAAAACCAAAAATAGCTGGAGGTGCACCAGCATTTTTTAAGGCTCGTAAAAAATCTTTGTGGTGAAAATTAATTTTTTCGTCTGCACCCGTAACTCCTTCTCTCGTAACGACATAGGTATATCCTCTGCCGTAATGCTCTACATCTTTTAAGCGTTCATGAGGCATGTTGATGGGCGCAACCAACACAGGATCGACTCCGTGTTTGATAGCGGCTTCATAAAAAGGTTTTATTTCTAGAATGGGAACATCAGCAACCAGTACTGAGTCCACTCCGCAATCACGAGCATGAGCATAAAACCAATCCAAGGAATTTTTAAAAATAAGATTAGCGTAGGTCAAAATTCCAATAGGCACGCTTGGATATTCTTGGCGAATTTCTTGCACAAGATCTAATGATTCGTGTACAGTCGCGCGGCTATGCAAGGCTCGAAGGCCAGCTTTTTGAATAGTAGGACCATCGGCCAGAGGATCACTAAAAGCGATTCCCAACTCTAAAGCATCAGCACCAGATTCAATCAAAGTCTTAATAATTTTTTTGCATTGAGCTCTATCAGGATCATAGAGCATCACAAATGGAATAAAGGCTCCTTGATTTTTTTGTGCAAGCTCAAAAAACATTTTTTCATAGCGGCTCATTTCTTCACTCCAATTTTTTGCACCTGACCAATATGATCTCCCAAAATCTGACTTGCCTGAACCATATCCTTGTCTCCGCGCCCAGAAATATTGACAACCAATATCTGTTCTTCGTCCGAATTTTGAGCCATTTTAATTGCATGAGCCAATGCATGAGCCGATTCAAAGGCTGGAATGATTCCTTCCTTTTGCGAAAGAAGAATAAATGCATCAAGCGCTTCTTTATCTGTTGCAGAAACATATTCAGCGCGACCACTGTCTTGCAAATAGGCATGCTCAGGACCAACTGCTGGATAATCGAGCCCTGCAGAAATACTGTGAGACTCCATCACCTGGCCTTCATCATTTTGCATAATCTTGGTTTGAGCTCCGTGAAGAATTCCTTCTGTGCCTCCGTGCAAAGTTGCTGCATGGTGATTGCTAAAAATTCCTTCACCTCCTCCTTCAACTCCAATCAAGCGAACATTTTTTTCTGGGATAAAATCGGCAAAAATACCCATGGCATTTGATCCTCCACCTACACACGCCAACACCGCATGAGGAAGTCTACCGATTGCTGCAAGCATTTGATCTTTGGTTTCTTCGCCAATGATACGTTGAAATTCACGCACCATAATCGGAAAAGGATGTGGCCCAACCACACTTCCGATCATATAGTGGGTATCGGCAAAATTTTTAGCCCAATCTTTCAATGCTTCATTCACCGCATCTTTGAGCGTTTGTTCACCAGATTCTACGGCAATAACTTCAGCCCCTAAAAGTTGCATACGAAAAACATTAAGTTTTTGCCGCTCTACATCTTTCGCTCCCATGTACACACGAGTTTTTAAAGAAAATAGAGCTCCTACCAATGCGCTCGCTACACCATGCTGACCTGCACCTGTCTCAGCAATGATATTTTTTTTGCCCATTTTTTTGGTGAGTAGTCCTTGCGCTATCACTTGATTGGTTTTGTGTGCCCCACCGTGCAGTAAATCTTCCCTTTTTAAAAATATGCGCGTTTTGGTATCGGCACATAAATTTCTACACTCGTATAAAGGTGTAGGTCTTCCGGCATAATGCTTGAGCAAAACTGAAAGTTCATTTTGAAACCCTACGTCTTCAAGAGCATCATAAAAATATTTTTCCAACTCCTCTAAAGCCGGAACCAAAATTTCAGGGACATAGCATCCACCAAAACGGCCAAAGCGCCCATTATCTTTCATAAAACTCCTTGCTATTTCTTAAATTAGAGAAAAGTTTTTTAATTTTTTGCAAAGACTTTTTGCGTGGATCTTTCTCTTCAACTCCTGATGCAACATCGATCACCAACGGAAAAATACTTTCAGCACGATTAACGTTGTCAGGATTAATTCCACCAGCTAAAGCGAAAGGAGTTTTTATATTTTTAAGTATTGACCAATCAAAAGACTTACCAGTCCCACCGTATGATGATTCGTGATGGGTATCAAAGACATAAAGATCTACGTTTAAATTGGGCTCAACATTAATTTGATCTTTAATACGAATAGCCTGCCAAATTGCACAATCTGCCGGCAAGTCAGGTCGCAATTGCGCGATATAATCTTTTTCTTCATCACCATGAAGTTGCACATAATCAAGTTTTAATTTTCGTGCTATAGAAATGACTTCATCCACTGATTGATTAACAAAGATACCGCCATAAGAAAGTGGTGAGCCATCGATTATAGAGCGCGCTTCATCAACGCTTATGCAGCGCTGAGATAATGGAGAAAAATTAAGACCTCCGTAATACGCGCCGTTGTCGTAGGCTATCTTTGCGTCATACGCATTGGTCAGACCGCATATTTTCACACGGCCAAAAATTAATTCTCTTAAGGCTCTATCAATGCGTTCCTGGCGCATCAAAGATGTTCCCACCAAAAATCCTTTTACCTTATCTTTATAGCGATAAATTTGTCTATGTGTAGCGAAACCCGATTCAGATATGATCAGGGCATCTTTCCAAGCTAAATTAAGCAATCGCTCTGTGGTGTTTACGTCAACTTCAAGAGTTTTTAAATTTCGGTTATTAATGCCAATAATTTTTGCTTTGAGTTGATTCGCTCGTTTCATTTCTTCTTCGTCATGAACTTCGCAAACCACGGCCATTTTTAAATCACAGGCTATTTTTTCACATGCACGATAGTTGTCATCATCCAGCACAGAAAGCATCAGTAGCACGGCATCGGCGCCATAACGCCGAGCCTGATAAATTTGCCAAGGTGAAACCACAATATCTTTACACAAAAGCGGAGCATATTTTTTGTGACTCACGCTCAAGACATTTTCTAGTGAACCCAAAAAATATTTTTCATCAGCCAGTACAGAGATTGCATCAGCAAAAGGACTATAGAGTTTGGCAACATCAAGCACATTTACATCTTTGCGAATTAAGCCCAATGAGGGAGAGGCTTGCTTTATCTCACAAATATATGCCACAGGACTTTGCTCTAAAGCTTGAAAAAAATTATTGGCACTAGGAAGCAAAAAATCTTTGTAGCTTTTTATTTCTTCAATCTTTTCATTGATAAAACGATGCTTATATTCAACGATTGCTTCAAGCGCCATAGGCCTGCTCCTGTAACTCTTTTATAAGCTTCATTGTTTGACCGCTCTTAATAATTTCTAAAGCTAAGCCTACTCCAGATTTTAGTGATGATTCTTTGCCCGCCAACCACAGCAAAGCACCAGCGCTCGCAGCAACAATTGAACTTTTTGCCTCATCTGCATGGCCCGATAATAAATCAATGCTGATTTGAATATTCTCCTCTACTCCACCACCTTGAATCTGCTCAAGAGCAAAGCTTTTAAGGCCAAGATCGTCTGGGTGAATAGACAATTTTTCTACCTTATTATCCTTCAAAAGCACAGCATCACTGACGCTATGAACGGCAAGTTCATCGAGCCCTCCGCCATGCACAATCAATGCTGTTTTTCTACCCATATCTTTTAACGCCACAGCAAAATGCTCAAGCAATTTTGGATCATATACGCCGATCAACATGATAGGCGGCCTCAAGGGATTTACCAAGGGGCCAAGAATATTAAAAATTGTTTTTATTCCCAGTTCACGACGTATATCTTTGACTGCCTTGAAACTTCGATGATAATTGGGAGCAAATAAAAAGCACCATTTATTTTTATCCAAACTTTGGCGCACTTCTTTAGGACCTTGCATAATATCGATGCCGAGCGCTCTCAGGATATCTGCCGACCCGCATCGAGAAGACACCGAAACACTGCCGTGCTTTGCTACAGGAAAACCTGCAGTTGCCGCCACCAAAGATGCCAATGTTGAAACATTAATTGTATTAAAACCGTCTCCACCAGTTCCAACAACATCGCCAAACAAATAATCAGGTTGTTCAACCAGCAAAGTTTTTTTCAAAACAGTTTGAGCAGCTATAGCAATTTCTTGCCCACTTTCTCCCTTAGCACTCAGCAAGGCTAAGGCAGCAGCAACCTGACTTGCAGGCATCCGCTCTTCAAGAATATCGTCGATTAAAAGACCAACCTGCTCAACACTTAAATCTTTTAAGCTCATAAGCTCATTCAACAAAATTTTTTCATTCATGAGTGTTCTCCAGCCCAATCGATCAGGTTTTTAATAATACGACTTCCTTGCGTGCTTAACACTGATTCTGGATGAAATTGAATTCCAATCATTGGATATTTTCGATGGGAAATCGCCATCACCAACTCATCGCTTCGGCCAAAAATTTCAAATTCTTCTGGTACCACAGTCGCAGTCAGGCTGTGATAACGACCAACAGCTATACGATCTTTAAGACCATAAAAAATAAATTTACCATCATGTATAAGTGGCTTAGCCTTCCCGTGAACGATATCAGGAGCTTTTTTTACTTGCCCCCCAAAAACGCTCACCATCGCCTGCATGCCTAGGCACACGCCAAACATAGGAACTTGGCCGGCAAGATCTTTGATAAGCTCATTCATACAACCGGCTTGATCAGGGTGCCCCGGACCAGGGGAAAAAACCAATAAACGAGGTACTGCGAGAGCAAAAAGGCGCCTTTTTATTTCAGCACTGTCCATACTATTACGCCAAACGTGAATGGTATTGCCTACACCCTGAAATTCTTCAAGCAAATTAAATGTAAAAGAATCAAAATTATCGATGATGCAAATATTCATGATCTTTGAGCTAACTCCAATGCTTTTAATACAGCTTCCGCTTTGTTAAGCGTCTCTTGTGTTTCAAAATCAATATTTGAGTCATAGACAACACCACACCCCGCTCGTACAAATGCCTGCTCATCTTTAATCAGTGCAGACCGAATAATTATGGCAGTATCCATGTCACCATTTTTATCAATGTATCCAATAGCGCCACCATAAAAACCACGTTTTGAATTTTCTATTTGTCGCAACAGCTCGGCTGCTCTAACTTTAGGAGCACCCATCAGCGTCCCCATATTCATCGACATTTGATACGCCAAAAGAGCATCGCAATCATTTTTTAGAATACCCTCTACCTCAGAGACCAAATGCATAACATGAGAAAAACGATCTACAGCAAGCAAACGCCTCAGACGACGAGTGCCTGGTTTGGAAACACCAGCGATATCATTGCGCGCCAAGTCTACCAGCATCATATGTTCTGAAAGTTCTTTTTCATCGATACAAAGAGAAACCTGCTCACGCATATCAAGCTCAGGATCAACAATGCCGTTGCTATCCAAACCTCGTCTGCGAGTTCCTGCAATAGGACGAATAAACAGACGTCGCCCTCCTTGATCTACTTTGATGAATGTTTCAGGAGATGCACCGAGCAGAGTCCATTCTCTACTCGAAAGATAAAACATGTGCGGACTAGGATTTAAATAACGTAGTGCCTGATAGGAAAGCAAAGCGTTATCTACTTTTCTAAAAAAAGTTCGTGAAGGAACAATCTGATAGACATCACCTTTATCGATATATTCTTTGCATTGCTCTATCATCTTTCCAAATTCTTGATCATTGACATCTACAGCAAAAGTATTTCTATCAAGACAATGGATTTGGGAAGAAAATATTTTTTTTGCACAATGATTTTCAACAGCATTTTTAACTTCATGTTCAAGTTTTTTGAAACGCGATTGGGATCTTAGTTGAGTATTTTTATCTTCAAAGGTCCAAGAAAATATCGAACACCGTTGCAATGGATGCTCGATCACAACTCCTGAAAGCGGTAAATAAAAAAGATAGTCAGGAAAATTTATGTGATCATTTCGAGCTGGTGAAAGATTTTCAAAGTGATCGATAAAGTCGTAAGAAAAAATTCCAGAAAGCATCAAAGCAGCACGATCTTTTTCATTGACATCTATGGCTTTAAGTACTGCACGCAGCACTTCAAGTTTCGAAGGCATGCGCATCTTTTCTAAGACATCAAATTCATTAAAGAGTGGCGAAAAACCTAAAGTCAGAGTTTTTTTGCTCGACTCTATAAGCCATGAACCCAAACTTTTTTTCAGCAACGGCAACAGCTCTTCGCCTTCAGGCTCGAGCGCCTCTATAAAAACTTTTTTATTTCGAGCTTCGACTCTCAAGGCTGGCTCTAAAAGTAAAATACTTTTTTCGCCAAGTTTGGTTATGACATCAGCTGATTCCAAAAGAATCACTTCAGCCTCAACATGTAATTGAATGAGCTCAACAGGGTCAAAAACTCCATCAATTTCACTTCTAATGAACCTTGCATACTTTGATGTTTCTGCGCTTGTCACTACATAGTCCTTCCGCTTGCTTGTACAAATTTTCTAAGCTCTTGCATCATACTGCTAAATTGCTCAGGAAAGAGCGATTGTTTTCCATCTGAAAGCGCAATTTTTGGATCATGATGCACCTCAATAATCACACCATCAGCCCCACATGCTGCTGCGGCATAGGCCATTGGGGCAACCAAATCTCTGACCCCAGTACCATGGGAAGGATCAACGATCACCGGCAAATGTGTTGTAGCTTTTAAATAGGGAACTGCATTTAAATCGAGCGTATTGCGTGTGCAGGTTTCAAATGTACGGATTCCTCGCTCACACAAAATCACTTGGGAATTACCCTTGGAGAGAATATATTCAGCAGCCAGCAAAAGATCTTCCACTTTTGCAGCTAAACCACGTTTGAGTATGACTGGTTTTTTGCGCTGGCCCAACTCCTTTAACAAAGAAAAATTTTGCATATTTCGAGCGCCTACCTGAAAGGCATCAGCATATTCTTCTACAGCATCGATATCAGCTGTTTCTATTACTTCGGTCACAGTTGGTATTTGATATTCCTTAGCCGTAGACGCCAAAATTTTTAAACCTTCGACCCCCAAGCCCTGAAAGCTGTATGGGCTGGTACGTGGTTTAAAGGCACCCCCTCTCAATATTTTTGCACCAGCAGATTTAACCGCCTGCGCTACTTTATTCATCTGCACGGTATTCTCTATGGCACAGGGCCCAGCAATGGTGACGAAATTATCACCCCCAATTTCCACATTGCCAATTTTTACTATGGTTGATGCAGGGGAAAATTCGCGGCTCACCATTTTATAAGGTGATAAGACGGGTTTTACTTGCTCTACCTGTGGAAAATTTTCAAAATGTTTTTCATTGAGCAAACGTTCATCGCCAATAGCCCCAATCACTATTCTTTCCACCCCAGGCAAAAATAAAGGCTTAAGACCTGTTTTTTCAATCTCTTCTAAAATAGTATCGGCATCTTCTTTGGTGGCATGCTGTTTCAATATGATGATCATCACTTCTCCTTTTTGAATAAAAAAAACCCACCGATATGGTGGGCCTTTTTATGCTGCGCTTGGTTTTTACAGTATTTTCAAATTTTAGGTGCAAACGGGCCCACCTTAGCAAATAAGGAGTTCCACCACCAAAGATTTGTTGAAAATTGTCGAAAAAATATACTGTTCATGGTGCCAGAGCTTAATCCTAATTTCTTGTTTGTCAATAAACTTTAATCAACGTGCAGGCACGCCTGTAAATTCAAATAAATTCCAGGATTAAACTTTTTTAAAAGTAAAATACTGAGCTCAGCTTTGATATTGTAATTGCAGAAAGCCACAAAAAAAATTTTATAAACGCATCAAAATATAGCTTAGATAACAAACAAGTTTTTTAAACCATGAACGTAGTGAAAATTTATGTGGATCGATCTCTACAGAAAGTTTTAGATCCTCGTTAAACTGTTCTTTTAATCCTTGAGCCACTTGAGAATCCAAAATTGATACATTGACTTCTAAATTTCTTCTCGCCGACCAATAATCCAAGTTATAAGAACCGATCGAAGAAAATATACCATCGATAGTGGCAATCTTTGCATGAAGAGTTTTTTTATTCATTTCATAAATTCTTACGCCATGATTAAAAAAACTTTGATAGACGTGATGACTTGCCAAACGCATCAATGGAACATCTGAAATCCCTGCGGTAAGAATTCGAATATCCACTCCTCTTCTCCGAGCATTGATGATGGCTTTTTTTAAGCTTCCGTAGGGCAAAAAATAAGGGGTCGTAAAATAACAGTAACGCACCGCTCGATTGACAGACTCTTCCATAGATTTTTGAATGTGCATAAGATTTATTCGCGTATTTGAACGCAAAACCTGCACTAAGGTATCGTGATTTTGTCTTAATCGTTCTTTCGCAAGAGGTGGATTCTTGAGCCTTCTGACACGCTCAAAAAATAAATCAAAAATTGAAAGCGGAGGCTTGGAACTCAAATATATGTGTCCATTGCCCACCCCTTTGAATTCACTTTCAATAATGCTTTCTTGAGTAATAGCCAACAGATCCTTTACCGCTGGTCCCATTATGCGCGCTATAGAGTCTCGATAACGGTTGTTTCCATATTTGATGCCCGCGTAGTCACAACTAATATTCATTCCTCCGCAAAAAGCAATTTTTTCATCGACAACAATTATTTTTCGATGATCCCTAAATAGCAATGGACCTCTTCTACGCCACGGCCAAATTGGATTAAAAGGCAAAACACGAATACCAGCATGAGTCATGGGAGATATGAAATTACTATTTAGATGTGATGAACCAATATAATCATAAAGCACCGTCACTCTGACACCTCGAGCTGCTGCATCTATAAGTGTATCTCGAAGCCAATACCCCAAGCGGTCAGGTGCAATAATATACATTTCAACAAATATAGAATCTTGAGATTTTAAAAAAGCATCGTGAATTTCCAGAAAGGCACGGTCTCCATCATGTATAATTTCGAGAGAATTGTGAGCTGAAAACCCCCCAAATTGAATTAGGTGCTGAAGGGCTTTGCGCCAGCTCAATTTTAGCTTTTGCATCAAAAGGGAGGAGTCACCTTTTTCTATCATTGCAACACGCCTTAGGCAGCTGCTCTTTCATCGCCCGATGAGCTTTGGCTATTGCTAACTAATTTAGGTCTGTTTTGTCCTTGCAAAATATGAACCTGAATTATTTTCTTTTCATCCGCTGCCTTGATCAAAAATGTTATCTCGCCAAAATGAATTTTGGCCCCGACACGAGGCATTCGTCCATAGGTAGAGATTAAAAATCCGCCCAAGGAATCAAAAGCATCAGACTCGGGAAATGAAACGCCAAGCATTTTGCCTAGTTCAAAAAGATTAGCCCGGCCGTTGGCCAAATAATTATGAGCATCTATCTGAGTCACTTCTTTTTCTTCATCATCGTACTCATCACGAATCTCACCAACAATCTCTTCTAAGACATCTTCCAACGAAATAATTCCAGCAGTTCCACCATATTCATCAACCACAATGGCAAGATGTGCTTTACCTGCTTGAAATTCTTTTAGAAGCGCTCCGATTTTCATCATATCAGGCACAAATTTGGCTGGGCGCAAGAAATCCCTCAAAGAGAAAGTTTTAGTTTCCTTATCCAGATTTTTACATCGTAAAAGATCTTTAACGTGAAAAATACCAACTATATTATCAATATTTTTTTCATACACAGGCCAGCGCGTATGGCCTTCTGCAATCACTCGCTCCATCACTTCTTCGTAGCTTGCACCTACTTCAAAAGAACCTATTTGAGTGCGAGTAACCATAGCCTCTTTTGCAACCGTCTCTTTAAATTCAATGACACTTTGTAAAAGTTGGCCTTCGCCGCGCTTTAATACACCTTCTTCATGACCTAGACGGATCATATAGGCTATATCTTCTTCGGTTGCCAAAGGCTCATGCTGCCCGGTTTTTGCACCCACTAGTTTCACCAGTCGGGCAGCAAAAATACTCAACGCCCACGTTAGTGGAGTCGTCAAAATATAAAAAGGATAGAGAATAATCATGCCTATCGGAGCAAATTTTTCGGCATTATGGCGAGAAAACGTCTTGGGTGTGATCTCACCAAATATAAGAAGTAAAACAGTAATTACAAAGGTTGCCAAACTGATAGCGTAGTTTGCAAAAAGCTTTTGAGCTATCACGGTCGCCATTGAGGCGGACAATGTATTGACAATATTGTTCCCAATCAAAATCGATGTCAAAACATTATTGGGATATTTAAGCCAGAGGCTCAAGGCTCGTGCAGCATAGGACCTTTCTTCAATCAACCGTTTGGTGCGAACAGCAGAAAGCGTCGTAAGCGCTGTCTCAAGAGCCGAAAAAAATGCCGAAATTACTAAACAAAGAACCAAAAAGATAAAGAAAGATAACTCTGAATCCATATGGATGTTTTTTCCCTAAAAATATTATGAGGTTACAGAATCTTTGTCCCCCAAAAACCTCATTTATCACACAAACACGTGTATGGCCGTATTATAATCAATTTATTTGATTAATCTAGTGAATAGCAATTTATGCTAACTCATTAGCTCTAACATATTATTTTTTAAAGGGATGTATCCTAAAAATAATGGATATAAACACAATAAAATACTTATTAAACTTGCATCTGAGTGAAATTTTTCAATGTACTTGCACAAGATTCAGCTGTTCTGGCAAACATTTGTTGTTTGAGAAGCAAAAAACCAACCTTATACTGAAAATTTAAAAGTTTTTCTGGAGCATAACTGCTGCGCACACGCGAGCTCTTAAGCGCTTGAGTGGTGAGCTTGTGGTTATCAACCATCTCATTAATTACTTTTTTGAGGGGTTGAGCAACTCCAAAACCCTGATGTTGTGATTTGATGGAATGCTCTTTTTGTTTGCTGTTAAGAAGCTCTTTAAAACTTGTAGAGCCTCCCGTTGATTTTACGCCCACCGCTGTTTTTTTTGCGTGAACTACTTGGCCAATAACCATAGTCTTACCTCGCCTTCAATACTGGCTTTCGGCTACAAAAAAGAGAGGTTGCTTATTTTGGGTCCTTGATCAGGGTAAAGAAAACATCACTAAGTTTTTCAAGTGCGCGGGCATGTTTTCTACATGTCCAAGATTTGGACAGCCCCAATCCCTTACCTACCTCTTCTAAACTTTTATCTTCAAAATAATAAGCGTTGATAATTTCTTGATCGCTTTTAGATAATTTTCCGATTGCGGCCTTCATTTTTTCGTAAAGTTGAAGACGCTGCATTCGATCATCGGCTTTTTCAGAGTCATTATCAGCAATGCCATGAATATCTTTTTCACTCAGGGAGGTAACATATATTGTTACCATTCGCTGAACTTTCTGAGCCATCTTATTGAGCTCATCATCTGGGCTTGATTGTGCCGTAGAAGGCGTTCTTAGTGATTCAGACTCCATATACATGGAAGCTTTTTCCTCAAAACGCTGACGTCTATATTCGGTGCGGCTCAATGAACCCATAACCCTCAGACCATCGTAAATAGCCCCGCGGATGCGATAATAACTAAAGGTTGAAAAATTTGCGCCCACGGATGGGTTATAGCGATCTGCAGCTTCAATCAAGCCTGTCATCCCATAACCGATCAAATCATCGGTTTCAATATTGGGAGAAAGCGTTCGCTTGATTTGCTTTGCTATACGAACCACATATTCAGAATATTGCTCAACGAGCTGTCTTTGATTTTCTGCTAAATTCATACCAGTCCGCTCAAACAAATACACGAGTACAAGCTCGTGTCTTCCTAGCACCTGGCACAAACGCATTTTGGAGCTTTAATGTTCCTACAAAATTAAATAAATCTTTAGCTACACCAAATCATGCAAATTTTTAGTGAGCTTATCTATAAAAGATTGATCATTAGAAAAAAATTCTTTGATATCCATCATTAATTTTTCTCTATCTTGCTCACCTAATTTATTTCTTAGAGAATTGTCGATCACGGTAGCAACAAAGCGTCTATTTGCTTCTTCTCGATCGATAACCTTATTTTTCAAATCCAATGCAAGTTTGTTAAGCTGCTCTGGAGAAATAATAGAACTTTTACTAAGAGCAGCTCTGCCTGCGGAACCCGACTTAGCCTTAAAAACTGCAGTCGATGATTTTTGGGCAGGCGATTTTCTTTCAGGTGATGAAATAGGCTTTGACACTGAAACATGGCGAGTTGCGATCGGCATAACTACCTCCATCCTCCCTGACTATCCAAGGAACAAGTCCTTTTCAATACCCTCTTAACGAACATTTGATCCAATAGTTTTTAAAACATCAAACATGGCCTTAATGAGGTTGGACTCCATATTATAAACGGTCGTGATATGAGATATTTTCATCTGTTGTTCAAGCATGTCATGATTTTTTCTTACCATTTCATCTTGCAACGAATCTATATCTCCATCAATTGGTGGCACTCCTGGGCTTGCAGAAGAGTGGCCTCCACCAAGCCTACTTGCACTACCTAAAGCTGATGCTGCATCCGAAATAGATGCCGACAGAGCGGCCGAACCAGGTATTGGTCTAATCACTTGCCTGATTGCATTGTTGCCAAAATCGATACCCGATCGAAGTCCTGAACGAAATTTATCCTGAAAAGAGAGATTGGATGACGTTCTTGGCTGCGAAGCCTTGGTGTGCACTCTAAGAGATCCCCCAGCAGAACTATTATTGATACTATTAGTAGGCATACTCGTATCCCCTCGTACATCACTTCATTGTCTTTAAATAATTTCGTACAAAAAATAAAAAAGTTGCATCAAAATTGGAATAAATAAATATTTTGCTCAACTTTTATTCAGATGGGAAAACACACCTTAGATCAGCTTGTAAAAGAAATTAGTTTTGTTCTAGATGAACTTTGCTATGCTTTTTCTTATTTAAGCCGAACAGATGTAGGCGTATTTTTTTTCTCGGCGATTATGATTTTGAGTATTTTTTTACCATGGCTTTGTATTTCTGGCTTTATTACTCTGATTGGCTTGCGATGCGGAGGGATTATTCACATTATTTTTTCCTTAGTTGCTAGCTTTGAAGTACTTAAAGTAGCATCCATCAAACGCCAATCATATGACGCACATAGACTTTTATTGCTTCCCACACTCTTAAAAAAAACAAGCCTTAAGTATTTATTTTATGGCTTTAGCTCTATGAGTATTTCAACTTTCAATCTTTTTGACTTTCTCTCTCAAACCAAACAAACAAATTTAATCGAGGTAAGGGGCGGATTTTATTTATGTCTGCTTTCTGGAGTTGGAATATTTGTCTGCGGACTTGAACGCTTTTGCTTCCAAAACAAACCAAATTCTGCACCATCATAAGTTGGGCTTGTCACATGGCAATCAACAGCTATAAAACGGAACTATGATATTAAGAACTGTAACATTACAAGAAGCAAATGGTCTTTTACCTTTAGTTCGAGAGCATTTCCTAAGCATCCATATTTTGCTGAGCAAGATATATGATGGCCCAAATCATAAAATTAAAACCCAACACCCAATTTTTGATAAAAAATCCGACACCTTACAACTATGTGATGTCAGCGGACATCCTCAAAAAAAATTATCAAAAAAACAAAAAGCCCAAATTCATCGACGTATTGAACAAGAGATTAACGCTATTTTTCGGCTTGGCGCCATTGTTAGATCTCTCTTTCCACCACACATTGATTTTCCATCCTTAGAAAATGGACACCTAGTTTTTTTGTGCTGGCACGGTTCAGATGAGCAAATCCTGCACTGGCATTACCCAAACGAAAACGTTGGTATCCGCCAAAGCATCATGCCTGATAGACTAGGACCAAACATGGTACATTGATATGCTTTCACCACTTCCGCTCGTCACTAAATCTGGATACCACTTACCGGGAGATGGCCCTCAGGTTCTTTTTTTTCACGGATTGACAGGCTCGCCCTACGACTTGAGGCCTTTGGCTCAATCGCTCAATCAACGTGGGTTTCAGGTGAGCGTACCGCTTTTAAAAGGGCACGGCACAAAAATTTCAGACCTCGACTCAGTCACAGCCGATGATTGGCTAAAACAAGCCCAGGACTGTTTATCACAACTCGATCAAAATCGCAGTATCATCCTTGGTGGGCTATCTATGGGCGCTTTACTCGCATTGGTACTCAGCAAAAAATCACAAAAAAAAATTGACAGTTTGCTCTTGCTTTCCTGTGCACTGCGGCTCGAACTTTCAGCTGAGCTTACCATTTCGCTTGCACATATTGGACTGCTTCCAAAAAATAGTCACTTCAAAAAATTATCGGGAGGAAGCGACATAGCTGACCCTGAAGCTAAAAAAAAATGTCCTTCCTATAGAGAAATGTCGTTATTTGGCATGATGCAACTCGATGACTTAAGACTGCAAGCCCTCAATGCTCTTCCTAAAATTTTATCACCCATGTTCGTGGCTTTTGGAGAACAAGATAGCGCAATCGATACTCGTGGCTCATGGCAGTTATTGCTAGAAAAAAGTAACACCTCGCTTTTTTGTAAATTTTATTCTCGCTCAAAGCATATTGTCAGTTTGGATTTTGATCGGGATAAACTTTGTGATGATGTCATTCGTTTTCTTAACCAAAAAATAGGAAATCCATCATGACTCAAGTGGCAACATCAATTTTATCTGCTGATTTTTTAATTTTAGGACAAGAGATTGATGCCATTTGCAGTGCAAGAACAGATTTTGTTCACATAGATGTAATGGATGGCAGCTTTGTTCCCAATATCACTATGGGCCCCTTGGTTGTAAGTGCGGTAAAAAAAATTACTCAAAAAACTTTGGATGTTCATCTCATGATCGATAATCCTCAATACCATATTGATGCTTTTGCTGATGCAGGAGCAGATTATATCACTGTTCACCAGGAAAACTGCACCCACCTAGAAAGAACCATCAAGCATATTAAGTCAAAAAATATCAAAGTGGGTGTCGCTCTTAACCCAAGTACTCACGAAAGCACACTGGAATATGTCATTGATCAATTGGATCTTGTGCTTATTATGTCGGTCAATCCAGGTTTTGCGGCTCAAAGTTTTTTGCCAACTGTTGTTCCCAAAATAACTCGTGTAAAAAAAATGCTTACTCAGCACAACAATGACTCGTGCATAATTTCAGTTGACGGCGGTATCAATGAAAAGACCGCACCGCTCTGTACAAAGGCAGGTGCCTCACTGTTGGTAGCAGGATCCTATATTTTCAATTCTTCCGACTATGCCATGGCAATCGATTCGTTAAAACAATCCTAAAAAAATATTTTAAAAGACTGTAAGAGACTATTGTGCAGATATTTGCAAAATAGTTTCTAAACCTAAAGTTTGTACAACTATGGGAGCAATCAATGACAACAGCAACTTTTGAACTGATGAAAACCCCCGCAAAAGAATTTGCACTCAAGGAGCATGGCCATTTTATTGGCGGTGAATGGTGCACTTCCAAAGAAAAAACTTTTGAGGTTTATGATCCAGCCTGCGCTCGGGCCTTCACCAAAGTATCTTTGGCAGGAAAGAGCGAGGTGGACAGTGCCGTTTTAGCTGCGCGCACTGCATTTGAATCTCCTGAATGGGCCCATATGCAATCATCAAGCCGAGCTCAGATCATGTGGCGCATCGCAGAGCTTATAGAACAGCATGGAGATATACTCGCAGAACTTGAGTCTTTGGATAATGGAAAACCCTTAAGTATTGCCCGTATTGCCGATGTAAACTTAGCTGCTGCTCATTTCAGATATTATGCTGGCTGGGCAGGAAAATTCAGCGGACGTGTGGTTGATATGTCGGTGCCCTTTCAAAAAAAGAATCTCTTTCACGCCTATACAGAACGTGAAGCGGTAGGTGTCGTTGCTCAGATCATTCCATGGAATTTTCCTTTATTGATGGCGGCATGGAAACTTGCACCAGCTTTAGCTGCTGGGTGTTGCGTAATACTAAAACCCGCAGAACAAACTCCTTTGAGCGCAAGCTATCTCGCTACCTTGCTCAATCAAGCAGGCCTTCCCAATGGTGTTGTCAATATCGTTAACGGCGATGGAACAACCGGAGCACTGCTATCAGCACATAATGGCGTTGATAAAGTCGCTTTTACCGGATCCACTGAAGTAGGAAAATTAATCTTACAAGCAGCTCAATCAAACCTTAAAAAAGTATCGCTCGAGCTTGGCGGCAAATCACCCAATATTATCTTTGATGATTGCGATCTTGAACAAGCGATAAAAGGTGCTGCGCACGGTATTTTCTTCAATCATGGGCAATGCTGCTGTGCAGGATCACGTTTGTTTATACACGAAAAAATTTATGATCGTGCCCTTGAAGGCATTAGCAAAATAGCTCAAAGCATCAGGCTTGGCCCAGGTATGCACAAAGACACAATGATGGGTCCTTTGGTTTCAAAAGAACAACATGAACGGGTCACTGACTATATCAAAGCGGGCGTGGCAGCAGGGGCACAAGCAGTAGGCGGAGAAAGCAATCATGATCAAGGCTATTTTGTCGCTCCCACGGTTTTAAGTAAAACTCACAAAGACATGTCAGTAGTCAAGGAAGAAATTTTTGGCCCTGTTGTATGCGCTTCTCCATTTGGCTCAGAAGAAGAAGTTATCCATGAAGCCAACGATTCAATCTATGGGCTTGCTGCGGGCTTATGGACCAAAGATATTTCCAAGGCTCATCAAGTCAGCAAAAAATTGCGCACCGGAACAGTGTGGGTTAACTGCTACAATGTGTTTGATGCCAATTTACCCTTTGGCGGCTACAAACAATCGGGATGGGGAAGAGAAATGGGCGCTGAAGCGCTTGAACTTTATTCTGAAACCAAATCCATCTGCATTGATTTGGGTAAACGCTAATTTTTATCGCTCGAGCCTCAAAGCTCGAGCACTCAGCTTGTCATGAAAATCAAAATAGCGTTGTTAAGCCGTAGCAAAATATATACATTCGATTCAGCAGCTGTTTAGGAATTCTTTAAGCCAAGTTAAGATCATTTCATAGGCTCATCTATACTTTGCTTCAGATGCATGAGCATATTTTGGAACAAAGGTGTTTTTGTAAGTTCGTTGCCGCGCCTCACAAGATATTCAATATTTTTTCGCTTAACATTATCCATTGCACGAAAATCTCGATGGACATCTATATCAACCCTAAAAAAATTCTGTTTGCCATCTTCATTGATTAACTTATGCAACATAGTATTATCAGCTTCGATATCGCCTATTTGAAAATGCTTTAAAATGGGCCCCACCCAGTTGATAAGACCTCTGCCATTTAGTTCTCGCTGCAATTCCTCTGCACCAATTTTCCCGGTTCCAAAAGAATAAACTTCAATATCACGGCCTGGAAACATCCTGTGAGCATTGACATAGGCTATCAAAGCAGGATTATTTCGATAAAGTCCACCGTCAGCAACACCATGAAGCGTCCCCCAAGAAAACTCTACATTAGCCAAATCAAAATAAACCGGAGCAGCACTGGTAGCCTGTGCTACTTCCCTCATAAGACAATCTTTATCAAAAGGAAATTCTTTGGCATCCGCAGAACTAAACTCAACCCCTGTCTCACCATCAACGTGATATCCGGTAATTATAACAGGGACAAGCGCCTGACTCATCATGGTGTCACCCAACACTCTCTCAAGATGCTCTTTAAGAACTGCGCTTTGATATTTTGGTCCCCACAATCCAAATCCTGTCGATAATTTGTGAGACACCGTTGAGTGAAAAACTTCTCGCCCCATTTTTGTGTAAAATTCTAACAATGATCGAGCACTGTAGAAAGCTTTTCCTTGTTCATCACCAATACTGAGCGCCAAAGCAATCAGTCCACCTGTGGATGAGCCCACCATTACGTCAAAAATTTGGTTTATTGGTTTGCCTATTTCATCTTCAATTTCAGTAAGAGACATAACTTCAAGAATGCCTCTGATTCCACCACCATCTAGACTAAGAACACGAATTGGTCGCTCTGCCCAAGAATTGCTTCCAAAAATAATCGCGCAGCAAAAAAATATATTAAAAAATGCCCGCATACTCCCCCCATGATTCCAGTGCGTTTCATGGTTTTATCCTTTGTCGGTGATTTTGTTGGAAGAATATGGCATTTTATCTATAAAAAATAAGAACTATTAAAACCCTTCTTGGATAACGCTATTGATGCTAGACAATTTCAATCAAAGTATCTTCCAGACCTTAACAATCGCTATCAATAATCTAAAAAAGCACCACGGCCTTTTAACGCCAGGGTGCTTGGAGAACAAACAAATAATGGAGCCGACAAGCGGAGTTGAACCGCTGACCTACTGATTACGAATCAGTCGCTCTACCAACTGAGCTATGCCGGCTTTTTGCTTGCAGACAATTATTAAGTAGGGCAGAATTGTCAAGGCGACACTTCAACTAAGCCAAACAGAGTTTGCATCAAGCGCAATCTAAGTAAAACTTAGTTGTCTTGATTATCAACATAGGCCAAATATTTGCGCCCTTTTATAAAAAAGAAAAATTTTTCGATCGTATGCCAGGTGGCGGCTGCAATCATAAGGCAAAGAAAAATAATCAGCAAAAAATAACAGGGTAAAAAATATGATGAAAAGGCGCTGCGCAAAAAGAACCAGGAAAAACCTCCGGCTGTTAATGCGGCAATAATTAAAGTGTTAAAAATATAGATGCTGTATGAATATTTCCCAAGCAACCTAAGTAACTTACTATTTAACAATTTTATGAATCTCTTGTTCTTTGGCATGGAGAGGGCAAGCATTAAAAGCCCGCTAAAAAATATACTGACGCCATGAAAACCAAAACTCTGTATGTGCGTGCGATATCCAGTAAAATTCATATCGAATGAACGAATAGATATCTGCTTATGCGCACAAAAAATACTAAAGACAAAAAGTGTCGCCCCCAACAACAGCAATAAAGTCCCAATGAAAGGAGAGTAACTTTGAAATTTTTCCTTGCTGTAGGTATAAGCAAAAGCCAAGATGCTTCCCCACAAAATAGGCTCACCCCGAAATATTGATGAAACATAAATATTTTCAGCGTAATCCACTGCAGCTTTAATATGAAAGATTTTGAGCGTGTAAATTAAAGCAATAAGCAGAATTATTCCCAACACAAAAATGCTTGAAAATTTTTCTTTGAAAATTTTTCTTAGGCACAAAAATAAAAATGGCATTAAAAAATAGAACTGCTCCTCAATCGCAAGACTCCAAAAATGCGCCAATTCTCCTTGAGGATATATACCATTTTCTCTCATAAAATTAGTTAGCTGAAACCACATCAACCACTGGTTTTCGACATAGCAGCTATACTTAGAGCCAACCATTTTTTCTATATCGATAAAATGAAGCGCAAAAAAATACGCCCCTAAGGACACTGCAAAAAGCGGATAGATACGCAGGAAGCGCCGAAAAAAGAAAATCAAATAATTTTGTGAGGAGTTTACCTGCCTGATCACAATGCAGGTGATCAAAAAACCGGAAAGAACAAAAAATAAATCAACACCTATCCAACCAAACTTGCAGCAAAACCAAAAAGCATTTTCAAAGCTCGAAGCTGAATCAAAATAATTTGGAGTAATGAAAGGTCCGTTAATAAGTTCCACATGCCCAACAATAACCAAAAATATAGCCAGGCCTCTTAAACCATCGAGTTGGGACAGATGAGGCAATGAGCTCTCATTGCTCTTATGGCTTAACATGTTGATTCCCTAAAAATGCAAGAATTCTCGGGCAGGACTATCTGCTTTCCAAAAAAATGATTCTGTATAAAAATGGAGCGCGCTCAGCGCATGATAAATTGTCAAATCAAAAATAATATTTTGGCAAAAATACATAAGCCCACAGCCCAATAATGACGAAGCAAAAAACAAAGGGATTGGCTGATTTCTATGTATAAAGTCAAAAAATGATCCTGATTTTTTTACTTTCTTCTTATTGTAGGAATGCGCTCCATAAAAATACAGAGCGGAAAAATCATGAATAATCCTTGGACCCAACACGGCCAGACTAAAATAGTCCTGAGAAAATAAGAAGCACGATACTAAAACCATGCATAGATTTCCCACTATCATTAATTTTCCTGAGAGAATGCCTGCTGATTCTCTTACTTGAAATAGTAAAATGGCAGACAGAACAATTGCAGGGATAGTAAAATAAAGGGAGTACTGCTCAAACAGATTTAGAAATGGTTTTAGATAACTGAAATAATTTGTATAAATCCTTGAGTAAATGCAAAGAAATAAACTAGAAGAAATAAACACTCCATAGCTTTTCCAAATTTTAAAAGTGAGATTTTCTTTTCTTTTCAAAAATATTTTGGTCATGGAAAATTGTTGACCGATCACATGCTTTACAGTCCAAATAAGCGCAAAAAGTGTAACAGCCTCTCTTAAGCCAGCTGAGTCAAAAGCCACCAAAATAAAAACGGCAAAAATACCAAAAATTGCCAAATAAAGAAGTTTATCCTTAAAAAAAGAAAGATATTTTTTATCTGCAAGCAACAAAGAGCTACAAATTATATGTGGAAAATTAAGAAAAAGATTCAACCATAAAACAAATTCTAATGTCAGAGGAGACCTGGTCTTAAAATAACCAGAGAACACAACTAAATCAACAATCATCAACACAGCAATTGGAATCAACACAAGATACAAAGAGTTAACAACATAAGGATTTATCCTTACTTCTTGTTCATGCAGCATAAATTTTCCAAATAATTTCTACTATTTCATTGAAATTAAAAAAATCTTATTTTCAACAAAACAATCACCATTAATACCAGACGTTTTATTTAAACAAATTAGGTACTTATTTCTTTATCAATGAATTATCAATACTGGAAAATTATGTTCATGCAACAGAGAAGTCCGAAAACTTGGCATGAATTTATCAGTTGAACGTCTTTTCCATCTGAGAGATTGCCTGCATACTCCAAGACAAAGACTAAACTTGATAGCAATCTAAGCCCAAAGCGGAGTGCCACTCATGATATCTCAAAGACCACATGTTTTTACTAGTGAATCTGTAACAGAAGGCCACCCAGATAAAATAGCAGACCAAATTTCTGATGCCATTTTGGATGCTATTCTATCTAAAGATCCTCAAGGCCGTGTTGCTATTGAGTGTCTCTTAAAAAGTAATCTTTGCATCATTGCTGGGGAAGTAAGTTCTCACGCTCAACTCAATTATGCTGCTATCGCTCGTGAAGTTATAAAAAATATTGGCTATCGCGCCGAAAAACATGATTTTGACGCTCGGCTATGTACAATTCTCACAAGTATTGATGAACAATCAAAAGATATTGCGCTTGGTGTTGATGCGTCAGCTGATAAAGAGCAAGGTGCTGGCGATCAGGGCATGATGTTTGGCTATGCATGCGATGAAACGCCAGAGTTTATGCCTCTTTCAATCACCTATGCACATGCACTCGCCCAGCAACTTGCCTCAGTACGCAAAAGAAATGTTGTTCCATTCTTGGGGCCCGACGGCAAAACCCAAGTAACCGTTGAATATGAACAGGGGCGTCCCAAGGGAATAAGCACTCTCGTAATTTCCTCCCAACATGATGAGGGTATTTCTCAGACCACAATAAAAGAAGCCATTATTGAAGAAGTGATCAAACCTATCGTCAAAAAAGAGCATTTACTTCCTGACATTAAATTTCATATCAATCCAACCGGTGCCTTTGTTATCGGTGGTCCAGTAGGTGATAGTGGTCTTACCGGCAGAAAAATTATTGTTGATACTTATGGTGGCATGGGCCGACACGGCGGTGGAGCATTTTCTGGCAAAGATCCATCAAAAGTAGACCGTTCGGCAGCTTACCTTGCACGTTACATTGCAAAAAATGTTGTAGCAGCTGGCCTTGCTCGTCAATGCGAAGTACAACTGGCCTACGCCATTGGTGAAAGTAATCCGGTAAGCGTTATGCTCAATACTTTTGGCACGGCTGTTGTCGATGAGTCAAAGATCGAAGATGTCATCAAAACTTCCATTCCACTTAAGCCTGCTGGCCTTATCGAATACCTTGATCTTAGAAAGCCGATCTATCAAAAAACTGCAACCTATGGCCATTTTGGGCGCAATGATATTGAGCTGAGTTGGGAGCAGATCAGTTTTGCACAACAGCTGAAGCAAAAAGTACTTTAGCAGACTATTTATTGATAATTTTCTGGCGACCTTCGAAGTCTTTTTTGGCACATACTGGTGCCAAATCTATTTTAGAAGCCAAGCAAGAAAAAGCGATGCATACCCAATAAGAAGCTGTAAAAAAATACAGAATCATGCACTAAGCCATTCCTCACGCGCTTTTTTTTTGAAGGATTAAGCAAAACTCAGGTATATTGAGTGTGTTTGCAGACATTTAAGAAAGGAATTCCCAGTTCTTATCTCATATTCTCGTTTTATCCAGTTAATACCGCGTCTTGTGATGCCAATGGCGAGCTTCTTAAAAGCAAGTTTTGGAAAGTGCAGTGGCATATCGATTATAGATTCAACGTCGATAAACGTATGCCATAAAAGTACACTTAATCGCTAATGACCGAGGCGAACTTTTATCCATAAGACTAACAAAGGGCTATGTTGACGATTGCCAACCAGTGCCAAAAATGGTGAAGAATATCTTTGCGAAGTTATTTGGCGACAAGGGCTATCTTTCCAGCTCATTATCCGAAAAATTGCGTTCTAATGGTTTATACTTAATCACAAGCATTCGAAAAAATATGAAAAATAAACTCATGTCGTTGTTTAATAAAATCACACTTATAAAGCGATTTATTATAGAAACAATAAATGATAAATTAAAAAATGAATACCAGATTGAGCATACGCGACATCGTAGTCCAATAAACTTTTTGATAAATCTTTTAACTGACTTAACTTGCTGTCAGATGAGCCCTAAAAAGCCAGCGCTAAAAATGCCGTCAAACCTGAACAATAACTTAATCGCTTAAGCAAACTTCAGGTTAAAGCAGTAAAATCAGTTACTTCGTCATGGAATGAGTTGGTGACATTTTTTGATTTCCCGGCGAAGCATTGGCTTCATATCAGAACTTGCCTTTGCCACGGTAAAGCTTCGCACAAGAAATATCAAAGGTAGCGGGAGCGTCAAAATGGCAGAAGCAATGGCCTTAAAGCTCTTGCTAGAGGCAGAAAAACGCTGGAGAAAATCCATGGTGCTGAGCAGATTTCAACAATGCTGGATGGAGGCATTTACAAAGATGGGCTATTGATAGAAAGTACCTCTGCAAGGTTGGTCCACAACTTTCTGTGGTAACTCTTCGCTCCATTTTATCTCGCTCTAGCTTTTCTAAGCTGTTTTTTTCTTTTGATTAAAGGTGAGCTCAGGATCTTTTTTACCTAGGATAACCTCACCCGTAATTGTACAACTCTGAACATTTGGTAAAAAAGGCACACTGTACATGATGTCGAGCATGGCATTTTCCAAGACTGAACGCAGTCCACGTGCGCCGCTCTTTCTTTCTAAGGCTATTTTTGCAACAGTACTCAATGCATCTTGGGTAAATATCAATTCAACTCCTTCAAGAGCAAAAAGCTTTTGATACTGCTTTACAAGTGCATTTTTAGGCTCAGCCAATATGGTGACCAAACTTTCCTGCGTCATTTCATCGAGAGTAGCAATAATGGGAAGACGACCAACAAACTCTGGTATAAAGCCGTAGCTAATAATATCGCTGGGTTCAACATCACTCAGTTTCAAAGCCACTTTATTGCTCTGGGATTTTGTCTGGTCTGAGTTAAAACCCAAAGATTTTGTTCCCATCTTTCGTTTCAAAATATCTTCTAGACCAACAAATGCTCCCCCGCAGATAAAGAGAATATCCTTAGTATCGAGGTGAACCACTTGTTCCGGTTGGCCATATTTTTTAGAGCCTCTTGGAGAAACAGCTACGACACTTCCTTCTATCAACTTCAACAATGATTGCTGTACACCTTCACCAGAAACATCACGGCTGCCGTTCAAGGCATCACCCTTTTTAGCAATTTTATCGATCTCATCCAAATAAACGATACCTTTTGCAGCTTTGTGCGGATCATTATCCGCTGCAGACAAAAGGTTTTGCAAAATACTTTCTGAATCTTCCCCTACATATCCAGCTTCAGTAAGAGAAGTTGCATCCACCACGCAAAAAGGTACTTGCAAAAGTCGAGCCAAACTCTGGGCAAGCAAGGTTTTTCCTGTTCCAGTTGGTCCTATAAGTAAAACATTGCTTTTTTGAATCTGCACATCATTTTTTTCATTAGTAGAATTGATGCGTTTGTAGTGATTATAGACCGCCACAGCCAAAACCTTTTTGGCCTCATCTTGAGCAATGACATATTGGTCAAGAAATTCTTTTATGGCATGAGGTGTCGGTAATTTTATTACTTCTGATGGCGTGTTTTGTGCCTTATCTTCTTCAATAATTTTATTGCACAACTTAATACATTCATCGCAAACATATACACCCGGCCCTGCCACCAATTTCTTTACTTCATGTTGGCTTTTCTTACAAAAAGAGCAATGAAGCACCGCTGTCGTATCCCGCTTAGCCATCCTATAAACCTCCGAAGCATAAGTCTATCAAAGCATACTAAAAGAGAAATGGGTGATAATAATATTTATTATTCGAACTCATCTGAGCTAACAGCTTAAATTTATTTAGTTTCTCTAAGCAAACGCCTTCATTCTGGAAAAATTTTACGGACTTTGGTGAAAGATTCTTTGCCACCTTCTTCCCCCTTTTTTCTAAAAAAATCCTTATTACAATCAACTTCTTTGGGAAGTTTTTAAAATGGAGCGCTTATATCTTGATGCCAATGGCTCTTGTCCACCTTGCCCTGAGGCTCAACAAAAAATAATAGAATTAGCAGGCTTAATCGGCAATCCTTCATCATTCCATGAAGAGGGTAGGCGGCTGCGCTCGCTCATTGATGATGCTCGTGAACATGTTGCTCAAGCATTGGGATGTAAATCTCGTGACGTAATTTTTGGTTCAGGCGCTTCTGAGGCAAATCGCTTATTTGTTGATGCTGTCATGCTCAAGGCACGCCAAGAATGTCGTATTCCTAAAGTTATCATGTCTCCTTTTGAACACCCCTCTCTTTTAAAATCAGTTTTGGGGGTAGCTGACCAGCAATTGATCAGTCTTGAATTGCTTGAGATTGACAAAAACGGCGCATTCATCGATCTCGAAAAAATCAAATATGCTGATATCTTGATCTGTTGCGAAGCCCATAACGAAACAGGTATCATGCCTGATTTTGATGAGCTTCTCAGAAATACCAATCCTTCCACTTTGGTGATGTCAGATATTTCTCAAAGTTTTGCGCGTAAAAATACTTTCTGCCATGAAAGAATTGATGTGATGACTTTTTCTGCCCAAAAAATGGGAGGCTTTGCTGGTTCAGGCGGCATAGTAATGCGAGGCTTAGCAAAAAATCTTAAAGCACCGTGGCAAGGCGGTGGACAAGAACGAGGTTTTAGACCTGGCACCGAAAGCGCTCTGTTGATCGCTGCTTTTGGTGAGGCTTCTCGTGTTATTAAGCGCACAAGAATGCAAAATCTAGCTTTGGAACCTTTAAGAAATTATTTTGAAACTGAGCTTAAATCGCTCGAGTGCCACATCATTGGGCAATCACAAAAACGCCTCTCCAACACCAGCGCTATAAGTTTTGCTCATCCATACCCAGACGCTTTGCGCATCGCCTGCGATATGGCGGGCTTAAGTGTTGGCTTTGGTTCTGCATGTTCAGGGCTTGCTCCCGAAGGAAGTTTTGCTCTCAAGCGCATGGGGATAGATACTGAACAACAAAAAGCTACTATCCGCTTTTCATTCGCCCCACATACCACCAAGGATGTGATCGACGAAGCTCTTTGGCGAATCAAAAGTAATATTCTTAAGCCTAAAGAAAGTTGAACACTTGCCGATTAATAAAAAGATCTAAAAGACTATTGAAAATCAAAAATTGGCCTTATTTAGCCATTTAATCAAAACATTTACAATTCCTAACTGAATATCAAATTCTAGTAGAAGCAAGCATTTGTTCACAGTCTTTTGAAAGACTAATTGATTTGTTTAACCAAGCCAAAGCGTGTTCAACCGCCATTGCTTTGAGCACGATCTCTTGTCATCCCCGCACAGACAAGGATCCCAATAGAGCACTATTAGGTCTCTATTCTATGTTTAAAAAATGGCACACTCAGTGTCGGGGTTAGCAACGACTCGTCTCGTAGGATTTACGGCAAGCGAACAAGCTACAAGGAAAAATGTATTAAAAAGTGGAGGTAATTGAAATTAAGATCGATCGAGGAAAATAATCATCAATAGGACGATTTACATTATTGATTTTAACTAGGCTAGGTGTTTTTGCTGGATCCCCGCCTGCGCGAGGATGACAAGTGATCATGGACAAAAATGTTTTCTCAGCTCAGCAAAAAATTATTTTCAAACATTCTCTCAGCCGTAGATCTCGCGTCTGAAGCGGTGTCTATCTATCTCCATTTTATATATAATGTCTTGCACCCATTCCATAAAACGCGGCTTCAAACTTTTAGGATCTTGAGCAGCTTTTTTTTGCCACTTGGTGAGCGCTGGTCCACAAGCAAAAAAGAGTGTTTTAGCTTTATCCATCACCAACTGTTCAATGAATTCATTTTTCGGCCTCCCCATAAAATAATGAGGAGCTAAATCATTAGACTTTTCATCTCGGGTAAGAAAATAATACACCTGGAAACGCTCGGGAAACTTAGTTCTCAGCTCCTCTAGTTGGCGATGGAAAATGATATCATCCTTGGTTTTATTAACACTCACTAAAGTGTGCTTAAAAGAACTTTTTTTGCCCAACAGTTCATCTTTGATAATAGAAAAACTTGGTACCACTCCTGAACCTGCCACTAAATGAATGAGATGATCGGTGTTTGGTCTCAAATCATCAGGAATAATATAGGCTCCAGCATAACCGGTAAATTCTATTTCACGCCCCACCATGATGTCTGATGCCAAAAATGGAGAAAGCAAAGGAGGGTAAGCATCGGGACCTGGATGGTAATTTTCAGGTTTTATCGTGATCGATATATATTTTTCGTGAGGAGCAGAGGTTAAAGAATAGGCACGAATCGGCTCAACTTTGGATTTTTGGCCTTCAAAATAATTTATAAAATCGCGCAGCTCTGGGAATTGATGGGGATTAATACTGATAAATTGCCCAGCCTTATAGTCCTTGTGCTGATCATCAACAAAAATATCCAAAGTCCAGGTATCAGGAGTTTCTTGTGTGGCTTTTACCACTACCCCATTTATTATTTTGATTTTTTTTCCCTTCTCTTGCATATCACTCATATTTTTTTACCGCTTGCTCTTAAAAGCCCATCTGCTAGCCTCAGGTGCTAACAAGCAATCTTATATAGTTTTTTAACTTGGCCAAGGGGTAAAAAAATGTTTATCGAAACAGTAGAAGAACAAAAACCCCTTAAAGTCAGTGAGCTGGTCGCCCTTCTCAAAAAAGATATTGAGAAGCAACATCGTTTTGTTCGCGTCATAGGAGAGATCAGCGCTTGGAAAATATGGCGTTCTGGACATTGCTACTTTGACTTCAAAGATGAAAATGCTCTCATTCCTGCCATAATGTTTAAACCTCACTTTTCCCGCATCCCCTTCGATATCACCGATGGCATGCAGGTGATCATCAGTGGCCGCCTCAACATTTATCAGGCAAATACTCGTCTACAGCTCATCGCAGAAAAAATGGAGCCCCTAGGCGCTGGTGCCTTAGCTCTCGCCTATGAACAACTCAAAGAAAGGCTCTCCCAAGAAGGGCTCTTTTTAGCCGAACACAAAAAAAGTGTTAAACTGCTCAATCAATGCATTGGCATTGTTACTTCATCGCACGGCGCTGCCCTCAGAGATATGCTGCGCATTATTAAAAATCGTTTACCAAAAGCCCATGTATTGTGCGCCTTCGCCAAAGTTCAGGGCCTAGGTGCTAAAGAAGAAATTGCCTCGGCTCTCAAACTGCTTGATGAAAGCCAAGAGTGTGATGTGATCATTGTTGGTCGCGGTGGTGGTTCACTGGAAGATCTGTGGGCTTTCAACGAAGAGTTGGTCGCTCGGGCAATTTTTGCAGCAAAGACACCGGTTATCAGCGCGGTTGGACATGAAACTGATACCTCCATCAGCGACTTAGTGGCTGATATGCGCGCTGCAACTCCCACGCATGCAGCCCAAATAGTAACGCCGCTTTTAAGTGACTTGCAACAAAATTTTACCTCAGCCCTCTTTCAACTTCATGCTCGACAAAAAGCTATTCTCACTAAATATCAACTTCGCCTTTTGAACCAACAAAAACGGATCAAAGAGCCTAAAACATTTTTATTTCGCCATTGGCAACTGCTTGATGATCTAAGCCAGCGCCTGCAAAAACGTGCTCCTCATCAACTTTTGCGTGCTCGCCAGGAACAGCTTCATAATTTAAAAAACCAACTTTTATCAAGAAACCCTCGGCACAAATTTGAAATATCCCATCAAAAAGCTGCGGCAATGAGTGAAAAATTAAACGAGCAAATAAAAAAGATAGTAAAAAACAAACGTCAATCTTTGCAGGAAAAACTAGTACGGCTTGAAGCCCTTTCACCGCTTAATGTACTTGCGCGTGGCTTTACCCTGATAGAAAGCAATGAGGGTGGCGTTCTTACCAAGGCAAGCCAAACCTATCACCAACAAATAATTAATATCAGATTTCAGGACGGACACCGAAAAGCCCGCATAACAATGGAGTAAATATGACGATAGATCTCAATAATGCCAGTTTTGAAACTTTAATGGATGAACTTAAAAAAACACTCGCTGTACTCGAAAATGGCGACTTGCCTCTTGAAGAAAGTATGAAAGCTTATGAGTTAGGGGTAAAGCTTGTTCGTCTTGCTGAACAAAAACTTGCAACTATGGAAGGTCGTATGGAAGAGATTTTAGCAGACGGCAGCAAAAAAAATATTGACCCAAGTCTTTGTAATGGATCGGCCAATGACAGCAACTGAAATCCAAGAACTCAAATCTTTATTTGAGAATGAGCTTAGAAAAGCCCAAAAAAGCTCAGGTTTTTCATCAAAAATTTTGAATGAAAGTATCAACTACTCTCTCAGCTCTGGAGGAAAACGTTTAAGGCCTTTGCTCATCTTTAGTTATGCTCACTATTTAACTTCGCACAATACTTTTAAAAAAGCCCTGCCCGCTGCTTTAGCCGTCGAATATGTGCATACTTATTCGCTTATTCACGATGATCTTCCCGCCATGGATAACGATGATTACCGCCGCGGTCGCCTCAGCACCCATAAAAGATTTGATGAAGCAACCGCAATACTAGCTGGAGATGCCTTGCTTGCTGATGCCTTTTTTGCGCTCAGCCATGCTCCAGTCAATGCAGCGCTTCAATGCCAAGAGTTGGCTCTTGCTTGTGGAAGATATGGCCTGGTAAGCGGCCAGGCACAAGATCTGACAACCAAAGAAGGGCCAAAAACTAAAGACGACTGGATCTGCATCAATCAAGCCAAAACTGGGCGGCTTTTTGAGGCATGCACTACTCTTGCAGCACTCAGTCTTGGCGTAGAAAAAAGCTCCATTGAAAAAGCTCGAGTCTTTGGCAGAATTTTTGGAGAAAGCTTCCAACTTAAAGATGATCTGGAAGACAGCCAAGGGATCGCACATTTTTTAAGCCACAATGAAATATCACAATGGCTCAAAATAAATATTGCAAAAATGCACAGCCTACTTGAAGAAAATCCACGAAATATAAAATTAAAAAAACTCATTTGCCATGTCTTTGGCATAGCATAGGATTAGCTGTCGCTATCAATATCATGCCTCTTGTGTTTAAACTTTAAGATCATTATTTCAAACTGGATTTACCTGTCTTTGCCTTGACACGATTATTGAATATCGCTACAGCCGATGCAGGTAGGATCCAAAAGCTTAAGGTAAACTTCGTGGAACTCAATGCAACAATTTTCGTGCAGATATTCATATTCATGACCCTCTTGCTATGGTTATCGCGGACACTTTTTAAGCCTATTTTGGCATTATTTGATGAGAGAGAACATAGAATTAGCGGCGCCAAGACTGAAGCATTGGCAATGAGCGAGCTTGCTCAAGCTAAAGCCACAGAGTTTGAAACAGCATTCGAAAAGGCTCGTTTCGAAGCTCGATCAATGTTGGCTTCTCTCAAACATCAAACCGATAAAGAACAGAATGAACTGCTCGACCATGTGAGAAAAGAGGCAAAAGAAAAGCTCGATCAAGCTGATCTTTTGCTGAAAGAAGAAGAACAACATGTAAGAAAACAAGTCAGTTCAATGAGCGAACTTCTCTCGCAAGAAATTATTAAGACCCTGACGACTCAGAAAGCATAAAGGGAAAGCAAAAATGACTAAGAACAGCATAATCTATTTTCTTTTCGGCTTGCTCGTAGAGCCTTTGGTTTATGCTAGTGAAACGAGCCATGGCATCAATTGGTGGCATTTAGGCTCTGAGTACAAAGATGCTCCGGCGCTTGGCTGGCTTACTTTGACATTTTTAATTTTTATTTATGCCATGGGACGGATCATTCAAAAACCGCTTTCACTCTATCTTGAGACTCGCTCTAAAGATATCAAACGAGCTATTGAGGAAGGTCAACGAGCCAAGGCTCAAAGCCAAAAGCAGCTTGAAGAGTACGAACACAAACTCAAAAGTCTCTCTCAACAGATCGATGAAATGAAGGAACATTTTAGAGAGCAAGCTGAGGCAGAAAAAAAAGAAAAAATACGGCTTGCTAAAGAAGTTGAATCCCGCATCATGCAAGATACCGAAGATACTATTCGCGCTAATTATGTCCGCAGCAAACATAAGCTGGCTCAAGAGGTTATGGAGCTTGCTATTCTTGGCGCCCAAAAAAAGCTTAGCCAAACTCAGCAAGATGAGATCGATCAACATCTTAAAAAACAATTGCTCAATGATCTTTCTACTCATGCGAGGGAAATAAACTAATGATGTACCAACAAGTTATTGCTCGTCGTTACGCTAAGGGCTTACTGTTGTCTTTAAATACAGACGAGCTTGATGATGTATTGAGTGAATTAAAATCGTTTATCGATTTGATAAAAACTTCAGCTGAATTGAAACGTGTGTTTGAAGATCCGAGCTTTTCTCCATTAGAGCGCCGCGCTGTGATCGATAAAATTGCAAGCCAAGCAAAAATGCACAAAAACCTGCATCATTTTTTATTGCTCGTGATCGATAAAAATCGTATTGCGCTTATTGCTCTCATGTATGAGGCCCTCGTGACATTGATCGACTCACAAAAAGCACGAATCAGAGTGAAAATTATTAGCGCACTCCCAGCAAGCCAAGAAGAGATCAGAGAGATCACGGATACTTTAGGAGCTTCACTCAAAAAAACTATCTTGGTGGATTCTTATGTGGATCCATCCTTGCTTGGCGGAATGCGCATTGAAGTTGCTGGCACTATTTTTGATGGCAGTTTAAAAGCCAAACTTATGGCTATCGGTCACGAACTCAGAATTTAGGCAAAATAACTTTTTGATTTTTTAGGTGGTTACATTATGAAGCTAAGAGCCGAAGAAATTTCGCAAATTATTAGAGACGAAATTAGAGATTTTGATAGCAAAACCAAAGCCATAGAGACTGGTACTGTTTTAACCGTTGGTGACGGTGTCGCTCGAGTTTACGGACTAGAAAATGCACAAGCTGGTGAGCTTGTTGAATTTCACAATGGCGTAAAAGGTTTGGTGCTCAACCTCGACCAAGACAGCGTTGGTATCGCTATCATGGGTTCCGATGCAGGTATCAAAGAAGGAAGCAATGTAAAAAGGACTGGACGAATCGCCGATGTTGCTGTGGGTGACGAAATCCTAGGCCGAGTCGTCAACGGTTTGGGTGAGCCTATCGATGACTTAGGGCCTATCAACTCTACTCAAAAAAGGCGTATTGAATCCAAGGCTCCAGGTATTATCGCTCGTGAGCCAGTAAAAGAGCCTATGCAGACGGGCATCAAAGCCATCGACGCAATGATCCCCATCGGCCGTGGTCAACGTGAATTGATTATCGGTGACCGACAAACTGGTAAAACAGCTATCGCTATCGATACCATCATTAACCAACGCCACACCGGAGTAAAATGCGTTTATGTAGCAATCGGTCAGAAACAATCCACCGTTGCTCAAGTGATGGAGCGTTTACGCCGTGCTAATGCGCTCGATTATACAGTAATCGTATCGGCTACCGCTTCTGATCCTGCTCCTTTGCAATTTTTGGCTCCTTATACAGGTTGCGCTATCGCTGAATATTGGCGGGATCAAGGTGAGCATGCTCTCATTGTCTATGATGACTTATCAAAGCAAGCAGTCGCTTATCGACAACTTTCCTTGCTTCTGCGACGTCCTCCTGGTCGCGAGGCATTTCCTGGGGATGTTTTTTATCTTCACTCTCGTCTTCTTGAACGTGCTGCAAAAATTACTAGCAACCCAGAGGAACTTAAAGCCTATCCTGAAATTAAAAAAGGTGGTGGAAGCCTCACCGCTTTGCCTATTGTAGAAACACAAGCTGGCGACGTATCGGCTTATATTCCCACCAACGTTATCTCCATTACCGATGGGCAGATATTCTTAGAAACAGAGCTCTTTTACTCAGGTCAACGCCCTGCGGTGAATGTTGGTTTATCCGTTTCCCGTGTTGGTGGCTCAGCGCAGGTTGCCGGTATGCGTCAGCTTGCAGGTTCAATGCGACTTGACTTGGCTCAATACCGAGCCTTGGCTGCATTTGCTCAGTTTGGATCTGATCTTGATAAAACAACGCTTGAACAACTTGCTCGTGGTAAACGTTTGTTCGAATTACTAAAGCAAGATCAATATGAGCCTATGCCTGTTGAAGAACAGATCATCCAAATTTATGCAGTGACACAAGTAGCAGATCCTAAAACCAAAGCTACCTGGGTACGCAAGTATCAATCATCTGAAATCTATCGTTATGCTAAAGAGCTCATCTTGTTTATGCGCAGTGAGCATAACGATATCCTAAAAGATATCGGGCAAAATCCTAAAAATAAAATAGATGATGCTATGCGTAAGCGCATTGATAAGGCATTAAAAGAATTTGATAATTCTTTTGATGGCAAACTGGCCAAAGCCGATTCCATAGATTAACCAACTACTGCGCGCCACAGACGAGATTCTGTGGCCTAAAAGCTTTTAAGAAAGTTTAAAATTCAGGAGAGTGTCTTATGGCCTCCTTAAGGGAAACCAAAAATCGCATCAAAAGCGTTAAAAGCACCGAAAAAATTACACGCGCCATGAAAATGGTGGCAGCGAGTAAATTACGCCGCGCCCAAGAAGCGGTGGTAAAACCAAGAGCCTACGCGCAAAAACTCTCTGAGTTAATTTCCGCATTGGCCTTAAGAGTAGAAGCAAGCAATGCCAAAGCGCACCCTCTGCTCTATAATCGGCCCCACAAAAAAAACGTTGAGATTTTAGCTCTTACTTCTGATCGCGGATTATGCGGAGCGCTCAATAGCTCGGTTGTCCGTATGACACAGCGCTTCGTTATTGATCATGATGATGAATTTGAAAACCTTAGTATTTCAACTATTGGCAAAAAAGGTTTCGAAGGCTTAACCCGGGCAGGTTTTACTATTCGCAAACACTATCAACCCGATGCCAAGGTATTTGATGTAAGCAGTGCCAATCAAATCGCTGATGAATTATGCGCAAGATTTTTATCAAAAGAAATCGATGCGGTTTATCTGATCTACAATGAATTTAAGTCTGCTATCACTCAACAAGTGGCAGTAGAGCAACTTTTACCCATTGTTCGAGAAGAGCTCGATAGTGCTCACTTGCCCACTGATTATCTCTACGAACCAGCGCAGGAAGATTTGCTTGAATCTCTTGTTCCGCGCCATTTTGCCACCAGACTTTATCAATCATTTCTTGAATCATTTGCTTCCGAGCAAGGCGCACGTATGAGCGCTATGGATAACGCCACAAGAAATGCCAAAGAAATGACAGAAAAACTGACACTGCAGTACAATCGTGCACGCCAGGCAGCCATCACCAAAGAACTCATGGAAATTATTGGTGGAGCCGAAGCTCTTTAGGAGTAGCCATGTTTACTTGCCAACATCTGGTGCGTTTCGATGATGTCGATGGTGCTGGCATAGTATACTATCCTCGTTTTTTTCACTTTTGCCATAAAAGTTTCGAAGATCTTTTCAACCAAAAAGCGCCTCTCACTTATCCGGATCTTATCAATACGAGAAAAATTGGTTTTCCCACCGTTCATATCGAAGCTGATTATAAAAAACCATTTTTCTATGGCGATACTATCACTGTGAAGTTTGCAGTTGAGCTCATAAAAAATTCTTCTTTGCTTACCAGGTACAAATTTTCTAACGGACATGATCTATATTTCTCGGCCTTAATCACCATCGTGTGCATGGATTTGACCAATAAAAAATCGATGCCTTTGCCCCATGATCTGAAAACATTTTTCGAACAATTTTTAATTGCTGCCTCAGCTTCGTGATTTTTATTTAACTTTAAATTCAAATACTTAAAAAACGTTTGACTTCAGCACGGCTAATAATAGCATAGGGGTTTTAATCAACAGCTTGTTATCTATAATCGACGCTGTTAAATCAAGATCCCACCTATGGGCACCAATGACTTGATCCAAAAAAATTTTTTCATGACATGCTGCAAGAACAAGGTGCTGGCCAATTTAAGTATTTCCTCTTTCAGAGGGCATTTGATTAAATTTTGTACCAAAGTAATTGACTGCAATGGTCTATAAGGGAATACATGAAAAAATCTGACAAACTCAAAGAGCAGCTTGAAAATTGGCGCAAAGAGCAGGCTAAAGCATATAGAATCTATCTAAAAACGAGTGCCGTTGGACTGGAGTTTGGCCTTGCTATTGTCATTGGAGCCCTCATTGGCTACTTCGCAGATAAACACTTTAACTCTTCGCCCTATGGCTTACTCATAGGTGTGTTGGTTGGGCTTATTGCCGCAATAAAGCGCATTTGGCTTTTTAGCAAGGCATATTTAGAAAAGAATAAAAAAGATGATGAATGAAAATTCCCTCGCTGATATAGCGATCTATCGAAAAACAGTCCTGCTCACAACACTTGTCGTCTTAATTTTATTGAGCACTGCAATATTTTTTTGTTGGTATTTAAATTTTTATTTTTTAATCAAAACTCTCATTGGAGCTATGCTTGGTACTTTACTCGCAAGCATAAATGTCTTTGCTTTGGCTTATGCTTTTTACTTTGTGGCTGTAAAAAAATCCTCTAAAACGGTGGTACTATGGCCTCTGCTAACATTTTTGATTTTGTGCGGTGCAGCACTTTTTCTTGCACTTAATCATAACGATTATCTTTTAGGTTTTGCTCTTGGTCTTTGCTCTCCATTAATTTTTGCCACAATAATTGCTCTAAGAGGCTGATGCCCGCTTGACCTTAAAGGCGAATAAAGTCAAACCACCAAGGTAGTAAAGAAATTTTTTAAAACACCCAAGAAGGGCATAGCTATGGATCATCATTTATCTTGGTATCACTTATTGCCTTGGTACGAACAGCTAAAGGATTTCTTTCAGGAAAATTTCGCCCATACGGTGATCTTTCGCAGCGGCTTGCTTCCCAAAGATCGAATCTTTGAAACCATGCATCATATTTTTGCATCAGTTTTAGTTTTTATTATTCTTGCCTTGGTTTCGCTTGTTGCACACAAAAGACTTAAAAATCTAGAAAAAAATATCATCCCCTCTCCTAAGATTACGCTTATCAATCTTTTTGAGGTTTTTCTGACGGTTTTATTTTCACTGATGCGCGACATCATCGGCAAAGATTACAAACGCTACGTTCCCTTGGTGGGCACTTCTGCTCTTTTTATTTTGTGCTCCAACCTGCTTGGTTTGGTCCCAGGTTTTGTGCCGCCAACAGACAACCTCAATACCACCATTGGCTGTGGTTTAGTTGTCTTTGCTTATTTTAATATTCATGGTCTACGCGTCCATGGAATGGGACATATCACTCACTTAGCCAACCCCTTGGGGGCATGGTGGGGATGGTTTTTATCACCTTTGTTATTTCCCGTTGAGTTGATTGGACTTTTGGTGCGTCCATTAAGTTTAGGAATCCGTTTGGCGGGCAATATGATCGGCGATCACAAGGTTCTTTTCGCCTTTGCTGGAGTTTTTCCTCTGTTATTGCCTTTACCCTTTTATCTTTTAGGATTGTTGGTTTGTATTATTCAAACTGTGGTTTTTTGTCTCTTGACATGTGTGTACATATCGCTACACACCCAAGAGGAAAGCCATTAATTTCGTTGCTGCACTTAAGCACACTTGATGTGGGAGAATCTAGATGAGAAGCATGATCAAATTTTTTATAACAGCTATTCCTGTATTTTTTGCAGCTGGTTCTGCTCTTGCAGGTAATGGAAGTGATTCCAGTAGTCATTTGGCGGGATATGCAATCGCAGCATCGATCGCTATAGCATTGCCAGCTATGGGAGGGGCTATTGGACAGGGTCGTGCAGCTGCTGCAGCTCTTGAAGGTATTGCTCGCAACCCAGGCGCATCAGGCAAAATTTTCGTGCCTATGATCCTCGGTATGGCTTTGATCGAGTCCTTGGTTTTGTTTGGTTTGATCATGGCCTTTATCTTATCTGGTAAAATTGGTTAAACATGCGATCTTTGCCAAAGATTTGGATACTCGCTGAATATTGGGCTACTTCGACTACACTTGAAGTGGCCCAAAATGCTTTTTTAGAGAGCGGTGCTATCGGCATTGAATGCGATGATGGCCTGGGACCTGAAGGGCAAAAAAAGTATCCCGATGATCAAATAAAAATCTTAGCCTATTTTGAGCCAGCGCCTGACTTGGAAAATATAGTTGAGCAACAGCTTAAAAATTTTTTTGGTAATTGTGGTTTGAGTTATGCACCCATCAAGTGGAGTCAGTTTTTAGAAGAAGACTGGCAAGCCAATTTTGTGAAATCGTGTACTACTTTTATGGTCAAACCAAATATTTTTATTGTCCCATCATTTGAAATTGATGAGTTCAAAAAAAATCCACGTGGATCTTTATATATCGAAATGGATCCTGAAAATGCGTTTGGTACTGGAAAGCACCAAACCACGCAGCTTTGCCTAAAAAATATTTATGAAATAATGTCGGCTGATCCCAAAAGCAAAGGGTGGGATGCTTTGGATATTGGTACTGGCTCTGGTATCTTAGCTATTTTGATGAAAAAGCTTGGTATAAAACATGTCCTCGGTACAGAGACAGATAATGATGCTCTCATTACAGCCTCGCAAAACGCCAAAAAAAATAATGTCGATATCGACTGGCTTCATGTGGATGAAGAGTATATCTACCCAAAAGATCACTACGACCTTGTGGTAGCCAATATACTTGCCCCAGTACTGATTCATATGGCTGACAATATTTTTGCTAGCTGCAAAAAGCACGGAAGCATAATCTTGAGCGGAATTTTATTGGAACTGGCCCAAGGCGTAATCAAAGTTTATCAAGGTCTTGGCGCTCGTTTTATCAGGCAAGATCAGAAGGATGATTGGTGCTCACTAATCTTTGGCGTCGACTAAATTTAATTTTTATGCTTTTCCTTTTAGAAACGAAAACTAGCGTTTATCAAACAGTAATGTCGGAGGGTCCATACTGGAGCATGAATTGGTGATGTCCAGAAAATATTGAAAGGCTTCTTAATAAATTTTTGAACGATTCCACAGCGCACGCGAGGACTTAGTGAAAAAATTTATTAAGAAGCCTTTCAATATTTTCTGGACACAACCGCATGGATTTCTCTTGCCACCACTAATTTAGCTCACCATGATCGAAATTTTTAGAGCCAATTAGCGCAGCCATTGCTTCCCTAACAGATTGAAAAATAGCTCCAACTTCCCTATACGATCTATTCCCCCTTAATCATTTAAAATAAACTAAGAAATCAAAGCTTTATTCATCATTTTCAACTATTTAATTACATTTTCAATATATTCAGTGAATCACTCCACTTTAAATACTACATAAACACACACAACCAAATAAGTATTCTAGAGAGTTTTATGAGCAATAAAAATACAAAATTATGCGTTTTATTTTTCGGTCTTACTTTAGGTATTAATGTGATGGCCACTAATAACGAAAGAACTCAATACCTTGCTAGTGAGTTGAGGCCCAGTTTAAATCTAAACGACCAAATAGGGGATTTCTATTGGGGACAAAGTTTTATCCAGTCTGCGAGTAGTTACGTTTATAATTTAGGGAACTATACTGTTGATATTAGCAAAAGAACTTATGACAAACTTTTTAAGTTGAGTAAGTACTATACCAACACGCAAGCGTTTGATAATTTTGTAAAAGGTTTGTACAGCACTATGAGTGATAGTTTATCCGATGCCATTGTTGATTTAACCCTAGACACAATATCAAACTATTTTGGACTACCTGGAGCAGACCCCCTGGATCCCTCGAGTGTGCTAGCCGAAGATGCTTTTAGAGAAACTGTAAAAGAGGTTGCTAGGTACTTAAATGTAGTTGAATTACCAAAGACCTTGAGCGATAAGATTTACACCTTTGTAATGAGTTACAAAAAGAAATAGAAGTTAGCTTACAAGAGCTATCACACAATACTCTTCCCTCCTTGCTAAGTACAACTGAACTGGGTGGTTTAGTTGTACGTTATGGGTAGCTATGGTGCTACTTTCAGTTTTTTTTGGCTAAAAATACCACCAGCCAAAACCCCTATGGCTCCCACCACAATAAAACTATCGGCAATATTAAAAGTAGGCCAGTGAAGATGAGGATAGCCCAATAATCCAGCATGAACATCGAGAAAGTCTATTACGTAGCCTAAGCGAATACGATCGGCTAAATTTCCCAGCGCACCGGCCAAAATGAAACTAAAACAAGCGAGCAAAAAACCATCCTGCGACTTCATACGAAAATACCAAAACACAAAAAATATTGTTGCTAAAACACTTATGCTAATCAGCATAGGGCGCCTGATCCAGGCTGGGATACTCTGGGTCAAGCTAAAGGCAGCTGCAGGGTTTTCTTTGTACATAAAATTAAAAAAGTTAGGTACCACCTCAATAACTTTAAAAGGATAGAAAACCTCTTTTGTTACTGTTTGGGTTACCCCATCCACCTCAACTTCTTCCTCAATGGAGTAAGGGCGGGCAAGTGTATTTTGAGCCCATATTTTAGATGTTTGATCGAGAAAGAGCCCTACACCCAATACCAAGAGCAACCAAACAAGGCGATTGCGACTGATAAAAGAGCCGCCATTTTTACAATAGTTCACTTCGAAAAACCCCTAGCGAGACCCCTCACTCATGCGTAAAGTACTTTAATTTCAGCTTTGAATTCTTCAGCACACGCTTTACGTTTTACTTTGAGTGTCGGTGTTAATTGTTTGCCCACTTCAAACTCTCGATCGAGTATATAGAATCGTTTGATCTGCTCAAAATTAGCTAATGAATTATTTGCCTGAGCAATAGCATTTTTTACTTCTTGATAAACATTGGCATGAGCAGCCAGCTCACTCAACAAAATATTATGAGATGCGTCAGAGAACGCCAACTGTGCTGCATTGGCTTTATCAAGAGCGACCAAGGCTGTAAGATAAGGTCTTTTATCGCCAATCACTACCACATGAGCAATGCTAGGGCTTTTAGATTTAATCAGATTTTCAACACGCTGCGGAGCAATATTTTTGCCTTGAGAGGTAACAATAATATCTTTCTTGCGATCAACAATTTTAACAAAGCCATCTTTGTCAATCTCACCGATATCTCCGGTTTTGAACCAGCCATCTTGCCCCAAAACTTCTTTAGTTTGCTCAGCCTTACCCCAAAAACCCAAAAATACTCCACGGCCGCGGACTATAATTTCTTTTTCATCACTCAATCGCACATCGCATCCAGGCAAAGGACGCCCAACTGTGCCGTGGCGCAGTGCCCACGGAAGATTGAGGCATGTAGCAGCTGTGGTTTCAGTCAGCCCATAGCCTTCACACAACACAACACCACACAGCTGAAAAAAAGTTGATACTTCTGGAGCCAACTGAGCCCCACCTGAAATAAGAAATCTTAATCGATTGCCAAATTTAGCCTGCAGGCTTTTGCCAATTTTATCAAACACCAATTTTTTTGCTAAAAATAACTTCCATCCGCCGCTCTCTCCGCCAAGAGCAAGCTTATCAGCTTCATGAAGTGCTCCTTGAGCAATTAGTTTTTTAATGCCCGAAGAAGCCAAAGCTGTCTCAATTATTTTAGCTCGAATTTTTTCATAAATGCGCGGCACTCCAGCCATAAAGGTTGGTCTAACCACTGCCATATCATCCATCAATTTATCGATGCTTTGAGCGAAGGCCAGTAAATGCCCCGTTCGAATCCATGCATATTCCAGCACGCGAGCGAAAATATGTGCTAGAGGCAAAAAAAGCATCTGCACATCTTCTTCGTTTATGATCCCCAACTTATCGATAACATGAGCTTCGTAAAGAATATTATCGTGGCTGATCATAGCCCCTTTGGGCTCTCCCGTAGTACCTGAAGTATAAACCAAAGATGCAATAGCATCCTTTTCAACCGATATAGATTCAAACTCATCAGCTTGGTTTTCAACAAAGTTTTGATAATAAAGCTCGTTTTGACGGAGCTCTCCTTCGACTTTGTCAAAAATAATCACTAAATCAAGCTGACTATCAGCTCCTTGTAAAGCTCTAAGCTTATCAAGTTGATTTTGGTTTTCTACAAATATAACTTTAACTCCAGCATCAGACAGAATATAGCTGACCTGATCAGTTAAACTTGAATGGTAAATTGGTACAACGATGGCCCCTGTTTTTATTATTGCCAAATCAGCAATAACCCACTCTGGTCGTGTCAAAGAGAGCAATGCGACTCTTTGCCCCGCTGTAACTGAAGCTGCTTTTAAAGCATTTGCTAAACGAGCGACATCAGCAGAGAGTTCTTGCCAATTCCTAACTACCCATTTGTTATTTTTGGTGCAAAAATACTGGATGGCAGGGCGCTTATGAAAGCGCGCCACAGAGTCATCAAATAGCGATATAAGCGATTCGCTCATGTGCACCCCATTTATAAAAGGACTTTTAAGCTCTCAATACAAAGAAGAACGGCATAAGTAAAGGACGCATCTTAGATGATCACAGAAATAGCTAGCAAAGATATGCCGAAAAATATAGGCAACTATCGCCTTGTCAAAAAAATTGGGCAAGGCGGCATGAGCGTTGTCTATGAAGGATTCGATACCAGACTTGAGCGTTCTGTCGCTATTAAAATTCTTCATCCATTTTTAGCTGAAAGCGATGAATATAGAGCCAGATTTTTAAGAGAGGCTCAAGTTGTCGCACGCTTAACTCATCCAAATATCGTACAAATTTATGATATGGGCTACTCGGACCATGACAATAACTTGCTTTATATCGTAACTGAACTTGTTTCTGGACAAACCCTTAAAGACTGGGCTAAAAAAAATAATATTTTGGATGCACCAGAGTTTGCTGCACTTATTATTATTCAGATCGCACATGCCTTAGAGCACGCTCATCAAAAAGCTATTATTCACAGAGATATAAAACCTGAAAACATCATGCTCACAACCGAAGGCCAAATTAAACTTATGGACTTTGGTATTGCCAGTATTGGCAGCGAAGAAAATCTTACCCAAGCAGGAACTTTGCTTGGATCCTTAGCCCATTTAGCTCCAGAAATTATCAATGGAAACAAAGCATCCGTTGCCTCAGATATCTATTCGTTGTCGGTAGTATTTTTTTGGCTTCTAAGCAAAAAACTCCCTTTCAATGGCAACTCTCCTCACGCGCTTTTAAAAGCCATTGTGGATCAACCTGCCCCAAAAGCACAGCTTCTATCTCCTTTTGTATCTGATAGCTTGGCCTTGCTCGTAGAGAAGGGTATGAATAAAAATCCCTCCTTTCGTTTTCAGTCAGCAAGCGCACTTATCAGTGCTATCCAACGAGCTTTGAAAGACTTTGGAGTTGCAATAGAGGACAAAAGTTTTTCTCAAGCAGTGGCAATGAAAAAGTCTTTATCGGACATAAAACGCACTATCAGCCAACAGATTGCCCAAAAAAAATCTGAATACGAAGCCCAAAAGCAAACAATAAAAGCTTTGGAACTTCAATGCAGACTCGATGCCCTACCAAATTCTAAGCGCCCAACTTCAAATTATTTTTTTAAAAAAACCCTTGCCCTATCTGCCATTTTTCTAATTGCTGCCGTGGCATTTTACTTATGGCCCAAAAATTCTTCTCAATCCTTGCCCAATATTTCAAAAACTATGGTCACTCAAGAAGTAATTATTTCAGCCAAAGAAGCTCAATCTATGCTGTCGGAGCCAATCATAGAAACTAAGACTGAAGCTCTTCCTCAAATTCAATCTGAACAAGAAAAAACACCACCTCCCATAAAAAAGGAGCCACCTAAAAAAGAAACAATTTCAACTAAGAGTAAACAAAAAATTGATGTTGTTATTTGGCCTTTTGCCAATATTTTCATTGATGGAAAACTGCTGGCCAAAAATCAAAAGAGCATAAGTTTACAGCTGCCTTTAGGTTCCCACAAATTGAGCTTTACCCACAAGTATGCTGCAACAGTAGAAAAATTGGTTAAAATCGATAAGATCACAGAGCCCGTAGAGCTTTCCATTGTTCTCAACAAAACTAAGCCTGCATTTCTAGTTGTACAGTGTTTACAGGATGCCAATGTTGCAATTAATTCGAGTTTTAAGGGAACAGCCCATCAAAGCACCAAAAAACCCATTGTGATAACACTGCCTGACCGAACTCATGCTATCAAAGAAAAAGTTTTAATCTATCTTGAAGGATTCAAACCCTACGTTAATGATATAGAGTTTACCGCCGGCAAAATAAAACTATTAAAAGTAAATTTGACACCAATCTAGTATTTTTTTAAAAAAACAAAAAACACGCACATCAAATAACCACACAATATTATTTTAATATTTTTATTGTTGAATTTTTTCGTTTGCAACGCTACTCCTTCTGCCATGGATAACGCGTCTTATCTCTTAGCTAAAAGATTTTATTAATTCACAGGCATGCAATATTGCTATCATGTGCTTTTAAGAAGTAGATGAAAAATTAAATAGCAAGAGGCATACCGTGCGTACTTTTTCTCTTGGATTATTTGTTTGCTTGCTTTGTTGTAATGTCTTTGGTGAAAGCAGCCCCAAAGAACATCTCCATAGTGCAACCACACTTTTCAACCGAGGCCATTACAAGCAAGCGATAGAACAACTTTCTGATATTGATGTCAGAAAAGATTTTGATGATAGCGACGATATGAAAATTGCTCTAAAAATTCGTGCTATTTCTCTCAATGAAAGTGGGGATAAAACTGGCGCAATCGAAAACATACGTGAACTTTATTTTTTAGATCCTCATTATCGCTTTGATGCCTTTGATACACCGAGCGATGTCATGCAGCTTGCTGAGCGCGAACTAAAAGTTATCGAAGAAAAAAATAAACAACTTGCATCTATAAAAATTTCTCAACCCCTAGTTAATGCCCAAGCTAAGACACAACAAAAAATTAATTTAACAAAACCCAAAATGCCGATTTCCAATACTTTGTTTCCTTTTGGTATCAATCACTATCTTTTAAACTCGCCGATCAAGGCTTCTGTTTATTTATCCCTGCAAGGCCTTAGCCTTTTAGGCAATATTGGTGCATATTGGTGGAAACAAAGCTATTTAGATGAATTTGGGTCCTCTCGATTGAGCAAACCTGAGTATAAATCTCGTTTTGAGGCCGCTCAAATTATCCAGTATGTCGCGCTGGGAACCTTTGTTGTTTCATTGGGTGCTTCGATTGTCGATGCACTCATCACTTATTCAAATGATACTTCAAAGCATGAAACTACAAATGAAATAGCTCCTTCGTTACACATTAATTAAACGGCACCTCAACCTCTAAGGATGTAACATGGCCTCTATCGAAATTTCTGACGCTATAGGCGGCAAAAAAAGTATTAGCTTGTTCAAACGTCTTTCTATAGTTGGCCGAGGTGAAGGCGTAGATATCGAGCTTCTCGACCCCAACGCTCCAGCATTGGCAGCTTATATTAGCCAAAGCGGAAATTCTTTTACTCTCTCTATACCCGAACACGAACCTGCAGCCCTTGTAAAAGGATTTCCATCAAAGAAATTCACTCTAATTGATAATGAAAGTTTTAGTTTGGGATCAGACCTACTCACTTTTAGAGCTCACGATCAAGAACATATCTCCACAGAAAACAAAAAAAATGATGAGTATGATCAAGTGCTCGCCTACAAAAGATTGCTCAATTTCTCGCAAAGAATCGCCAAAGAAAAAGATATTGATACGCTTCTTTCAACCTTACTCAAAGAAATTACTCAACTTACAGGCGCTGAGCATGGCTTTTTAGTTTTGATAGAAGATGGCGTTCCCAAAAGAAAAGTTCAGGAATCAATCGATAGCAAAGAACCCATGGAATGCTTAAGCCCAATGAGTGACTCTATCGTAAAAAAAGTTATTAGCCAAAAAGAACCAGTAATAATTAGCGATGCCCTCAACGATCAAGAATTTTCAAGCTCTTTATCAGTTATCAACTATCGTTTGACTTCTGTGATGTGCGTTCCCCTGATATATCAAGGACATATTTTTGGCGCAATCTATGTTGCCAATAACTCTTTTACCCATGCATTTAACCAAAAAAGTTTAGAGCTCATGACCATCTACTCCAGCCAAGCAGCTATGCTCGTGCAGAATGCTCTTCATATCAACGCTCTCAAAAACCATACAAAATCTTTGCAAGACAGCCTAGAATTCACTAAATTTGGTGGTTTGATTGGCGGCTGCTCAAGTATGCAGCATATTTTTCGTCAGGTTGAAAAAATTGCATCCACCGATGTGAATGTGTTGATAACAGGTGAAACAGGAACAGGAAAAGAGCAAATTGCACGCGAAATACATAACCGCTCACTCAGAAAAGAGAACTCTTTTATTATTGTTAACTGCAATGCCATACCAGAAAATTTGCTAGAGAGTGAATTATTCGGGCATGTCAGGGGGGCGTTTAGTGGTGCCACCCAAAGCCGTATTGGAAAAATTCAGATGGCACATAACGGCACCATCTTTTTAGATGAAATCAGTGAACTGCCATTGCATTTGCAAATAAAAATTATGGAGGTTTTAAGCGAAAACCGCATAAGCAAAATTGGCGATAACAAAAGCGAAGAAATAAATATTCGAGTTATCGCTGCAAGCAATCGCGACTTAATGGAAATGGTCAAAGCTCAGGCTTTTCGTCAAGATCTTTACTACCGGCTCAACATCGTTCAAATAACAGCACCTCCTCTCAGAGAAAGAGGCAACGATGTATTGGTTATTGCTAATTTTTTCCTACAAAAATATGCCAAAATCTATGGCAAAGAAGTCATAGGCTTAGATCAAGAAGCACAAAATACCATTCTCAATTTTCAATGGCCTGGAAATATACGGCAACTGGAAAACCGTATTCGAAGAGCGGTAGTCATGAGCGATCACAATCGCATTAGTGTGAATGACTTGGGCATCAAAGCTGATATGGAAAATGGCATCTTACCTTTAGCAGATGCTCTTGAACGCTTCCGTTCTCAGTATATCCACGAATCGCTGGAAAGAAATGCCCACAACAGGACTAAGACTGCACACGAACTTGGCGTTGATCCGCGAACTATTTTTCGGCACCTAGAAGGATTAAAGAAGGAATTGGACAGTTGAATTCCAAAGACTGCTCAATGTAATTTTGTTCATTACTTATGTTGTAAGATGTTAAGCAACACCAGAATATTGACCTATTTTTTCGAGGAATTCGTGAAGAGATTTTACCTGGAATTAGTGTGCTTCTTACAGGTATCCTTGATTGGCTGTGTTGATTACGTAAAGATGGATGAAGAGAGCATGTTAAATGAATTACATTCATTTCCGCCGGTAATCGATACTCAATATTTAAGCCCGCACCCTTCGAGCTTGATAAATACTATTAGTCTAGGAAAAAATTGCAGTGTAGTTTTTAAAGTACCTCCTATCAAGGATAAAAACCCCAACGATACGCTGTATTACTTATGGTTTTTGGATAATCGGCTCGTGCTCCCTCAGTCTACAATTGCTCCGGAATTTCGTGATTCAGGTATCATCACGCTCACTATCGACGAGCAATTCTTGCTGTCTCATTTTGAACCTAAAGCAATAAAAGATTTTTTTAGCAGGCCTCATTTGATCGAATTCTTTGTGTCGGACGTGGTCTGGCAAATTCCCGAAAGTCGATATCTAGATGAAAGCAAACAAGATGGAAAAAATCATGTGGATTATGCGTATTGGATCGTCAACTTCAATAATGATCCGTGCTAACTCAAAACCTTTGGGTCTAGGATTTTTACTTGCGTGTTTCCTGGGCGTTTCTCTTTCCTGCTCCAAAGGAATATTCAACGATGATATCAATGCAGACAGCGCATTTTTTGATTGTGGAGATTTTTGTAAAGAGCACGAACTTAATGTTTTTAAGTATGGAAAATTTCACATTGAGGTCGATGCCATTGGCCAACCGCCCCAAATATTTTACAATGTAGAACCAAAAATGCTCGCTCAAGGACTAGAACTCAACAGATACATAACAGTCAGCGGTTTTGCACAGGGAGCTTCAGCATTTCTTAAACTTGATGCACAAAAAGAACACAACCCTACATCCTTTTTCGCCGATATCATCGCCATTCCTGTTGCCAACAAACTAAATTACCTATCACCACCGCTGCCGCTCATAAGATCTAAACTTAAAAGTGACCAAAGCTTTTCTATCATGGTTCAGGCAGATCTCGATTATGTGTTTGTTCTCAATCCTAATGGGCTCTACAACCGAGCTCCTATTTTTCTAAGCCCAGGACCGCTCAATAAAGATACAAATCTGAGCTTTAACGTCGCCAAAGAAAAACCAAAACTTATGGGACGCGTTTCCTCTAGCGATACAAGCCTGATGGCAAACTTTCAAATTCCACAGATCAAAGCTAAAATCACTCAAGGTAATCGATTGGTTTCTTCGGTAGAGTCCATTAAAAAAAATGGCACTATTGTTATAGAGCTCTCTGATACATTTTTGGCACCACCTAAAGATCTCCCATTAACCCTTATTATTGAAGCGCAGGATCCAGAGATTGCCTTGCCAAGGGTAAAAATAAAATTAGACAAAAATATACTTGGGACTGATATTAATATTGGCGATATTGATCTTGGCCAACTCTATCCACCATTTCCTGCCACTTTAGAAATTGTAGGTGCCGATCAGTCTGTCATTGCCCATGCAACTGTCTTTATGAGGGCTAAGGTTGGCCTTGGCACTTCTTTTATCAAGAAGCAGGTGGATAGCTCGGGACTCACAACTTTCAATCAGCTTTATCAGGGATCATATGACATTGCAGTTATTCCGCCGTTTGCCAGCCCTTTTGCTATGAAACTTATCAAAAACTTTAACCTAGAAACTGCTCCAAAAAATAATATTAAAATAGAGCTTCCTTTACGCCAATATTTTCACGGAACCATTAGCGATAGCAACAATAACAAAGTAAGTGGAGCCCAAGTTGAGCTCCTGCGCATCGGGAATATAGGAGACTTTGCCACAGAAGATATTTTTGATGACATGCTCTTTAAGCTGACGGCGATAACCAATATCGATGGTCACATTTGTCAAAGGAATTTTGGCTTTGAAACCTCTAATCAAAATCAATGCTCACCTTTAACACTCGATGAAGGACGTTATCTCGCTCATATTATCCCCGCTCCAGGTAGTAAGCTTGCACATCATTGGCTCACCTTCGACTTCCCTAAAACAAATTCACTCAACATAAATCTTGATTCTCCTCGGGTTTTGGTTGGAAAGATCTTTGCGCCAAAACGTGAAGCAGTAATTAAAAATGCTTTCATCACCATTTATTCGGCAAAAAACAGTTTTTATGGCCAAGCAAAAGTAGTGGCCAGCACCATAACTGATACCAATGGAATCTTACGTGCTTTTATCTCAGAGAATTAGAACCACCGAACTTAGGCTTAAGTCGTACCAATCAATCTGCAAAATAAAGCTCTTAGCTGCTTTCCTAAAGAGAATAAAATATTTGGCATGAACTTTTTGCTAACAATTAAAAAATCAAACAATATGAAGATCTTGCCGCTAGACATAGCAGCGTACTTGCCTTATCCATCTTTCCATCTATACTTAGTCTGCAGTACATAAAATCAAATGGAGGCCATGGTGACGGGACAAAAACCACACCCTGATACAGCCGCTCCCAGCAATTTGCCAAGCGAACTGCCTATTTTACCTTTGCGGAATAGCGTCTTTTTTCCTGGCGCAGTGATGCCACTTACCATTGGCCGCACTAAGACCATTCGACTCATTGAAGAGGCTACCAAAGAAAAAAGCTTATTGGGTATTATCACTCAGCGTGCGCCCGAGATCGATGATCCTGGCCTAGAAGACATGTACAAAGTTGGTACCGCTGCTCGTATCATCAAACTTGCGCGAGCTGGGAAAGATGGATTCAATATTGTCGTTGAAGGGGTCTGTCGTTTTAAGGTAGATGAATTTAACCAAACAGATCCTTTTTTTACAGCAAAAGTTTCCCCCCTCGTTGATGAAGACAGCAATGATGTTGAAGTTGAAGCTCTGTCATTAAATTTACGGAACACAGCGCGAGAAGTAATTGATCTTTTGCCTGAAATTCCGGTTATGGCCAAACAGTTGCTCGATTCCATCAGCGCACCTGGACATTTGGCTGACCTTATCACCGCCAATATCGATGCTACTATTGAAGAAAAGCAAGATGTCTTGGAGGCGGTAGCTCTCAAAAAGCGATTGGTAAAAGTGCTCGAACTTCTCAACCGTCAATTTGAGGTGCTCAAGCTTTCAAATAAAATCAACACCCAAGTAAAAGGTGAAATGAGCAAGACGCAACGAGAGTACTATCTGCGTCAACAACTCAAAGCCATTCGCGAAGAACTCGGTGAAAAAGACGATGAAGAAAATGGCCTAGAAGAACTCAAAAAACGACTTAAAGATGCTGAACTTTCTGAAGAAGCCCAAAAGGCTGCGAAGAGAGAACTTAAAAGAATGAGCAATATGCAACCTAGTCAAGCCGAGTACACTGTTGCTCGCACCTATCTTGATTGGCTTGCTGATTTACCTTGGACAAAGTCAAGCAAAGACAATCTCAACTTGACGAATGCAAAGAAGATTCTAGACCATGATCACTATGGTTTGGATAGAATCAAAAAGCGTATCATAGAGTATCTGGCTGTCAGAAAACTTAAAGATGACATGAAGGGCCCCATTTTATGCTTCTTGGGACCTCCTGGCGTTGGTAAAACTTCTTTGGGCCGCTCAATCGCTCAGGCATTGGGTAGAAAGTTTTATCGTATGTCCTTAGGTGGTGTACGTGATGAAGCAGAAATTCGTGGCCACAGACGGACTTACATTGGAGCGCTTCCTGGCCGTATTATTCAGGGCATGAAAAAAGCCGGAATGCACAACCCGGTATTTTTGCTCGATGAGATCGATAAACTTGGCAACGATTTTAGAGGTGATCCTTCCAGCGCTTTGCTTGAAGTACTCGATCCAGAACAAAATAGTACCTTTAGCGATCATTATTTAGACGTTCCCTTTGATCTATCGAAAGTCTTATTCATAGCTACAGCTAATGAAACAGATACTATTCCTGCAGCTCTAAAAGACCGTATGGAGGTTATAGAGCTCCCTGGTTATACCTATGAAGAAAAACTCAATATTGCCAAGCGCCATTTGATTCCTAAGCAAATTCTTGCCCACGGTATTAGCGACGATGATATTGAAATACCAGATGAAAGTATCATGCTCATCGCCCATGGCTATACACGCGAAGCAGGTGTCAGAAATTTTGAACGTGAAGTAGCTGCTGTCTGTCGTTATATCGCTGTTTTGGTAGCCAAACATAAGCAAGAATACCCAGACAAGGCTTTTGGAAAAGTTGTAGTAGATAAAGCCTACGTGGAAAAAATACTTGGGCCTGAGCGTTTTTATAACGAAAGCGCTGAACGCACTTCTATTCCTGGTATTGCTACTGGGCTTGCCTGGACTGCAGCGGGCGGTGATTTGCTTTTCATCGAAGCTACCCGCATGGGAGGAAAGGGCTCTCTCATTCTCACCGGAAAATTGGGTGAAGTAATGAAAGAATCTGCCCAAACTGCTCTATCGTGGGTACGCAGTAAAGCTTCAGATTTTTCTTTGGCCTCATCTGTCAATGAGCATTTTTTGGATAAAACCGATATCCACATTCACTTTCCAGCTGGTGCTATTCCTAAAGATGGACCTTCGGCTGGTGTGACAATCATCACAGCCTTGGTTTCGCTTCTTACCGGAAGACGTACTCGAGCAAATATCGCCATGACTGGCGAAGTAACATTGCGCGGCCTGGTTCTTCCTGTTGGCGGTATTAAAGAAAAAGTGTTAGCTGCTCACAGAGCCGGTATAAAACAAGTGATCATGCCTGCACGCAATCAAAAAGATCTCGATGATATCCCGAAAAATGTCCGTTCAGAGATCAAATTTGTCTTTGCTAAAAATGTTGATGACGTATTAGAGGCAGCCTTGATGCCTGATAAAATCAAAAAGAAATCAATCAAACTTCCTGCCTCTTCTGAAGAAGCAGCTCAAATTTAAATGCATTATGTCGCTCTAGTTTTTTCTAGAGCGACTATTTCCCCTGTTTTCTGGCCATATTATGAAATCCTTTCTTAAAAGCTTTCACTTTGCCTTCATGGGCCTAAAATATGCTTTATTGAATGAACGCAATTTTCGCATTCTGATTTTATGTTCTTTATTGGTAATACTTGGAACTCTTTTACTCAATTTCAGCTTTCTACAACAGATAATGGCGCTTATTCTCATGGCTGGGCTTTTGTCATTTGAGCTAATGAACAGTGCCGTTGAAAATTGTTGTAATGCCAGTGGTTCCAAGTTCGATCTTCACAAAAAAAATGCCAAGGACATGGCGGCAAGCAGCGTCTTAATTTTTTGTCTGCTCACTCTTTTTTGCCTTTGCTCATTTCTTTTATCTCAACAAAATTATTTACCAGAACTGCTAAAAAATTCTCCCTTGGGACCTATCAGTTTATTGGGAATGCTTGCAATTAATTTTCCTCTTTGTCTGAGAGCTCCATCGATTATCTTAAGCATCGCCTCAGTGATTCTCAGTATATCTTTTCATTGCATTATCGCTTTTCAGATAGCCAGCTCACTTGGCATGCTCTGTGTAAGTTTTTTAATTCACAGCGCTTTGTGCTACTCACATTTAAAACGTTCCACACAAAAAATTAAGCAGTAACATAAACATAATGAACAATATTGAAAAATTTATCGAAGCCTATAAACCCCAATACGGGGCCGACACCACAATGATTATCGAATCACTAATGGAGCATGAGGAAAAAGTAGCCCTGATCAATCCTTTTATTCCCGAAGAAAATATCACTTCATATATCGATGCACCCATCACTAATTTTCTAGGACAAAAAATTTGCCAAAGCCACCTAAAACCCGAACGCATAGACAGTCTGCTCAGCCACTACTTTCTTGATCGATCTTCTTTACTAGCCCCAAGCCTTCTTCCCCAACACCCTGGATCTAATTTCTTGGATATGTGCTCTGCGCCAGGTGGAAAATTGCTTGCTTCCGTATTTCTCAGAGTAAAAAATGTTTCATTTGTGGCCAATGATCTTTCCCATGCTCGCGCTCACCGCTTAAAAAAAGTTGTCAAAGATTATCTGCCCAATGACATAGCTTTAGATTTTGCAGCAAAAGATGCTTCGTTGATTGGACTTAAACAGCCTGAGCACTATGATGCAGTTTTGCTCGATGCTCCTTGCTCAAGCGAAGCACACCTAATCAAGAACCCTACTTTGCTCAACCAGTTTTCAGGTTTGAGAAAAAATCTTCCCCATCGCCAGTACGCTCTTCTTTGTTCAGCCTTAATGGCTACAAAAAAGAATGGCTTTATCATGTATTCCACATGCAGCATCAATAAAAATGAAAACGAAGAGATCATAAAGCGTGTGCTGAAAAAAAAGGGTGATCTGCTTTCGCTCGTGCCCTTAAAAACTCCCTTAGGAAATATCACTCCCTGGGGCGTGGAAATCATGCCGCACAAAGATAAAGCAGGCCCTGCTTTCCTTTCTCTTTTGCAAAAAATTTAATTATTATAAAACGATTTTTCGATTAATTTTCATACCTTAATTAACGGTTTGAGCTTAGGCCACATACTATTTTTTGGTTTTAAAAACATAACTATTTTTTCAACGTCGCGGTTGGATAAAAATAGTATATAGAAAATGATCATGAGCATCCCAAAGGTAAAGAGCCCCATAGTGAATGCAATTGCCAAATGCAAACAGACTCCCACCGCTAACCAGAAGGGACGAAGTATCCTAGAGGTCATAGCAAAAGCAAATAGAGCCTGAAAGAAAATGGTACCATAAGCAACACTCACCAAAATCCAGTCATGCTCCAAAAGATACTGAGTGATTGCTTGGTTGGCATATTCAGGAATCTGCAAAATATAATACATGGCAACACCATCAACCCAAGCATCAGCACGAATTTTTGAAATACTCGCTTGAATATAAACAAAAACAATCTGCATTTGCATGCTTAAAACCAGCAAACAAAATAGCCATTTTTGGTATGGATCGCTTCTGCTTTTTTCAATACCTTTTGCATCGCAAAAGATATACAAAAATAAAATAATTCTCAGTAAGATAGTGCCCCCATCAATGATGGAATCACAGGCAGTGAGCATACACACAGAAGATGACCACAAAACTAATCTAGCAACCATATTACTAGGACGAAAAATTATAGATGCAGCAATGCCAACCTGAACCAAAATAAGAGGGTAAAAATATTTTTTTATTAAAGGGCTTAGCAAGTCTGGACTCAAACCAAGGGGATAAACACCTGAATACGGAGAGCAAAACCCATACTCAGAGGTCAGCAATCCACGAATGCTGTATATTTTAAATGCATGAAATATGACCCATACACTCAAACAAATTTCAAACAAACGAAGCGCCTTATCTCGTTTAACAAATGAATCTGCCCAATGATTTAAAGATATTTTGATATGTTGAAACATTGCTCTTCTCCTTTATAGCAGCATTTCTTCACTCTGATAGATAAGCTTTTCATCTAGGAGCTCTTGGCTTTTGCGCTTGCTAAAGGGTACGGCCACTACTTTAAATAATCGCCACTGAGCGATATCCTGGTTTCCTGCGTAGTATCTAATAAATTTTTGCAGTCGTTCATACATTTTTTCTTCAAGAAGTTCTTCAAGAGGACCTGTTACACTATCTTTTTTGCCATCGATCGCTGTGCCTAAACTCCGTGCTAATTCCATCTGAATGTAGAGCTCTTTTTCTGCTCCCCCAATTAAATTGCGATGATGCTTTTTAATTGCCTCTTGTATTGGAGCTCTATACATGGAAAATTCCTCATCTTGATTGCGAGATCTAATTTCTAAACGAAATGCATTAGATGGAACAGGAGTAAAAAAATACCACTGTTGTGGAGCTATACTATTGCTATAGTCTATCGCTGTATTGGCGTATTTTAACGACAATGGATTCTGTGGAAACATCGATATAACTATAAAAAAATTATGCAAAAAAACTCCAACAATACCCGCTGAGAATATAATTTTTTTAAGCCTGCAATTCATCAATTTTTCCAAGTAAAAGCCCGAATATTTTCGGGCTATATGCATTATTTATCGAATTTTTTTTCGTATGACTCATCAAAACTCTTTGGAGGAGCCCAAATATAGATTGCCCTTCCTAGAGTTGCTGATTCTTTCTCTCCGATATCAAAAGTTTTTTCATTAATGTCCTTATTTTCAGAACCAGCTAGAGCGTTAAAAGACAAAGCAAAAATTGCCATTGGAACAAAAATTATTTTTGTAAGTTTCATCTTTTCCTCATTTTTTTTGGCTATTAGTTAATCACTCATAACTTCACATGAATTACTGATGGCTAAATAATAACCAGCTTTTATAGATAGTTAGCTCAACAAAGTTTGAGCTAAATCAACTTTTATGCTTGATTTGTAACTAATTTTGAAATTTTGTTTTAAAAAAATTATTTTTTTCGACAAATTATTTCACACATGCTTTATTAGGATGATGAAACAGTAAGAGAATGCTTTAATTAGTTGCGTGGCTTTTTGGAAAATAAATTTAGGGGCTGTAGTAGCTAAGCCCAATTAAGGGTAAGCTACTTCAATGTATAAGAGACGCAGCCGTTTAACAGTGCGCCAGCAGAGCGAACTGATAAAATTATTTGTTGCTGGTGTAACCGCCAGAGCAGCATCAGAACTGGTTATTATTCAATCTAATACAGCCAGTAATTTCTTCTTAAGGTTAAGAAAATTAATAGCCAGCAAACTTCCAAGCTATGACTTAAGCGGAGAAATTACTGGCTGTATTAGATTGAATAATAACCAGTAATTTCTTCTTAAGGTTAAGAAAATTAATAGCCAGCAAACTTCCAAGCTATGACTTAAGCGGAGAAATTGAAGTAGATGAAAGTTATTTTGGCGGAGTTCGAAAAGGCAAGAGAGGACGTGGAGCTGGAGGTAAAGTAGCTGTTTTTGGCCTTCTTAAGCGAGGTGGCAAGGTTTACACAGCCATCATTCCTAATGCAAAAACAGAAACTCTTCTGCCTATTGTAGAAGAGAAAGTTCTTCCGGACAGCATAGTTTATACAGATACCTTTAAATCATATAATGCCTTAGATGTATCTGCATTTCACCATATGCGCATTAATCATTCCAAGCTGTTTGCTGATAAGCAAAACCATATCAATGGGATTGAGAACTTCTGGAACCAAGCCAAACGCAATCTGCGTAAGTTTAATGGGATAAAACAGGATAATTTTTATTGGTTTCTTAAGGAATGTGAATGGCGCTTCAACGGAGGCAATCACCAACAGCTTCTAAAACAGCTAAAATACTGGTATAAACACACTAAACATTAACGCTTAGCTACTACAGCCCCTAAATTTAATATGATTGTCGACAACTAAGCTTTACAGGTGAGTGAGGGCATACAGCTTCAGTAATTTCAATTCTATTTTTTTTCTTTTCATCTTCAGTTGCTTCCATGACATTCAATTCACATGAAGTTGTCGCTGTGCCATACAGTTCTTTTACCTGTATAAAAGCACCAAATGGAATTTTGAGCGTAACAGAGCTCACTGCTTCACTTAAGAGAGATTGGCTCCAGGTAGTACCATTTTTCTGCGGTACACTGACACTCACAACTCGTTTGCTATTGTTTACAAAAGTAAGTGTTGTGTCTGGCCACTCAGTTGAATCAGCATGCACGCCAACTGCTTGCAGCAACATAGCTAAAATAAAGGTAATTTTAAAAAACATAATAATTCTAATCATACTGTAACTCTTATATAATAGTCTCTTCTCCTTTTAATAACTAAAGAGCGAACAATCAGCTTAAATTATTTCTATCGCCCAAATTTTGAGCACTATCGGTTAATAAAATCATCACGTCTACAAGAGAATAAAGCTGCTTAATTGCCAAAATAAAGCCAAAGCCTAAAATCTATAAACTCTTTGACTGAATATTCAAATTTTCCTTTTTCAATTACTCTGGTAAAAAACACTCTATCTGCTTCTATTTTATGTAAATTTTCCCACCATTCTATGCTGTTAACCCCACAAAAATTTGGAATATTTGAAACATCCATTGCCCCAATTTTTAAATTTATTTGTGAAATGAATACATTCAAGGTTTCAATATCACACACAATATTAAGATTGGTAACAGCAATTTGTTGGTGTTCTATAGCATTAACAATTTTCCCCCAATAATCGTCACTTTCCCAGTAATATTTTTTTTGATTTTTAACTGTTTTATAATTAAAAATATTGTCAAATTTTAAATGATAGTTCAGATACTTTTGATTAACTTTAGTTTTTAAAAAAGGGTTTCCATTACAATAGGGCATCAGAATATCGTCTAAAACTTTTTTTTGTATTTCCACTTGCATTTGATTAAAGCTAAGGTTTAGTTGCGCCCACTCATTTACTTCCTCAGCTAGAGGTTCATGGCCTAAAAAATTAGCCATATAATGCATTCTTTGGGCAGTTAAATTATTCGGGTAAATTTGTGATAGCCACTTTATATAAGCTAAGTGAGCACGATTAAAATCAACTATTTTTTTATCTATATCTGTCATCAGTAGATGAGTAATATTTTGACACCAAGAAAACATAATAAGTGTACGAATTGTGCCAACCGATACCAATAAGTTTTCTACCTCATCCAAAGCTTCGCTATTAAATAATCCTGGTTCTAGCTCATTAGGAAAAACATATTTACCAGCCCATTGAACAGTCTGAAATTCAACTTTGGGGACTCTTTCACCGTTTAAAGTGTTAAAATCTTGAGTCTTCAGTGTGAAACTAAAAAAAAATAAAAATATAATTTTCACAGTAAAAATCCCGTAGCCTAAAAAGGGTGAGTTTGGTCTTCAAAAGCGGCATTTATATATTCAAAGATATTATTTAAACCCGGTATTACAGTTTTAGTTTATTTCGCAAATTATTTAGGCCAAAAATTTTAATACTTGAGAAAGCTGAAGAAGAGCTGAGTCGATTAATCAAGATCTCCCGCTCGAGGCTCTCGCATTTATTCTAAAAAAAGCTCAACTAAAAGATTATCTACGTGATCCTTAATCATACTCAAATCACTTTGCTCATTGTCAGCACAAAATTGATCTATTTTACTTAAATAATCAAGGTATGAAGGGCTCGTGATGCTTTTACAGGTCCATCGATCAGTGTCTTCATCTAATAAAATTAGGTTTCTAACCTTTTTAAATTCCCCGAATTCAGCACAAAAACTTTCTTTATTAGTTTTTATTTTTTCTTGGATTTTGCTAGTAGCATCTAGAATTTCTTGGAATCCATTTGCTAAAAGCCCTAATGAAGTAAACAAAAAGCACGCTACACTAAGCAAAGCAATTTTTTTCATAGCTTTCCCTTTTAATTTTCATTCGATGGTTAATGCTCGAGCCCTGGTTACTTCAAAAACAACAGCTGTTCCCTAAATATTTCAATAAGCCTATTTAGAGTTCATAGAACAGCAAGCTTTAGCTTAAACTGAGCTGTTTACTTCTTCTGCTCAAAAGCACCATCAAAATTATAGCAGCAGTTGACATCAGGATTGAGATAAACTGGCTGGTTGAAAGTACATTCTCAATGACAAAACCACGCGCTGTATCGCCACGAAGTGTTTCCGTCAAAGAGCGCATGATCGAATACAAAATGAAATACAAAAGCGTTATTTGCCCGTGAGCTCGCTTCATCGGAATCAACAACATCAAAATGAAAAATATGGCGATATTGCCAAAAGACTCCACCAGCTGAACAGGAAATAAGGGCAAAGTCGTGCCAATTTTTTTCATGAGCGTCAAAGTTTCGCCCGAAGCTTGATTATAAAGAGAACTAAAAGCAATCGATCCTGGAGGAAATGCCAAAGCAAAAGGAACATCAGCAATAACATTGCCAGCCTGATCCAAATGATAGACTGGATTTCCAAAGCAACATCCACCAGCCACACATCCAAGCCGCCCAATGGCGTGGCCTATAGCCAAACCAGGCGCACAAAAATCTGCCATTTCAGCCATGGGCAATTTTCTTTTCTTACAAAAAATAACGAGCGCCAAAGCACCGCCAACAGCTCCCCCCCAAAAAACAAAGCCCCCCTTCCAAAGCGCAAAAATTGTAGGGATGGAAATTCCTAAGGCTGGAATCTCAGTGAAAGGCTGTTCCACAAAATAGTAATGGGATTCAACAATAATAAAGAGGACTCTTGCTCCTAAAAGCGCTCCTACCAAAGCCCAAAATGCGTAGTCAACAATATCGTTGTGATATTTTTTACCTAGCAAAGCCTGACGATAAGCTACAAAGGTACCGGCAATCAAACCTAGAACATAGAGCGCGCCATAAGTATGCACAGGTAAATCCAAAAAAGGTATGCGAAACAGTTCAGGTAACATTAGTTCACTCCAGCTTAGGCAATGGCAAATTAAATATTCATGCACAAACAAGCATCACTTGTAGATTAACGCCTTTTTAACTATGGGTAAGCGCATCTAGCAAAAATATTTTTAAAGACTGCTTTGTAAATAGTTGCCTAATAATTTTTGAAGATATTTTTAACAGTCTCTTAGGTGCCAAATATGTCTCAATTGTTCAACACGCTAGCATTGTGTCCAGGCTCAGAAAATGGAGTAGGGCCAGAGCTTTTACTCTCTTCTTTGCTACACCACAACTTTAATGCGAATTTTATATGGTGCTCAGACAAACTATCATTGGAGCGGGCAGCGTTTCGCAATAAAAGCACCATAGAATTTTTGAGCAACAATAAAGTTTGTCTAAAACCAGGCTTAACTTTGGAATATTTGCGCGATTACCCATCAGCATTAAATACTTCTCAACGAGCTGCTTTATCATTAAAAAATGCTGTCGATTTGGCTTTATCTAAAAAAATAAATGCCATCGTCACCGGTCCCGTTGAAAAAGCTGACCTATCCTCGCTTTTGGATGGGCCATGGCCTGGCCAAACTGAATATTTTTCCCATCATCTATCAAAACCTGGTCAAAAAGCATTCATGGCTTTTTTGGGCGCTCCCTTCATCATGAGTATGATGAGCGTTCACAGCCCCTTAAAAAAAATCCCCCAAATTATTAATAAAGATGCCGTAATAAAACGTATTTTTGCTCTAGCCCACGAATCGAGCATAATTCTTGGCAAAAACGCCAAAAAAATAAACATCGCTGTATTGGGGCTTAATCCTCACGCGGGTGAGAATGGCCTATTGGGGGCTGAAGAAATAGAACACATTATACCCGCAATTAAAATTTGTAATGAAGAAGGATATAACATCACCGGACCTCATGCTGCCGATGGATTTTTTGCCTACCATCAACGATATGCTCCTGATGTTGTGCTTGCTATGTATCACGACCAAGGACTCATCCCTTACAAGATGCTCGCCCACAATGCAGTCAACGCCACCTTAGGATTAAGTGTACCACGCACGAGTCCTGCACACGGCACCGCCAATGAGCTTGTAGGAAGTGGCAACGCTTCTTTCGAATCCACCAGCAAGGCTATTGAGCTTGCTATAAAACTTGCAGACTCGTCTCGTCAGATAACTTCGAACTTATAGCATTGCGTCCCTTTAATGTTTTTAATCTTAGAGACTATTTAAAAGTATTAAGAGACTGTCTCTTAACTTATTATCTCAACTGAGAATCAACCTTAGTTTTCACAATAGTATCTATCAAAGCTGGCGCAAGACAACGCAGTAATGGAACAAGCGAATATTTTTTGGGCAAAAATACACTTAATTTCTTTTCCTCGAGGGCTTTGATAACTGCTTCGGCACATTTTTTTGCATCCATTACCTTTTTGCCGTGAGTTGTGTTCACTTTGATGCTGTTGCTACTCGAGCTGGCAAGGGCTTTTTTTCTCAGTTCGGTTCCGGCAATCCATGATGGATTTGCCAGCATAAAATGGATGTCTGGCTCTTCTTGGCGTAGTGTTTCAATAAAACCATTGACCGCATATTTAGAAGCCACGTAACCACTATGATAGGGAACAGGAATAGCACCTTGCAATGATGATATCGCTACAAAACTTCCTTTGCTTTGGCGCAGATGATCGAGAGCATAAAATGCGCTATAGACTACTCCCATATAATTTAAATCCATCAGTGATTTAAGTTCATCTGGATCATCCACATCGCGAAAACGACTCCACATACTTCGACCGGCATTGGCAATAAGACAATCAAGTGCGCCAAATTGAGCAATACTTTCTTGCACCATTTTTTTTACCGAATCTTTTTCGCTCACATCCGCGCTCATTAGCAAAATTTTTTGCTGGGGAGATTTTTTTAGAATCTCATCTTTGAGCTCACACAATAGCTCATAACGACGAGCAACCAGCGTTAATCCGTTGCCTCCCTTGGCAAGTTGTAAGGCCAGCTCTCTCCCCAAGCCCGATGAAGCTCCTGTTATCAAATAATGTTTGTTAGTCATGAGCATTCTTATCCTCTAAGTCACGCACACGTTTTTGAATTTCTGCAGTCGCCTCACGATAAGCAATGAAAGTTGCCCTTCGATCATTTTTCTCGTCGTAACTCAACCAATCAGACACCATCACCGGCTCACCAAATGCCACCCATAAGCGATGAGGTTTAATGAAATAGGATCCTTTAGGGAGAGCATTGAACGAGCCTCCCACATAAGCAGGTACCATGGGTAAATCAAGTTCATGAGCTAAAATAGCTGCTCCTTCTTTAAAGCGACCCATAACACCTGTGATGGTTCTCGTCCCTTCAGGGTAGATGATCAATGCCTGCCCACCTTCATCAAGAAAAGATCGGCATGCAATAATGCTATCCTTAATAGCCCGTCCACCGTTTCCACGCGCAATGGGTACAAGATTCATCATGTAGTGCAAATAAAAACGATGAGATTGATCAAAAAAATAATCTTTTGCAGCGATCAAGCCTATCTTTTGAAACGCCAAACCAGTGGCCGCCATGAGCATACTGCTATCAAGGTGACTTGCGTGATTTGAACAAATAATAAAAGGCACAGAAGGTAAATTTTCACGCCCAAAAGTTTGCAAAGGGCAATAGATTTTAAATACGCTCTTACAAAAAATTTCAAACGATGTAGCCCAAGCACTTTTTTGCGCTGGCCAAACGCTTCCATGTGTAGTCATTCTTTGATTCCTTGAAATAATATTAGTCATGATGCCTCCGAATTTTGGCCCTCTAAAGCATTTAATAGCGTTGATTTATTTATTTTGATAGCTTTTCAAAATTATAAGGGAGTTGAAGAACATTCTATCGTACCTGTGCCCATCATAAATTATGCCCTTGTACCTTTGATGCTTGTCATTATTGATGTTATGAGCTCTTGGTCCTGCTCTGCTCAAGGCTAACAGCTAGAGGATTGCCCATATTAAAAATGCTCTCGTCTATCAAGCCTTCATTACTGCACTAGGATAGGAGATCAAGTGAAGCATATTTTTCAACTTAGTTTTTTGGGCATTTGCTCGTTATTATTTATTGGCTGCAAGAGCATCTTATTTAATACCCAAAAAAACCAGGCTCAAAGTGCTTTGTCTCATGTGAGAACCTTGGTTGATGAAAGAGGCTTGGTTACTCAACCAATTGTAGAGCTTTTAAAACTTACCCAAGTATCCTGCCCAAGAGATCTTAAGAGCGTAGTTAGTTGCACTCAGCAAGCATGGCTTAGACGCAGTGGCCTTGAAAGAAAAGATTTAAATGAATCTCGACCAGAATTGCAGAGCAAAATAATCCGCGAAATTAAAAATTTAGGATTGTATTCTGAAATTAGGCCTATTGCGCAAAAATATGATTATGTATTTGTCCTAGGAGCAAGCTACCAAACTATAAAGTCACGTTTGGATTTTTTGGTAGAGGAAATCAATAGAGGCATTAGTTTTGAAAAATTAGTATTGATGGGGTCGCTCAGGCCATTAGATGAAAATAGCGAAGTAAAACCATTTAAGTTTGATTTTAAAACCGAGGCTACCACTGAAACTGAGATCGATTTAATGCGCGAAATTATTAAATTTCAACCTTATAAACAAAGCTTCCAACAAATAAAAATAATCGAAATAGCATCGCCGATGAAATTAGATGGAAATAAAAAATTAGTAAGAGCAAATACAAGAGACACCTTTATTGATTTTATGAAACTAAAACTTTTGCCAGGAAAATCTCTTACTATTTCTAACCAACCCTATATTAAACGCCAGGACTTGATTGCCCAAGATTACTTAAAAGATGGCTGGGTAAACGAAAGCGTAGGTCCCTGCGTTAAAACAGACATAAATACTAATGTGTTGCTGGATGAACTCTCTCGATTATTATTTGAAATAAAAGCATTCATTAGTTTTAGAGGCTCTTTTGAAAGTATTTAACAATGCTTTTGGAACACACATAATGAGATATAAAATTTACAAAGAAACAAATAAAAAATGAGTTATATAATCCGTTATGCATATAGCAAAATATGAAACTGCTCGTTTTTAAACACACGCAGCTCAATCCCCTTACATCGTGGCAGAATTATTATTTTTGATAAAAAATTCCAGATCTGCTCGCAACTTTTAGCAGACTAATCCGAAATACCGCAGCGTAAGCATTTTTTTTTGGAAGCACAAAAAACATGAAAAGCTTTTATAAAAAATTTTTGGGATCCTTACTTTTACTCTGTTTTTTCTCCCACGCTTCTTTTGCTCAAAGCAACTCATGTCGTTTTTTGCATGAATCTGTGAAGACTAACAATTTGCCTATGGTAATTGAAATTTTGCATAAAACCAAAGCCAGAGCCGATTGCGAAGATCATAAAGGAAATACAGCTGTCCATCATTTTGCTCGCTATGGCAAAGACTACCGAATACTTGTCCTACTTATGTATAGAGGTTTTGGCACCCTGAACAAAGTTAACCATGCTATGCAAACTCCGGCTATGGTTGCTCTCGATTATAAAAACCAAAAGAGTCTTACATGCATGTTTGCTCTTTCTAGCGATTTTAATCCTATTAGAAAACCCGATGGTATTCTTCGATAGGTTTTTTCCAAACCAAAACTCCACAAAAACGATCTCCCTCGGGACAGATAGGCGTATGCCCTGAAGACTGTCGTGTGCCACAAGGTGGCATTAAATACTGGCCAATCATGGGAGATTTTTTTCTCACCGCCATCACTTCATCTACGGTAGTGGCCCAAATTTCTTCTTGAGCATTATAGCAAAGGCGGGTAGTCCACTTATGGAGATAGTCCATCAGCGTTCCTGAGTCGGTGTAACGAATCGGAAATGAATTGCTAAACATATACTGTAGTGCTTCTGCTTGAACACCCTGAGAATAAAGCCACCTTGCATCTTCCCATGTCTGCTCATGTATACGTTCATAGAGTTCTAAAGCCTGGGCAGCAGCTTCATGCTTAAATAGCGATGGAATAATGTAGTCAGGTTTATCAAGATCGATAGTGCGACTAAAAATGGCCCTGGCGCCTGGGATCATGCGGTGGCGCTGAGCCTGTGAGTCTGCTGCATGAGACATTTTTTTATTAAAAGTAAAGTGCACCATATCCAAAGCTTTAGCCATTTTACTCAAGCTCAACAGATTAAGCGGCTCACCCAAATAACTGTTTTTTATGGGCGATAGCAGTGATGCCACCGCATCTTGGTCTGATAATTTTTCTTTGCCCAAATAGAGAATCTGACGCACCGCATCACCGATCAATTGTTCGGGATTTTCACTTGAGCTTATTAGCTGAGCTGTTTTTCCTTTGAGCGATGCGTCAAACGATAAAGCGCATGATGCTGCATTTTTGCTATCGATCCTTTCCAAAGAGAGTCTTTGTAAGGTCTGAGCTTCAAGAGTTTGCTCCAAAGGCATGCAGTCTTCGATCCAAGCAAAAAACTGTGGATCGATTTTGTTAACCTCTTCCACCATTTTTTTTATGATAATTTTTTGTTCAAATGGACAGTCAAAACTCTGAGCCAAGCGATGATAGCGGTGCAAACTTAAGCCTGAGATGGTGTGGTAAAGATGGGAATGGGTAGCCAGAGGCAATACATAACGAGCCACCTCCTGAGCACGTTTTTTAATAGCATTTTGCCATCTTTTATCTGTTTTGGACTTTAGTCTTCCTCGGTAGATTTGAAAATAAAGCTCTTCGCACACAGGATGCAGCATCACACACAATTGATTGTATGCATCTTGCTGGCGCTCAAGTGCTGCGATATAGCGCGCCGTTAATCGCTCATTGTCAAATTGTGGAATTAAAAAATTTCCTGTTTTAACACCAACATAGCGCTGACTTACTTGTTCGGAATTATAAAAAGGATGGGAGTGGAAAAAGCCCCACAATGCATGCCTGCTTACCTGAGACATAGCGAATTGAAAATGTGCATGCTGCAAAGTAGTGTGATGGCCAGCCAAATAAGTGCTTCGTGCAATTTTATCTCTTAAATTTTTAGCTTGGTCATTTTTGCTTACATCTTCGTCGTAAATAATGCGAGATGAATAACACGTCCGCGCTGTTGCTACAGCATTGTCCAGCGGCGTAAAAAAATATTTAGTCAATTTAATAGTAGGTAAATCAGAATTAATACCAAGCATGTGCCACCTTTAATATCCTCATGATCTTAAGTACTTTGAAAAAACCTTTTAAATTCTAGGCGCTTTTTACCGCCATTAGTCCCCGATCCTAAAATCAACTGGTTGCGCTTTTTGAAAATTGTTAATCTACGCCGTCCAAAGCTAACAGGGGGCGCCTCCATGTGGAAGGTAGATAGTTACATAAACAATAAGTTTAAGCCAAGAGTGCTCATCTGTGACCAAGAACCCCACCTAAGAATGACTTTGTTCGAGTATCTGATATCAGTTGGCTTTCATGCCGAACAAGCCCGCAACGGTCACGAATGTATTGATCTTGCTTGTGACACGCACCCAGATGTTATTTTGCTTGATCTTGAGCTCCCCTATATTGATGGCCAAACGACTATCCATCATCTTCGCAGGCTCGGTATCAACGTTCCTGTACTGCTTTTTAGCAGCAACAACTCCACAATCATTCCCTTTGACAATGATTCTGCGGTATTAAAAAAACCTTTTAAACCAAAAGAAATTGCTTTAGTGCTTGAAACTTTGCTTTTAGAAACCAAAAAAGAAAAACACTTCATCCCTAGGCGTTTTAAGATTCAATAAAAATTTTCTAAACTTTTTGCAGACCGATCGGCCGCTCCTTGGAGCGGTTTTTTTTATCAAAATTTTTTACTCGCGAATATTTATTTCAGGGGGGATACCTATGAAGTTATCTGTTTTTTTGATCTTTATTCTTTCTCTTTCGCTTAAATCTTCGCACGAGAACTGTAGCACCACTTATCCAATAGTCTTAAGCCACGGTCTTTTTGGTTTTGGCGGTGACATCGGATCGATGAGCTATTGGGGGGATATTCCACAAAATCTAGAAGCCTGTGGCGCCAAAGTCTATATTGCTCACGTGAGTCAGGCAAACTCCACTCATGAGCGTGGAGAGCAGCTCTATCAACAGCTCTTAATGTGGGGGCATGAAAAATACAACCTCATCGGTCATAGCCATGGTGGGCTTGATGCCCGTTATGTTTTGGAAAATTATCCAGATAGCGTAGCCTCGGTCACAACTATTGGCTCACCACACAGAGGGTCAAAGGTAGCCGATGTCATCTACGAAAAACTCTCTGAAAACCCCATTGGAGCCTATATCGCCACGGCATTCGCCAATATTTTTGGTTTTAGCATAGGTGCTCTATCGGGCTATTTTGGCTGGCAAAACGCGTGGATGGCACTTGAGTCACTCACCACCAGCGCTCTTAGAGATTTTAATCAACGCTATCCTCATGGCTTATCAAGCAATTGGTGCCAAGAAGGGCCGCATTATTACCACGATAAAAGACTCTATTCATGGGGAAGTTTTGGTTCTTCTCCTACAAGCCTCAGTGACTGGTTTGGTTATCTCTTAGAAAAAACATCTCAAGCTTTTGATAGTCACGAAAAAAACGATGGATTGGTGAGCCTGTGTTCCATGAAATTTGGCAAATGGCTTGGCGCATTGCCAAACGCCCACCATCTCATTCCAGTAGGAGGCGTGGTATCTCCCCTATCCCATGATCTAGAGCTCACCACCACCACTATTTTTTTGGATCATGCGCTGCGTCTAAAACACGCACGCCTATAAAAAAAGGCCCCAAAAATGGGGCCTCTTTCATCACACAAGCAACAAAGCTTATGGATGTATCACATAGTGAGTAATAGGTGCAGTTATAAGTGGAACATTACCAGTAGCATTAACTGCATCCGCTTGACCTATATTAATCATAGTACCTGCTGGGCTGATAGTGGTAAACCATACCTCATCACCAACCTTAACATGCAACTCCGCTAGCATAGCACTCGGCAAGAATACTCTTTTCTTTTTAGTTACACCAAAAATCTTAAAAGGCTTGATAAGGTCATTATTGGTCTCATCGACCCGCACTACCAAACCTGGCGTACCACCAACAACCATATTTTTTTCTACAACACCCTTGCTTACGTCAGGACCAGCAGCAACAGTTAGAGGGTGATGTTGGTCCATAGCGCGCAACAAGTTACGTTTTCCATCTGCACTCAGGCCACTAAAGTTTCCCGCTGCATCAGTGATAATAGCCTCCACTCGATTTTGATGAGTTATTGTTGCAGGATCAAGCAATGAAGCAAGAACTACAAGCGCGTTATTGATCTCGGCATTAGATTTTCCTGGCATGCCTATCACTAGGTTGTATACATCCTCATTCAAACTATTGAGAGCTGCAGCATTCTTAGCGATAACTGCATCAGCGTAGGTAGTATCCGCTGCAGCGATGATTGCATCAGCCCAAAGCAAGGTATCACCAGTAAGAGCTCTTCCCAAAACTCCGGCTCCTGACAAAGCCGCCTTGATGGCTGTATCTCGAGCAGGCTTATCACCGCGATTATCTTTTATAGCGTTCTTCAAATCATTTGATCTGATCGCTTGGTTCATCTCGGCATTGGTGATGCCGGCTTGTCCAACGATGGCATCATAGATGGCCTGAGCCATATCATTAGGCTTAGCATCAAGCGCAGTGATTGCATGTGCTGTATCGACCGCTGTTTTGATTAAGGTATACCAGTTAAATGCATCCACATTGTTTGTTGCGCTCAGCTCAGCTGCAGCATCCAAGCCCAAAACTGTGCGCACTGCTGCTTTAAGAGCATTGTCACGATTATCTTGGGTCAGCGGTCTCACCTTCAATGCATTATCTACTGGAGCCATCACTGCATTCATTTGAGCATTGCTGATACTACGAGGGAAATTAGCAGGATCACCTGTTCCAACGATCGCATTGTAGATGCCTGCTGCCAATCCCGATCCTGCTTCACTGGTCAAAGCATCAATAGCTTGGGCTGCATCAGCTGCAGCAAGGAGAGAAGTTTTAAGGTTCAAAACTTGGGTAGCATCAACAATACGCAACCCATCAACAGCAGCTAGGATCGCAGCATCGCGCGTTCGTTTATCACGAGGGCGAGTATCCATAGCACCACGAATAGGATGAAGTGTACCAGGAGCATTATCAGCCCCAATCAGAGTAACTTTATGAGCATTATCGATGGCTGCATTTCTGATAGCCCAATAGATTACTGCATCAAGACCTGATGTATCAAGCCCAAGCATGCCAGCAGGATCATATGCATCTGTCACAGCAGTTATAATATTGTTGGCAAGTGTAGCATCTGTACCACCATTCCTAGTCACAGCTTGGCTAATCTGAGTCCTGCGTTGAGCTTCAGCCAAATTTTTTGCAGCTACAACTGCTGATATGATGGCATTTTTTTGCTCAGCTGTTCTTCCGCTTGCATTGATGACATCCCATACACTTTGAGCAAGACCCGATTTTGCCTGAGTTGTTACCTCGATAGGATAGTCGGCTGCTACTGCGGCCTTGATAGCTGTAGCAAGTGTGGTGTCTTCACCTGCCAAAGCAGTACCAGGAGCAATACCACGAACAGCCTTGATAGCATTCTCAATCTCTGTATTACGCTCAGTACTTGTGCCCTTATCTTTGGCAACTACAACCGCTGCCATCAAAGCGTTTCTTTGAGTATTGTTAAGACTTGTATTGGCCGTAGTTACCACAGCAGTATAGGTGGCAGTCTTAAGACCTGAAGCTGCCTCAGCCGTAATATTTTCCTGATGTTTTTGATCTACAATAGTTTTAATGGCGTCAGAATAAGCTGCATTTGCACCACCTTGGGCTGCAACAGCATTTTCGATAGCGGTGTTTCGAGCAGGCTTAGGCTGAGAATTAGCAGTAATAGCATCTCTTACCGCAACTATAATTTCATTGAGTTGTTGGGCGCTACGTGCTCCTCTCAAGGGTTGTTCAATAATCTTGTTGTAAATATCCGGATTCAAACCTGAATCAGCGACTTTGGTAAGTTCGATCACGCCTGAAAGAAGACCTACATGAGCTTGCATGGTGGTTTTGAGTCTGCCTTTAAACTGAGCTACGTCTCCTTCAGCCAAATCAGCAGGAACGATGTTCAAGTTATCGATTTTGGTATTTCTTGTAACTTGAGTAGAACCATTTGCTACAGTTTCTTGATCGTTGATCTCTATTACTTGAGCTAAAATGTCATTGAGTTTTTGGCATTTGTCAGCGTTCGCATCACAAATATCCTTAAATAATTTGTAGGTAGCATTACTGAGGCTACCTTGATCGTCAAGCTTGACAGTCTCAGCTGCGATAGGATTTTCTTCAGCTACCTTAGTATTCAACTCACTTGCAAGCGCATCGGAACCACCGTTGTCTTTGACAGCTTTGTTAATCGCATTTTCTCGGGCGGTTTTATCTTTCTTATGCAACTTGATGGCAGTATTGACCGCTCCTATGATCTTATTCTTTTTATCGACACTGAGTTTTTGCTCTTCGATCAACTTATAGCTGTTTTCACCAAGCTCAGTTGAGCTCCGCTCAATAGTACTGCCTTGGTCTTGGTTTTGGTTATCATCGTCACCATTGCCGCATGACACTAAAAATGCAGTCAGCACTGCTAGAAAAAAAATCCTTAAATTACTGATAAGCATAATAATAATACTCCTTGCTTACTAAAAATCTTTAAATACGTGCTCATTTCAAGCTAAAAATCTTTTGCCTCAAGCAGTCACCAAAACCTAAACCTAAACCTAAACAAAAGCAAAAATTGGTCATTCAGATCAATGTCTAACAAATATGTCTTTTGCTGGCACGTATTTCCATGATCGCATTGTCATAGTTAGCCTACCCAATGTATAATGCAATGGGGTTGGGCTTGCTTTTACTGCCCGCATTCAAGCGAATTCTAAAATTTCACATAGCTCTACGATAGGCCCCGCCCACCTCAAAGAAACTTTGGCTGATTTCTCCAATAGTTGCGTACTTGGCAGCTTCCATCAGACAAGGAAAGCTATTTTCTTGATGCAAAACTGCATGCTTAAGTTTATTCAATGCATCTTTGCGTTCCACACTAAAACATGAATGCATTCTTCTAACCTGCTCAACCTGCAGCTCTTTTTCTTCTTTACTAGAACGCATTAACTCAATTTTTTCCTGCTTTTCTTGGGACTTGGGCAAAAATGTATTGACCCCAATAATTTTAAGCTCACCCGAATGTTTTTTGTGTTCATACTCAAGACTTTCCTCTTGAATTTTAGAGCGTTGATACATAGTTTCCATCGCTCCCAAAACCCCACCGCGGGCATCCAGCTGCTCAAAGACCCCTAACACCGCTTCTTCAACTTTGTTGGTTAAATCTTCAATAAAATAAGATCCTTGAAGCGGATTTTCATTTTTGGTCATTCCCAGTTCATGATTGATGATCATCTGGATAGCTACTGCTCTACGCACCGATTCTTCTGTAGGAGTGGTAATAGCTTCATCAAATGCATTAGTGTGCAAAGAATTACAATGATCGCTGATAGCATAAAATGCTTGTAGCGTAGTCCGAATATCGTTAAAGGCCATCTCCTGAGCATGCAATGAACGCCCAGAGGTTTGAATATGATATTTGAGCTTTTGACTTCGTTCGTTAGCACCATAGATATTTTTTAGAGCAATGGCCCAAATTCTGCGTGCAACACGGCCTATCACAGCATATTCAGGGTCCATCCCATTTGAAAAAAAGAAACTAAAGTTGTGAGCAAAGTCATCGACCTTCATCCCACGTGCCCGATAATATTCAAGCAAAGTAAAGCCGTTGGCCAAAGTAAACGCTAACTGGGTTATGGGGTGAGCACCCGCTTCAGCAATGTGATAACCGCTTACGCTCACACTATAAAAATTCTTGATCTGATTTTTTATAAAATATTCTTGGCAATCACCCATCATTCTCAAAGAAAAATCTACCGAGTAAATACAAGTGTTTTGCGCTTGTTCTTCTTTTAAAATGTCCGCCTGAATAGTTCCCCTAACATTTTTTAAAACATGATCCTTCACATTTTGATAAAACTGCTCATCAACTATTAAACTTGATGGAAGTCCCAAAAACCCTAAGCCATTGCCATTATGTCCCTTAGGCAAGGATTGTTGGCGATAGCGCGGTTGAGAAATATTTTTCTTTAAAAACCAATCATCAATCGCTTTTTTGCTAGCATCCCATCGCCCTTGCTTTCTAAGCTGCGACTCCACTTCAAAATCAATGGCTGCATTAAAAAAGAAAGCAAGCATGGTTGGTGCAGGGCCATTGATAGTCATAGAGACAGAAGTTTTGGGATCGATCAGATCAAAGCCCGAATAAAGCCGTTTGGCATCATCCAAAGAACAGACCGAAACACCTGCATTGCCGATCTTTCCATAAATATCTGGGCGCACATCGGGATCGTGCCCATAGAGTGTCACTGAATCAAATGCCGTCGATAATCTGGTAGCACCATGACCTTGGCTTAAATAATGAAATCGCTTATTGGTACGCTCGGGCGATCCTTCGCCAGCAAACATACGGGTTGGATCTTCATCAACCCGCTTAAAAGGAAACACTCCCGCGGTGTAGGGAAAATATCCCGGCAAATTTTCTTTGCCAACAAAATATGCCGCATCACTTTTGCGCTTGATATGTGGCGTTTGTACTTTAGGCATGGATAAATGCGATAGCGATTCAAAGTTATTATCGATATCGATTTTGTTTTCACGAACTTGGTAGCTTACTCGATTATTTTGATAGTCTTTTTGCTTTTTAAAAAAGTTATCGACCTGCTCATCCATTTCTATATCAACATTATTTTTAAGCTCATCAATTTTTTGTGTGAGCTCTTTTAAGGCTGCATCGTTATGGATCTCTAAAGCTACAGCTTGCAAATTCTCGATACGATCATAGAGCTGTGCTTGCTTATCAACTTTTTGATGGTGCTCGCGAACACACTCTGAAAGCTGCGATAAATATCTTGATCGTTTTTTGGGAATGAGACTTCGTGATGCAGGCTCTCCTTCACTCAAGCTCTCGCACTGCCACTCATTGTTTGGATCGATCTCTTGCAAAAGTTTTATAAAGCGGTTGAAAAAACGATTGGTACCCAAGTCACCAAAGATATGCGCGCTAGTGCCAAACACCGGCATATCCTGCCAGTTCTTATCAAATAAATTGTGATTTCTTTGAAAGGTTTTTTTTACATCGCGCAAAGCATCAAGACTTCCTGGTCTGTCAAACTTATTGATGACAACCAATCGAGCACTATCGAGCATATCGATTTTTTCAAGCTGACTTTGTGCACCATACTCGGGGGTCATAACATAGATTGATGCATCACTCACTTCATTGATGCTGCTATCGCTCTGACCAATACCTGCGCTTTCCAAAAGCACCAGGTCAAAATCAAGTTCCTTTAGGTACGAAACAATGTCCTTAGCACTGCGAGCAATAGAAATATTTGCTTCGCGCGTGGCGATCGATCGCACAAATACACGATCATTATCAGCGCTATTAAAACGAATACGATCACCCAAGAGTGCACCACCGCTTTTAATTTTGGTGGGATCCACACTCAAAACAGCTATCTTTTTTTGCGGAAAAGCCTGCAGGAAACGAGCCAATATCTCATCGATCAATGAGCTTTTACCCGCTCCTCCCACACCAGCTATACCTATCACCGGCGCTTTTTTTCTAGCTGCACCAATCCCTTTTATGGCTTTTAGTAATTCATTTTTAGCAGTGTGATATTCAGGGTTTTTTTCATCTGAACCAAGCTCAAGTGTACTGATAGTACGAGCGATTTCTCTGCGGCTTGGCTTATCGAGAGTGAGTGTGCTCACGGGATACGAAGCATATCTATCACATTGCCCCAACATATCTTGGATCATGCCGACCAAACCCATGTTTAAACCATCTTGGGGCGAATAAATTTTTTTGATTCCGCGCTCACACAGCAATGTAATTTCTTCAGGAACAATAACGCCGCCACCACCGCCAAAAATACTTATGTCAGCTGCATCGTTTTTTTTGAGCAGCTCAAGCATGTAGCTAAAATATTCTACATGCCCGCCCTGATAGCTCGATACAGCAATGCCTTGCACATCTTCTTCAATGGCCGCCTTGATCACACTCCATACTGAACGATTGTGCCCCAGGTGAATAACTTCAGCGCCCTGAGATTGCAAAATACGGCGCATGACGTGGATGGCCGCATCGTGACCATCAAATAAAGACGCCGCAGTAACAAAACGAACTTTGTGAACAAGCTGCATACGCTATCCTTTCGAGTTGATAGACAAAGCGTGTAATAGCAAGTTGTTATTTTATTTGTAAGTCCGCATTAACTTTTAAAGATCTTCAACGGCCTTGATAAAGCATGGAAAACTTAATTTTTTAAGCCCTTTATAGTCTGGGTCAAATATGACGAGGTCTTGATACTTTTCTCCCAACCAGCGAAGAAAAATTGGTCTAAAAATCAGTCTGTTAAATTTATCCATGACTATTTCTTCAAGTTCACTAAGAGGCTCTTTGTTGTTGCGATATTTTTCAATGATTTTTTCTAGGTCTTGATTTTGTTCTAGCAAAAAAATTTCTGCCAAAGTTTTATCGTGGTGATTTTTTCCGGATACTTTATCGATCAAAAAATTTTCTTTTAGATAATCTGCTAAATTACTATCCTCAAGGATTTCTGCCATGAGTTTATTTTCATCACCTTTAAAATAGGCACCGGCAAATGAGATAGCCTCTGATTTAAGTTTTCGTGCTTGAGCTATGATCGTATCTAGATGGTCTTCATATAAGCGAACTTGATCTCCCCCTTCTCTTTCGAAATAATTATCAAAAGTAGCAACAAGCAAAGCTGAAATTGCTCCTTCATTGCACATAGTCATAGCTTCAGTACTGGCGAGCGATTGCATAAGCGATGAAAGGAGAGCTGCAAATGAATCGCTATCTTTTTGCTGAGCAATAAAGCGAATCACATAAGACACTACTTCCCCGTTGTGATAACCCTCAAACTCTGAGCACGGAAGCATCCAAAAGTGAACATTACTCAATTTCTCTTTGAGATTAGCCAATGCTTCGCTGTGATAGCGGTCAAATTCCTCTGCACCTATTTCTTGAGAAAAATTATTTTTGAAGGCTGGATCCATCAAAAGCTCGCGCGCTTTATTCAAAACACCTTCTTGCTCAAAAAATCCATCCTCATTTTTTAATTCTCTCAAGGATTGCGTCAATTTGCCTAAGATAAATTTTGCTCTAAAAAGGGTTCTTGGAGTATGAGGATGATATTTGACATCATCATTGGGATGAATATTCCATTTCTCCTGCCAAATCATTGTTTCCCAAAAAAGCTGCTCTCCCCAGACACTAAAAAATACTTGTTCATTATCAGCACTACTCTTCAAGGCTTTAACAAGATCTCTTCTCATAAAAACAAGATTTTTTTCATCTTTGGCTTGAGTGAGCAAATAATTTTTCATCATAAGAAAATTTTCATTTTTTTTATCAATGCAAAAAATTGAAGCGCCAAATTGAGCAAAAAGCTCTTGTTTTATTTCCAGATTAGCCAGCGAAAAAATTTCATAAACTTCGCGTGCAATATCGATTGCGTTCAATCGCAACTGTTCCAGCAAAGGCTCATTATTTGCTTCATTTAAAATTGCATATAAGATGCGGGCTTTTATCTCAAAAGGTATCAGATTTGAGTCTTTATAATACCTTAGTGCATGACTACTGAAATCTGCTCTTTGGCTCCTAAGCAGGTAGTCCACCAAGTTGAGCATTTGATTCCACCGCGATTTTGTTGTGATAAAAAGGTAGATATCGCTTAAATAATCTTCAATAGTGCTGGATAGAAACTCTTTGATACCCCCATTTTCTCGATAGTTTATCAAATACAAAAGTATCTCACTGCGCTCTTGTCTTGTGGCTGAATCCCACAATGAACCCAAAGTCTGTTGCCCGTAGGCCTGGTTGGTATGAAAAAGATCAAATATCAAATTATATTTTTCTTGAAATGTTGCTTTGGGGTTTTGCATGATCAACTCATTAAAAAGCTCCCAAGCTGCTTCTTTGGTGTTTTTGAGTCTCAGCCAATTTTTTATACAAAAAACTACCGGTTTGACGCCATCTATCTCTTGCTGCGGCATGCTCGTTTTTATGAATTCTTTGACTCCCAACTGATAGTGAGGAGATATTAAAAATGCTGTTACAATTTCAAAAGATTGTCGGGGGTTTTTCTCTGCAAAGCTTGGTAATTGAGCAAAAACCATATCCAAGAATTCTCGACTATAATCAAGTCTATTTTGCATCGTTATAATTTGCGATACAATGCGTGCCATCCCATTTTTAGTGAACACATCTTCAATACTTATATTTCGCAAAAAATCCTTGGCTTTGTTGTTATATTCACGCGAGTTTGAATAAAAAAGATAGAGGATATTTATATAGTAAAGATTACCCACCTTATTGGGATCGAGCTGCTCTAAATTTTCGGCTGCACTCTTGAGCAAAGCCTCATTATCAAGTTTTGCATTGAGCGATAGAAAAATATATTCAAACCAAAATTGTTGACTTTGTTCATCACGAGTAAAATTTTCTTTCCACTGTTCATACAAAGAAAAAATTTTTTGTGTTTTTTGCTTTTCTTTAATTGTATTTGCAATCAAATCTAACAAAACAAATGAATTAATCTCTTCATTAATAACTGAAAGCTTTTCACTATAACTAAAAAGGCACCGAAAGAATTCTTCTGGCCTGATTTCATGAACCTCTTTGTCAAGCATAATAAAAAAATTTTCTTCTGCATTTTGAATATTTTCTTCTGGTATTTCTTGAACTTCAAAGGCTGATAAAAAATTTGCACATAGTAAAAATAAAAAGATAATTTTTTTACACATAAATTCTCTCAATCAATAAATAAAGCAAGCAAATATTCTACGTTTCCCTTAGCACCACAAATTGGGCTTGTCTCTACCCCCTTAACCACAAAGCCGAGTTCTTGGGCGAAGATTTTAATTTTTTCCACGGCAGCCTTTCGCACTTCATCATCAGTGACGATACCTCCTTCACCGATATCTTCTTTGCTCGCTTCAAACTGAGGTTTAACCAAAGCGATTACACAAGCAGGCTTTGAGAGCAGCTCTACAATGCGTCCCAGCACTTTGGTGAGCGAAATAAAACTAAGATCGATCACCACAAGTGATGGTTTAGGAGAAATTATTTCATCATCAAGTTTTAGAATATGAGTTCGTTCAAGATTAACCACGCGCTTATCGATGCGCAGTTTATGCGCAAGCTGACCATAACCCACGTCAATGGCGTAGACTTTTTTGGCGCCATGCTGGAGCAAGACTTCACTAAATCCCCCAGTGGACGCTCCCACATCCATACAAATGGCATCAGTCGCATCGATATTCCAACGCTTGAGCGCATGTTCAAGTTTAAGCCCGCCGCGAGAGACAAAATTATGTTCTTGGCTACGCAAACGTAGAACAACATCCGATCGAAATTTAGTGCCCGCCTTATCCACACAATGATCTTCAACGATCACCTCACCTGCCATGATCAAGCTACGAGCACGCTGCAGATCAGGCGCAAGCGATCGCTCCACCAGCAGTTGGTCAAGGGCAATTTTTGCAGGCTTTTTCATAATTATTTTCCAATACAAAACTGACTAAAAATTGTATCGAGCACGCTTTCAGATAGATCCATACCAAAGAGCCGCTCAAAAGCTAAACCAGCTCTTCTAAGCTCAGATGCAACAACCTCATCCACCAAAGATAATTCCAATGCTCGATACGATTCTTTAAGCCCGTTGAGCGCTTCATTTAGCTCTTCACGCTGACGCGCCCTTGTGACATAGATTTCCCGCACTGAAGTAGTTTCTTTGACGATCATTTTTTTTAATGCACGCTTCAACTCATCGATGTTGTGGCCATATTTTGCTGAGATAGTGAGCACATCCGACGAATTTTTCAAAGCCACATCAGATTTATTGAGCACGTAGAGCAAAGGCGCTGGAATATCTTTTAACTTTTCATTGATGCGAACATCTGAAAAAGGATGTTCACTGCCACCATCACCCAACCAGATCACCGCATGAGCTTTGTCTAACTCGTCAAGTGCTTTATCGATCCCAATCTTTTCAATATCATTTTCTAAATCAACTTCACGAATGCCCGCCACATCAACCAAGACCACTGGCACACCATCAAGATCGATGCGAGCTTCCAACACATCTCGTGTGGTGCCAGCACTGTCATGAACTATGGCTCGCTCTTGGCCAGATAATTGATTGAGCAAAGTTGATTTTCCCGCATTGGGCAAACCGCAGATTACAATACGTGCTCCCTCATGAAGCTTGATGCCATAATCTGCTCCATCAAGAAGTTTTTTTAAGAGCAAAACTCCTTCATCGATGCGCCCAAGCAAAAAATTTTTATCGTAACTGCCTAATTCTTCGTCAGGAAAATCCATCCGCGCTTCCATTTCAGCCAGCACGGAAATTATCATTTCTTTAATGCTCTTTGTTTTGTCAGCCAGACCTCCACGCACGCCCTGCAAAGCTGCTTCTTTTGCCGCAGTGGTTTCAGCATGAATAAGATCAGCAATGCTCTCCGCCTGAACCAAATCAATTTTGCCATTGAGCACCGAGCGCATGGAAAACTCTCCTGGCTTTGCCAACCTTGCACCCAAAGAACACACTCTCTCTATGATTTGATCGATGATAAGCGGATTGCCATGACAGTGTATCTCTGCACTATCCTCACCGGTAAAACTATTTTTTCCTTTAAATAACAGTGCCATGACGTCATCGATAATAGAGCCATCATGACTTATCACCGCACCATGCATGGCTCGCATGGCTTCTATATCGCCTTTATGTTTTCTAAAAATTTGCGAGAAAATCTGCATGGTCAAAGGGCCAGAAATTCGCACGATAGCCAAGGCACCATAACCTTGAGGAGTAGAAAGTGCGCAGATGCTATCTTGGCAGGCAATATCAAGAGACATCTTGTGCCTCGCAGGATCTTTGAATTTCTACCGCAAGCAAGGTGATAGCAGCGGGAGTTATCCCTGGCATACGAGATGCTTGTCCTAAAGTCTGGGGCTGAAATTTTTTGAGCTTTTCAAAAATTTCATTGCTTAACCCAGGAGTTTGCTTATCAAATAAATGCTTCGGTATGTGTTTATTTTCCAAAGCCCTTTGTTTTTCTTGGCTGAGCTGAGCGCGCTTGATGTAGCCTTCGTATTTTATTTCGATGGCAGCTCTAATAATCACTCTCTTATCGCTCACCAAAAAATTGTCTGGCAACAGAGAAAACACTGCTGATTCTGAAATTTCAGGCCTACGAATTATCTGAGCAAGTTTAGTTTTCACCACAAGCGAAGGTGAGTTGAGCGCATTTAAACAAGCATTAATGTGCTCGCTTGGCTCAATCATAAGTTGGGCAAACTTTTCCATAAGCTCGCTCACCTCAGATTCAAAATTTTTCATGCGCAAGAAGCGCTCTTTAGGCAAAAGCCCCACGCGATCTCCCTCGTGCATAAGGCGGGCATAGGCATTGTCATCGCGCAAGGTCAAGCGATGTTCGGCGCGCGAAGTAAACATGCGATAAGGCTCGGTGGTACCTTTGGTGACCAGATCATCGATCAACACGCCGATATAGGCCTGATCACGTCTCAACATCAGCGGTGCCTCATTTTTTAGCGACAAGGCTGCATTGATACCTGCAATCAATCCTTGGGCTGCAGCTTCTTCGTATCCGGTGGTTCCATTTATTTGGCCAGCCAAATAAAGACCGCTCATTTTTTTTGTCTCGAGCGTTGCATAAAGTTGAGTGGGATCGACAAAGTCGTAATCGACAGCATAACCCCAGCGGGTCACTTCAACATTTTCCAAACCTTTCATTGTGCGCAAAAATTTAAGCTGCAAAGCAGGCGGCAGTGAAGTCGTCAATCCATTTGGATAATACTCATGAGTATCAAGCCCATGGGGCTCTAAAAATATCAAGTGCGATTCTTTTTGAGCAAAGCGAATAACTTTGTCCTCAATGCTTGGGCAATAGCGCGGACCACTTGAATCGATCTGTCCGTTGTAGATCGGCGCAAGACCTTCGCTGATGCCATCCTTGATACTCTGATGCGTACGCTCATTGGTATGAGCGATTCTGCAAGAAACCTGAGGCAAAGGCGGTACTTCATTTTCAAAAGCAAAACGAGGTGCGGGAATTTCAGGAAGCTGTTCTTCTAACACGCTAAAATCGATAGTGCGCCCATCAAGCCTTGGACACGTACCAGTCTTAAGTCGCCCCAAACGAAATCCAAGAGAAAGCAATGACTGTGAAAGTCCCTTTTGAGGAGCTTCACCTGCTCTTCCTCCATCGCTCACGTCTTTTCCCACATGGAGCTTGCCGCCCAAAAAAGTTCCCGTGGTAATAATAACTTTATCGGCATAAATATGGCCGCTATGGCGAGTCTCAACTCCCTTAACCTTGCCATCCTCACTTATCAGCCCAACCACATCATCCTGGCGGACCAACAAATTATCTGTGGTCATCACCACCTTGTGCATATATTGCCGGTAGCGTTCCATATCGCTTTGACATCGCACCGCTTGAACTGCAGGGCCACGAGATGCATTGAGCACCTTAAAGTGAATTCCTGTGGCATCAGCAGCCTTAGCCATCTCACCACCAAGCGCATCGATCTCTCGCACCAGATGCCCCTTGCCCACTCCACCAATGGCAGGATTGCAACTCATCGCTCCAATACGATCGATCATTCCGCTGATGAGAAGGGTTGGCACTCCCATGCGCGCCGAAGATAGAGCTGCCTCTATACCCGCATGTCCACCACCTATTACAATTATTTTTGCCATATTCACTGCCCAAAAACTATAATTATCAAACGCCATATAGCAGGCGTAATTCACAAACAAAGATGCTAAAAAATTATTTTATGCCAAGCTTAGGCTGCTCATACCAATCTTAAGAAATTAAAAGCTAGTTAATTCCTAAGATTGCTATCACTACAGCCAGGGTCAGTGTAATTGAGCAAATCCGCTCTGAATAGAACCGACAGCAAGCTTAAGAATTGGGCCCAATAAAAAAAGCTAACAGCTCAATATAGTTATTAAATTTGAGCTTAAATTGATCTACTTTCTATTCTTTTTAAATGCTCGATAAATGTCTGCGAGTCAAGAAAGCCAACCACACTTGCATCAAAGAGCTGCTTGCCATTTTCATCCAAGAAAATCAGTGTAGGAAGGCCAACTATATTGTAGCGCTGCTGAACATAATTTAACTGCGTGCTTGATGAAGTTGCATCCACTTTGATCAAAAAATAATCTTTGAATTTTTCTCTAACCGCTGGATCCTTGAAGGTTGTATTAGAAAGTTTAAGGCAAGCGACACACCAATCAGCATAAAAATCGATCATAACTTTTTGTTTACGCACTTTAGCCATCATAAGTAGTTCATCAAATTGGTTGGCAGGTGATGTTGTATCGATAACATGCCAGTTGATATCCTGGGCAGTTTCTAAGTGGCTCTCGTCTTGAGTGTTGAGCAGTGCAGCAATACTCAAGGCGATCAGACATGCTCCAATAATTTTTGGAACAGTGCGGGAGATTGTATTGATAACAAATTTTGGTGAGGCAAAAACTAAAAACAATCCCATTAAAAAATTCATTGCCAAAACTTCTACGCCAAGATCTCTAAACACAATGAAAAAATTTTTAATATAACTGTTTGCCAGTCCAAGATAATAAAAAGCTGCTCCTAAAATAAGCGCCCCTAAGACTTGTTTAACTTTTTCCATCCATAAACCTGATTTGGGCATGTGCGATAGCAGAGAGGAAAAAGTTCCCAGCAAAAGAAAAGGCAAACCCATTCCCAAGGAAAAAAAGGCCATTAATGAAAAACCTGCACTTATATGCTGTTCTTGAGCAATCAAGGTCAAGATAAAACCTAAAACTGGGCCCGTGCATGGAGCCGCAATAACTCCAGCTACCAAACCCATAATAAAAGCTCCTTTAAAACCCGCTCCCCCCAATGAACTCAGTTTATTTAGAAATGTTTGTGGCAAAACAATATTCACCACTCCAAACATGGCCATGGAAAAAATAATAAAAATGCCGGCAATAATGAAAAGAACCAGTGAATTTTGCATCAGGGAGCCTGAAATAATTCCCAAAGAAGCACTTATGATGCCTAAGCATGAATAAACAATACTCATCCCCAAAACATAACAGCTTGCCACCAAGAATCCTGTGAGACGATTTTCGTATCGTCGAGCCCCCATAACACTCAAAGTGATGGGAATGAGCGGATAAATGCACGGTGACAGCGTACTTACTAAGCCTGCGATAAAAGCAAAAGTAAGCGGAAGAACGCTTGAGTTATTTTGCAAGGCCATAGCAAGCTGTTCACTCAAATTAAAATCGCTCATGCACAAAACTCCATAATTGTTTCTCACTCACACAAATGAACAATCAAGCAAACAATACTTAATAGAATTGTCACAAAAACATAAAGTTCCCAAGCATAAATAAATTTGTTCACCACAAAAACAGCAAAAAATAGGGGATCAATGTGTCAGAAATTATCGATAAAGTTAAAGAAAAAAAGTCAAAATACTCTCACAAAATAAAATCATGTTCTTCTCAAGCCAAAAAAGATTCTTTTGACATTAGATTTGTTTTCAACCCACCCGAATCAACAAAAAATGCATCAGACATTGGAGGAGAAGGAACAGATAAAAACAGGCCAATTCCTCCACACTTTTATGATCGTTTCATGCATGCTCCTATTTCTCGCATTGAGGCAGGGATTGGACCGATCACAGATGCAGAGTGGAATGATTGGCGATGGCAACAAAGAAAACGTTTCAGGCGCATAGATCAGCTCGAAGGAATTATTAATGTAAGCCCACAAGAGCGGCTTGCTTTTGAAAAATCTGATTCGCTTTTTCATATGGGCGTCACTCCCTACTATGCCTCTTTGATGGACAAAGATAATCCCAACTGCCCAATCAGACTGCAATCCGTTCCTCAAATGGGAGAGTTAGATATTTTGCCGTCAGATTTAGAAGATCCTTTGGGCGAAGAAGCTGACATGCCTGTTAAGGGAATTACCCATCGCTACCCTGATAGAGTGTTGTTCTACACCACGCACAATTGCCCCGTTTACTGCCGCCACTGTACACGCAAGCGCAAAGTATCTGACCCGACATCAATGACCGCTAAGGAGCAGATTGAAGAAGCTATCGATTACATTGCTCGCACCAAATCTATACGAGATATTGTTATTTCCGGAGGTGATCCCCTTTCCTTGTCCGATGAACGTTTGGATTATATTTTAAGCCGACTAAGAGCCATACCTCATGTTGAGATTTTTCGTATGGGGACAAGGAACTTAGTCACTTTACCGCAGAGAGTAACCGACGACTTTGTCTACATGCTCAAGCAACATCAACCTGTTTTCGTTAATACTCATTTTAATCACCCTAAAGAATGTAGCGCTGAAACACTCGATGCATGTAGAAAACTTGCTGACGCTGGGTGCGTGATTGGCAATCAGATGGTGCTGTTAAAAGGTGTCAACGATGATTACCGCATCGTAAAAGAATTAAATCATCGATTACTGCTTATGCGTGTGCGGCCTTATTACATCTATCAATGTGATCTTTCACAAGGTATCAGCCATTTTAGAACTCCTATTCAGGTTGGACTCGATATTATGGAAAAACTTCGAGGCCACACCTCTGGTTTAGCCGTACCAACTTTTGTGGTGGATGCTCCGGGGGGAGGAGGTAAAATTCCCCTGCTTCCCGATTATGTGGTGAAACATCAGGATAAAGAATGGACATTGAGAAATTTTCAGCGAAGAACTTTTACCTATATTGAGCCATAATCAGTCCAAATCAGTTTTATCGTAGCTACCACTAGGAAGTGGTTCCTGGGGGTGGCTATGGTAATCAACTATTTTTGTTTATTTTTTTTAAGTTTTAGCCTGCTGGCGAAAGATAAACCTGAAATTATCTCACTCAAACAAATTTCACCTAAGCTTAATTCTGCTCATAGTAGTTCACTAAACAACAACTCCGTTCTTGAAATCATTGGTGAACTGCTAAAAAATAAATATCTTGATCTACCTTCTCCCCTTATGGATATGGATAATATTGACTCATGTTTAAAAGTAAGAGCTCTAAGTGCAAGCCTCAAAGGTGTACACAGCGGTCAGTTGTTTTCTATCAGCTATAATCAGGCATGCCTTGTGGGAGGAGAAATAATCTGGCGTCCTCTCTACATTCTAAAAGAAACCACCAAAGGCCCTGCTGAGATAAAGAATTTATTTCGTGTGAAGCAATCCATTTTAGGCGAAAAAAGAATTAGCACTAAACAACTTTTGCAAGAATCATATAGCTCTAAAAATAATTCCGAGGCACTTATCAGTTTTGATGACATGCACTTTAGCATTACAAACAAGAGCCAAACTCGCTATTTCTCTCTTCTACAAACCGCAAAAGGGCGAAGCCTACACAGTATTTTAGTTGAATTTGGAAATCACATTGAAATGCTCGATACTACTCAAATAGAAAATAGCCCCGCGTATAGAAATATGCAGCATATGTTTTATCGTATTGGCTTTGCCACTTCGAAGCTACATCAAAAATTTTCACAACACAGTCTTGAGGATCATGGAATCATGGGCAAAACCCTCATTCACGGTGATTTTCATGCACAAAATATTTTCTACGCTACAGAAAACGGCGATGTAACTCTGATTGATAACGAAACCTATGCAATGTCGCTCAAACACAAGAGTTCTGGCATAAATGATGTCATCGATCTTTATCTGCTACACAGTACCAAAACTTTTGCCCATTATTTTGCTAAACAAATTTTCACTAACGCTGACTTTGGTATCAACGATCAAATCTGGCATCAACTCTGGCAACAACTTGTTATTGGCTATATCGAAGCCTACGATCATTTATCAGCCCAACAACAGATGAGCTTGCTTGACGAAATCGCTCGTGAATTTAAAAAAGGTTTATCCAACCGCTGGCTCCTGCACCCTTATACAAAAATAAAAGATCAGCGGAAACTTAAGAGGCTTGGTCCCTCAAAAAGAAGAATTCATCTCAGAAAAAATATGAAAAAATTTTTTGCTAGTGTATCGGAGCTTATGGTTCAAGAACAGCAACATTACTAAGCTAAGAGACTTTCAAAAACAGTCTCTCGAGATAATTATTAATCTGCCTCTTCTTCTATATTCTGTAGTTCTAAAGAGGCACGCTTGATTAACTCATCTCTCGAAAGAGATTCTACGTCATCTTTTACATATTCAGTCAGCGCTTCGAGGTTTATTAGAAAAAATGTTTCGTCCTTTTTATCTTCAATAAATTGATACACCGGAGGAGGAAACCACACTTCACACTTCTTATTATCAATAACAACATAATATTTCTTATTTTTTGACCAAGGAACAAGGGAATCTCTTACATAAGAAATATGTTCGCGTTTTACTTTTTTATAATTAAAAGAAACGGATAACTCTGCTACATTTAAAAAACCTTTTTGGCAATTTAAGCAAATCATTTTTCTCTTAACTTTGGCAGTATTTAAAGAGCTTTCAATTTGACGCCAAAATCTGGAATCAAAACTTAAGATTTCCCTATCTTTATCGGATACCCAACAGCCATTATGAGCAAAACCCTGCATAGTTAACTCAAATGGATTATAAAGACAAAAATGCGCTGTAAATAAATTTGTGCTTATAAAAGTGTTGAGCAACAAGAATAGAATGATTTTTTTAATGCGCATAAATACTCCTTCTCACCTTCATAATGATTCTTAAAAGGGGCTTAGGAATTGCACATCCCTAAAAAACCATGCCATCAAAAGTTTTGAACCACACAATATTAGTTGGGCACTGCTCTTTGGCGCTTTACTCTAAAGTCTTCTGCTCTTTTTATACAGATATCGCCTTCACTATTTTTGAATATATGAACTACTTTTCCATTTTCCAGAGTTTGTTCACCTACTTTGTGATAGACGCTAATTGCTTTATTGTCAGGATTTTCACCTTCTTCAACGCTAAAGACACCCAAACAAGCCAAAAATATACTCAGAAAGAAAAAAATATGTTTCATCGATCTTCCCTACAAAATTGCTTTATTCAAAAGCAAGCATAAAATAAAATTTATTCCCGAAAAGCTATGCGCTCATTCCGAAGCAGAATATTTTTCACTATAAAATAAAAAGCCCATTATGTTTTTAAGGAATCCAACACAATGGGCAAAACTTATAGAGAAATGAATTTACATATCAAATATAGAATTTTTCTTTCTTCCTAGTCTAAACGCAAACAAGGCAAGCAACACAATTGACCATAGAGGAGCTTCAGAATTATCAAGGGATGAGCACCCACCAGAACTTTTAATTTTTCTATGAGGTCTTCTCTTATGCTGTGGTTCTGTCATGGGCAAATTAGTTATATCTGGATTTGGAGCATTAGTAGTCGGATCCAAGCTTGCTTGCGGCGGAACAACTCCTGCTCCAGGAGTCACAGCCGACAGAGGGGGAGGGGGTGGTGCAGGGATGCCTACATAGGAAGTTCCGCCTGGTATGGTGTCGCAGCGATCACCTATGCCATCTCCATCAAGATCTTCTTGTTCTGGATTTGGAAAAAACAAGCAATTATCATCTTCACCGGGATAATCACAATCTGAATTATCGAAGCCAGGATCACCTACCCCATCTCCATCTCTATCGGTACAAAGATCGCAGATATCGCCAATACCATCCCTATCAGTATCTTTCTGGTCTGCATTAGCAGAGTTTGGACAGTTATCAATAAGATTGACAGTTCCATCATTATCGGTATCGCTCAAAGCAAAAGTACATGTGTTGGTGGAATCTTCTACACAGAAATCGCATGCGTTAGGTATACCATCGCCATCTAGGTCATCATCCATGTGCCCCATTGGACATTGATCGCAAACATCACCAATACCATCTCCGTCTGCATCTGACTGGTTGAGCGCAGGATTCATTGAGTCAGGACCAGGATTATAAACCGAAGGACAGTTATCATTTATATTCAAAACACCATCGCCATCGATATCATCGTTAGTGCAAAGATTATTTGGATCACTCGGACATACATCACAGCTATTGCCTAGTCCATCGTTGTCACTATCTGCTTGAGTTGGATTTGGAACATATTCACAGTTATCTTCTGATCCTGGGAAATTAGGACATAAACTAGTATCTGTTCCTGGAGCACCTACGCCATCCCCATCAGCATCGGTACAGCCATCACAAGCATTACCAATTCCGTCTCCATCCTTATCCGCTTGATCAATGTTTTGAACCTCAGGACAATTATCCCACTCATCAGGTATGCCATCTCCATCAAGATCGTGAATTTCCGTGCACGTGTTTTCTGGATCATCCTGACAGAAATCAGTTGAGTTACAGATTCCATCATTGTCAGTATCATATAATTCCGGTATTTGCTCAGGATCGAGTGGACATAAATCACAGATATCCCCAACACCATCTCCATCAAAATCTTCTTGACCAGGATTGAAATCGAAGGGGCAATTATCAATATCAACCATTGGATCTGCTAAGATTTCAAAAGGTGGCCTATTGGCATTTCTTCCTTTTAATCGATAGCGTTTGGGCATAGGAGTATAGATAGGACCGTCTGGATCCGGGCAACCGCTCGGATCAAATGTAGGGTCACTAAAACCATCTCTATCGCTATCAATGCAAGGATCACAGGCATCCCCTTTATCATCAGAATCAAAATTGGTTTGTTGTGGATTATAAGTCATGGGGCAATTATCAAATATATTTGGAACTCCATCTTCATCAGGATCGAGGTTACAGATATTGGCAGCATCGTTTGGACAGCTATCACACACATCACCCATACCATCGGAATCAACATCAGATTGATCAAAATTTGCCTTAGCGGGACAATTATCATCGTTATTTAATATTCCATCATTGTCGATATCATCGTTGTCACAATTATTAGCTGAGTCATTCGGGCAAAGATCGCAAAGATCTCCTATACCATCGGAATCACTATCAACCTGTAATGGATCCGCTACCCCAGGACAATCGTCATCGGTATTGAGCACACCATCACCATCAATATCATCCGCCACACAGACATTAAGTGGATCATTGGGGCAAAGATCGCAAAGATCTCCTATACCATCGGAATCACTATCAACCTGTAATGGATCCGCTACCCCTGGACAATCGTCATCGGTATTGAGCACACCATCACCATCAATATCATCCGCCACACAGACATTAAGTGGATCATTGGGGCAAAGATCGCAAAGATCTCCTATACCATCGGAATCACTATCAACCTGTAATGGATCCGCTACCCCTGGACAATCGTCATCGGTATTGAGCACACCATCACCATCAATATCATCCGCCACACAGACATTAAGTGGATCATTGGGGCAAAGATCGCAAAGATCTCCTATACCATCGGAATCACTATCAACCTGTAATGGATCCGCTACCCCTGGACAATCGTCATCGGTATTGAGCACACCATCACCATCAATATCATCCGGTGCACAGGCATTAAGTGCATCATTAGGGCAAAGATCGCACACATCACCCATACCGTCTGAGTCGCCATCTTCCTGCAACGGGTTGGCTTTACCGGGGCAGTTATCGGCGGTGTTCAAGATACCATCGCCATCAATATCATCTGGCGCACAGGCATTGAGCGCATCATTAGGGCAAAGATCGCACACATCACCCATACCGTCTGAGTCGCCATCTTCTTGCAACGGGTTGGCTTTACCGGGGCAGTTATCGGCGGTGTTCAAGATACCATCGCCATCAATATCATCTGGCGCACAGGTATTAAGTGCATCATTAGGGCAGAGATCACATACATCACCCATACCGTCTAAGTCGCCATCTTCCTGCAACGGGTTGGCTTTACCGGGGCAGTTATCGGCGGTGTTCAAGATACCATCGCCATCAATATCATCTGGCGCACAGGTATTAAGTGCATCATTAGGGCAAAGATCGCAAAGATCTCCTATACCATCGGAATCACTATCAACCTGTAATGGATCCGCTACCCCTGGACAAAGATCGGCGGTGTTCAAAATGCCATCGCCATCAATATCGTCCGGCGCACAGGCATTAAGTGCATCATTAGGGCAAAGATCGCACACATCACCCATACCGTCTAAGTCGCCATCTTCCTGCAACGGGTTGGCTTTACCGGGGCAGTTATCGGCGGTGTTTAAAATGCCATCGCCATCTATATCATCTGGCGCACAGGCATTGAGTGCATCATTAGGGCAGAGATCACATACATCACCCATACCGTCTAAGTCGCCATCTTCCTGCAACGGGTTGGCTTTACCGGGGCAGTTATCGGCGGTGTTCAAGATACCATCGCCATCAATATCATCTGGCGCACAGGCATTAAGTGCATCATTAGGGCAAAGATCGCACACATCACCCATACCGTCTGAGTCGCCATCTTCCTGCAACGGGTTGGCTTTACCGGGGCAGTTATCAGCGGTGTTTAAAATGCCATCGCCATCTATATCATCTGGCGCACAGGCATTAAGTGCATCATTAGGGCAGAGATCACATACATCACCCATACCGTCTAAGTCGCCATCTTCCTGCAACGGGTTGGCTTTACCGGGGCAGTTATCGGCGGTGTTCAAGATACCATCGCCATCAATATCATCTGGCGCACAGGCATTGAGCGCATCATTAGGGCAAAGATCGCAAAGATCTCCTATGCCATCGGAATCACTATCAACCTGTAATGGGTCTGCTACTCCTGGACAAAGATCGGCGGTGTTCAAAATGCCATCGCCATCAATATCGTCCGGTGCACAGGCATTAAGTGCATCATTAGGGCAAAGATCGCACACATCACCCATACCGTCTGAGTCGCCATCTTCCTGCAACGGGTTGGCTTTACCGGGGCAGTTATCGGCGGTGTTCAAGATACCATCGCCATCAATATCATCTGGCGCACAGGCATTAAGTGCATCATTAGGGCAAAGATCGCACACATCACCCATACCGTCTGAGTCGCCATCTTCCTGCAACGGGTTGGCTTTACCGGGGCAGTTATCGGCGGTGTTCAAGATACCATCGCCATCAATATCATCTGGCGCACAGGCATTGAGCGCATCATTAGGGCAAAGATCGCACACATCACCCATACCGTCTGAGTCGCCATCTTCTTGCAACGGGTTGGCTTTACCGGGGCAGTTATCGGCGGTGTTCAAGATACCATCGCCATCAATATCATCTGGCGCACAGGTATTAAGTGCATCATTAGGGCAGAGATCACATACATCACCCATACCGTCTGAGTCGCCATCTTCCTGCAACGGGTTGGCTTTACCGGGGCAGTTATCGGCGGTGTTCAAGATACCATCGCCATCAATATCATCTGGCGCACAGGTATTAAGTGCATCATTAGGGCAGAGATCACATACATCACCCATACCGTCTAAGTCGCCATCTTCCTGCAACGGGTTGGCTTTACCGGGGCAGTTATCGGCGGTGTTTAAAATGCCATCGCCATCTATATCATCTGGCGCACAGGTATTAAGTGCATCATTAGGGCAGAGATCACATACATCACCCATACCGTCTAAGTCGCCATCTTCCTGCAACGGGTTGGCTTTACCGGGGCAGTTATCGGCGGTGTTTAAAATGCCATCGCCATCTATATCATCTGGCGCACAGGTATTAAGTGCATCATTAGGGCAGAGATCACATACATCACCCATACCGTCTAAGTCGCCATCTTCCTGCAACGGGTTGGCTTTACCGGGGCAGTTATCGGCGGTGTTCAAGATACCATCGCCATCTATATCATCTGGCGCACAGGTATTAAGTGCATCATTAGGGCAAAGATCGCAAAGATCTCCTATGCCATCGGAATCACTATCAACCTGTAATGGGTCTGCTACTCCTGGACAAAGATCGGCGGTGTTCAAAATGCCATCGCCATCAATATCGTCCGGCGCACAGGCATTAAGTGCATCATTAGGGCAAAGATCGCACACATCACCCATACCGTCTAAGTCGCCATCTTCCTGCAACGGGTTGGCTTTACCGGGGCAGTTATCGGCGGTGTTCAAGATACCATCGCCATCAATATCATCTGGCGCACAGGCATTGAGCGCATCATTAGGGCAAAGATCGCAAAGATCTCCTATGCCATCGGAATCACTATCAACCTGTAATGGGTCTGCTACTCCTGGACAAAGATCGGCGGTGTTCAAAATGCCATCGCCATCAATATCGTCCGGTGCACAGGCATTAAGTGCATCATTAGGGCAAAGATCGCACACATCACCCATACCGTCTGAGTCGCCATCTTCCTGCAACGGGTTGGCTTTACCGGGGCAGTTATCGGCGGTGTTCAAGATACCATCGCCATCAATATCATCTGGCGCACAGGCATTGAGTGCATCATTAGGGCAAAGATCGCACACATCACCCATACCGTCTAAGTCGCCATCTTCCTGCAACGGGTTGGCTTTACCGGGGCAGTTATCGGCGGTGTTCAAGATACCATCGCCATCAATATCATCTGGCGCACAGGCATTGAGCGCATCATTAGGGCAAAGATCGCAAAGATCTCCTATGCCATCGGAATCACTATCAACCTGTAATGGGTCTGCTACTCCTGGACAAAGATCGGCGGTGTTCAAAATGCCATCGCCATCAATATCGTCCGGTGCACAGGCATTAAGTGCATCATTAGGGCAAAGATCGCACACATCACCCATACCGTCTGAGTCGCCATCTTCCTGCAACGGGTTGGCTTTACCGGGGCAGTTATCAGCGGTGTTTAAAATGCCATCGCCATCTATATCATCTGGCGCACAGGCATTAAGTGCATCATTAGGGCAGAGATCACATACATCACCCATACCGTCTAAGTCGCCATCTTCCTGCAACGGGTTGGCTTTACCGGGGCAGTTATCGGCGGTGTTCAAGATACCATCGCCATCAATATCATCTGGCGCACAGGCATTGAGCGCATCATTAGGGCAAAGATCGCAAAGATCTCCTATGCCATCGGAATCACTATCAACCTGTAATGGGTCTGCTACTCCTGGACAAAGATCGGCGGTGTTCAAAATGCCATCGCCATCAATATCGTCCGGTGCACAGGCATTAAGTGCATCATTAGGGCAAAGATCGCACACATCACCCATACCGTCTGAGTCGCCATCTTCCTGCAACGGGTTGGCTTTACCGGGGCAGTTATCGGCGGTGTTCAAGATACCATCGCCATCAATATCATCTGGCGCACAGGCATTAAGTGCATCATTAGGGCAAAGATCGCACACATCACCCATACCGTCTGAGTCGCCATCTTCCTGCAACGGGTTGGCTTTACCGGGGCAGTTATCGGCGGTGTTCAAGATACCATCGCCATCAATATCATCTGGCGCACAGGCATTGAGCGCATCATTAGGGCAAAGATCGCACACATCACCCATACCGTCTGAGTCGCCATCTTCTTGCAACGGGTTGGCTTTACCGGGGCAGTTATCGGCGGTGTTCAAGATACCATCGCCATCAATATCATCTGGCGCACAGGTATTAAGTGCATCATTAGGGCAGAGATCACATACATCACCCATACCGTCTGAGTCGCCATCTTCTTGCAACGGGTTGGCTTTACCGGGGCAGTTATCGGCGGTGTTCAAGATACCATCGCCATCAATATCATCTGGCGCACAGGTATTAAGTGCATCATTAGGGCAGAGATCACATACATCACCCATACCGTCTAAGTCGCCATCTTCCTGCAACGGGTTGGCTTTACCGGGGCAGTTATCGGCGGTGTTCAAGATACCATCGCCATCAATATCATCTGGCGCACAGGCATTGAGCGCATCATTAGGGCAAAGATCGCAAAGATCTCCTATGCCATCGGAATCACTATCAACCTGTAATGGGTCTGCTACTCCTGGACAAAGATCGGCGGTGTTCAAAATGCCATCGCCATCAATATCGTCCGGTGCACAGGCATTAAGTGCATCATTAGGGCAAAGATCGCACACATCACCCATACCGTCTGAGTCGCCATCTTCCTGCAACGGGTTGGCTTTACCGGGGCAGTTATCAGCGGTGTTTAAAATGCCATCGCCATCTATATCATCTGGCGCACAGGCATTAAGTGCATCATTAGGGCAGAGATCACATACATCACCCATACCGTCTAAGTCGCCATCTTCCTGCAACGGGTTGGCTTTACCGGGGCAGTTATCGGCGGTGTTCAAGATACCATCGCCATCAATATCATCTGGCGCACAGGCATTGAGCGCATCATTAGGGCAAAGATCGCAAAGATCTCCTATGCCATCGGAATCACTATCAACCTGTAATGGGTCTGCTACTCCTGGACAAAGATCGGCGGTGTTCAAAATGCCATCGCCATCAATATCGTCCGGTGCACAGGCATTAAGTGCATCATTAGGGCAAAGATCGCACACATCACCCATACCGTCTGAGTCGCCATCTTCCTGCAACGGGTTGGCTTTACCGGGGCAGTTATCGGCGGTGTTCAAGATACCATCGCCATCAATATCATCTGGCGCACAGGCATTAAGTGCATCATTAGGGCAAAGATCGCACACATCACCCATACCGTCTGAGTCGCCATCTTCCTGCAACGGGTTGGCTTTACCGGGGCAGTTATCGGCGGTGTTCAAGATACCATCGCCATCAATATCATCTGGCGCACAGGCATTGAGCGCATCATTAGGGCAAAGATCGCACACATCACCCATACCGTCTGAGTCGCCATCTTCTTGCAACGGGTTGGCTTTACCGGGGCAGTTATCGGCGGTGTTCAAGATACCATCGCCATCAATATCATCTGGCGCACAGGTATTAAGTGCATCATTAGGGCAGAGATCACATACATCACCCATACCGTCTGAGTCGCCATCTTCTTGCAACGGGTTGGCTTTACCGGGGCAGTTATCGGCGGTGTTCAAGATACCATCGCCATCAATATCATCTGGCGCACAGGTATTAAGTGCATCATTAGGGCAGAGATCACATACATCACCCATACCGTCTAAGTCGCCATCTTCCTGCAACGGGTTGGCTTTACCGGGGCAGTTATCGGCGGTGTTTAAAATGCCATCGCCATCTATATCATCTGGCGCACAGGTATTAAGTGCATCATTAGGGCAGAGATCACATACATCACCCATACCGTCTAAGTCGCCATCTTCCTGCAACGGGTTGGCTTTACCGGGGCAGTTATCGGCGGTGTTTAAAATGCCATCGCCATCTATATCATCTGGCGCACAGGTATTAAGTGCATCATTAGGGCAGAGATCACATACATCACCCATACCGTCTAAGTCGCCATCTTCCTGCAACGGGTTGGCTTTACCGGGGCAGTTATCGGCGGTGTTCAAGATACCATCGCCATCTATATCATCTGGCGCACAGGTATTAAGTGCATCATTAGGGCAAAGATCGCAAAGATCTCCTATGCCATCTCCATCTGAGTCCAGTTGGTTTGGGTTTCCAATCAGCGGGCAATTATCGCATTTATCCCCAACAAGATCACCCGGAGCATCGCTATTGGTTTGATCAGCGTTAGGAAACATCGGACAATTATCTTCTGAATCACAGATACCATCTCCATCCATATCTCCATCTACAAGAGGATCGCAAGCTGCATTTCCCTGCTCTCGTTCGATAGCTCCTATATCAGTTTGCAAACCAACCACACGCAAAAATCCAGCTCCACGTTGATCATTGGTTAATGAGTTTGGATTTGCTCCAGTATCTATGGCTGGACTGCCAGAAAGTAGTGCGTGAGTTAAAGTCACCCCGCCATTATTTTGCAAAATACCAAGCATTGGATCCAAAGGTGTTGCTACTGTACCGACCTGATTATTATTAACGCCATTGGTTATACTATGCCCTGCATCTACCCCAATGAGATTAAAGCTTGAAGCAGAGATAGTCTTCGCCCCTATCAATGGTGCATCAAGATCTACGATATCTTGACCTGCGGCAGTATCTCCATCTGAATTGAACGCGACTATAGAACTTTGCAAGTCAGCTAATACGACACCAGCATGCAAATACAGCCCCCCACCACCAAGTGCTTCAGTGGTATCATTTACAGTAAATGTTGAGTTGCGGATGTTAGTAATTTCAGCATTTGCACCAAAAATATCTATAGCACCACCATGTCCAGGGTTTGCACTATTGGCACTGAAAGTTGAGTTTATAATAAGCGGGATTGTTGCTGAAAAATCCGAACCATTTAAATAGATTCCTCCACCATGGCTTCCTATCTCACCCAGAATACTTATTGTTGAACTTCCTCCCCCAGCGATATTGTTTGAAAAAGTGGAGTATTGAATACCAAAAATTGCTGCCGCAGCTGCAGAGGTCGTATCAAGATAGATCGCCCCTCCCCTTCCGTTGCCACCGTTAAGCGCAGCAAGCGTATTTTGACCACCAGTAGCCTGATTTGCATCGAAGGTAGTAAAGGTGACAACCGAAACTGTAGAACCAAGAACGTAAATTGCTCCTCCAAAGGCCCCTTGAGCATTAATCGCAGTGATGAGCGCATCTGCTCCGACAGCTCTATTGTCCTCAAATCTTGAATATCCGATAGGACCAATGACCGAAGCATTACGCGAATAAATGGCTCCACCGTAACCTTCACCACCACTTGCTCCCAAAGTAGCAGCCACAGCGCCAGAACCACCGGTGGCTCTATTTGATGTAAAAGTTACACCCAGATTAGAATCTGAGGCATTACCGATAATGCCTATGCTTGAGTTATCGAGGAATAATGCTCCACCTAAGCCATCTTGCCCAACCCCTGAGGCTAAACTCAAGCTTAAAGTAGCAACTGCTGCAGCACCACCATTGGACTCATTGCTCGTATAAGTTGTATTTTGGAGAGTGGTTATTCCAGCCCCATTGCTTAAATAAATAGCGCCACCAAAAGACATTGAAGCATCTGCTCCAGCATTGCCTAATAAGGAAATGCTGGCTGCGGCGTCTCCGCCATTGGCACTATTGCCAGTAAATTCACAAGCAGTCAGGTTGCTGATTGTTGTGCCATCTAGGCTAATGGCTCCGCCCCATGCCGGTGCACTATTAAACGATGACCCTCCTAAAATAGAAGCGCTTGCTACGGCATTCCCGCCAACAGCCTGGTTACTACTAAATATCGCTCCATCAATCGTGCCAATTGAAAGTCCTGATGAACCTATAGCTCCCCCAAAACCGCTCCCGGCATCCCCGCCTAATAAGATGATATTAAGTCCAACTGCAGCAATCCCACCTTGAGCTAAGTTATTTTGAAAATTTCCATCTTGAATAAGAGAAATTGTAGAATTGGAATCTGAGTATATGGCGCCACCAGCACCTGTCCCAGCACTACTCAATAAAGAGACTAGGGCGTTCCCCCCCAAAGCCTGATTATTGCTAAAAATAGCATTAGTTGCACTCAGAGAACTTCCACTCCCTAAATAGATAGCTCCTCCAAAAGCGCCGCTCGCAGCCAAAAGACCGTTTGTTCCGCTCGCCACGTTGTTGCTGAAGGTACAGTCAGTAACTGTAAGATTGCCTAAGTTATAAACAGCTCCACCAAAGGGCTCCCCTGAGCCGGCAGCAACAGCAAGCCCATTATCCAAAACCAGATTATCGAGGGTTACTTGAGCCCCTGCTTGAATATGCAAAAGACGCAAACTTGTTCCGCCAGTTCTTTGAATGGTTCCATTAGTGATCGTTAGCGTAAATCCAACTTCATTAACTATGCTCACTGTTCCATTTTCGCCATTGGTCGTATTATTTACTGCCGAAACTGAAATTGTATTTGTCAATAAATCGATTACGCTGTCGTCACCATCAGTACCAGCAACCGAAAGTGCGAGATTCAAGTCACCTATGTTGGTAACATTATAATTTATAACGGCCATCAGCTGAGTAGATAGAAAAAAACTAGAAAATAATAACCTAATAACAAATTTACTGGCGGACACTTATTGCTCCAAAAACCAAAAAACACCACCAATAAATCTCATATTAAAACACATTAAATGTCAAATTTTACTCCAGTAAAAATACTTCACCTCAACATAAAAAAACTGAAAAATAAAATAAAAATACTGCATAAAAATAAAAAATAACTACAATTGAATACCTTATTTTCAAACCGCGCAGGAATTACATATGAATAAACCACTATTAATATTAATTCTAATATTTCATATACCTACGTTAGCTCTCAGCGGATCTCAATCACTTGCGCTCATTCAATCCATTGCTCAAAAAGCTACAGCTCCTGCTTCGCATCTCAAAGATTTGGGACCCATAATTTCAATGGGTAATTCGTCCTTAAAAGACGCTCAATTTATCTTTTTACCTGAAGTTCATGATAACCCAGACAGTCAGCTGGTTCAGCTTCTCTTAATCTCATCAGAAAAACAAAAAGGCCAACCTTTTATAGTCTTAGATGAAAGCCTACAGGCACTGGAAAAAAGTTCGTGGGAAGTATTTTCACAAAAAACTATGGAAATAGTAGCAGCAACTGAAAGCCAGCAAGCTAAAGAGCGCTATTCTGCCCATGGATTTGAGGCCAGCTTACAAAAACTTGCCAATAAAATTCAAAGCAACTCGGATCAACTTAAATATATCCACAGTGGCAATATTTGGGTTTTAAAACCATTTATGGACAAGGCCACTCCATTTTTTGGCTGGGATATACCTCAAGTAAATTCATTGTTAAAGCGCAACCTCACTATGGTAAGCGCGCTTAAAAAAGCTGAAAAAAATAATAAACGCATCCTGATTATGCTGGGAGCTCGTCATGTTCCAGAGCTAGAGTATTTCACGAGCAAGCAATTATTTTGCCCAGGTGAACAACCACAAAATATAGATGATTTCTTTTCGTCGTTAGAGCAAAGCTATGGTTCTTCTCCTCAACTTGAATTTGGAATAGGTGCAACAGCACCTATCTATCAATTTTTACAAGATAAAAAGTACGTGATTATGTTTAGCAAAAAGTTTTTCAATGTCCTCAACGAAATTGTTGATGACTTTAAGAGAAGCTTAAGAGGCAGATGCATAAACCTCTAAGCTTAATAAACCGAATCCAGCCCACCTAGTTCTAATCGTTTTAGATTTTTAAAACCATCTAAAACAATCACATTTTTTTTGACCTCTAATTCAATTGAAGTAAATCTCCCCTGATTTAAATGTCTCTTTATAAATTTTTGTTTTCTTCTACTTAAGCTATCAAAATTGTCCAAAAGTTCTTTAGGGATTTCTATGGTGGCATATTTTTTTAGAGTTTTTTTATTTTTTACAAACCTAAATTGTTCCGTGCTATGAAGGAAAAGTTCCATAGTTTCATCAGGATTAAAGAAACGTATTTTTAAAAATGCCGAACCGCAGAAGCTATTAAAATCTATCAACTTGAAAGATATGGGCTTGCTATCCTCTTTAAAAATAACGACGCCATAGTCTTGATTTTTATTGGAACCAAGATCCACCTTGTCGTTATCTAAGGCACCTGCATCAATTTTATTTCCTAAAAGAGGCATATCAGTTTTAATAAACTTCCATTCAATAAATTCAGGTTCATCACGAAATACAGGGCTATTTGCGATAAAATCATATTTTGTTTCGTAATAACCACTCTGCCCATCTTTCATACCTTCTACTCGCACTACTCGAACCTGCGCTCCTTCACCTTCTCTATCAATTGATATTCTGTCAGTGATGACACCATTTATTTTTGGCAATTGCACCCAGTCAGGAACGGGCAATTTTCTAGGAGAAATTAACCACGGTATTAAACCGCCTTTGGCCTGTTCAATTTCATATGTATAGCCAAAAAAGAAGCGGTCTCCTCCTGCCATATCAAAGTCGGAGCGAAGAATAAAAATATTTCCATATTTATCCATCACCACCACAGTGGAACCACTCGCACTCAATGATTGAATAACAAGCTGGCCTCTGAAAGGCCCACATAAACCATAACTGTCATCTGAAGGCAACCAAGGGTCGTAGTAGTTAATAGTTTGCTGATCGCCACGCACAGCATAAATTGTGCTCACCCCCAAACCAACTGTGTGTTTAACTTTGGCTGAATCAACATAACTCTTATCTGCCTTTGGTGATAAAAATGAAAAGTCCCATGTTTTAATATCATCCGCTAAACTTAAGCCACTGCCAAATCCTAAGGGTACTCCCCAGCGAGCAGTCCATATAAATTTGTCTGTTTTTTTATGAGCCCTTTTCATAAAATAGATTTGGCCATTTTTTGTCTTTGCAACCAAACGCGAACCATCAACAGAAATTTCTTCCACCTGTTCCTTCATTTCAGACAGCGTTTTTAATTTATGCCATCGTGCCTTCGAATTTTTTCGCTTGATGCAGATATCTCCCTTGTGAACTAAAAAAACATATCGTTCGTTATACGAGATCTCATGTTCTCTAAATAATGGCGTACTAGATATTTTTGGCAGGTCTTTACACTTTGCCCACCCATAACTTGAAAAACTAAAAACTAATATCAAACAAAGCCATACATATTTGAGGGCATTAATTTTTTTACACAGCATTTCATTTCCTCTAAAACCAAAAGAAAATTCACAATCCAACATGAGATTAAGGAAGGGAATCATTTTTTGATTTTTGTTCGGCAGCTGTGCTTAAAGTGTGCGCCAAGCTCTTAGGACTATTTTATTATGTGCTCAAAATAACTAAACGCCGCCTTCGACGACCAATCTCTTGGCCCGCTCATTTGAGAAACAAATCTACCCTCAGGCGATATCAAAAAAGTCTCTGGGTATTTATCTATGCCAAGCAACTTGGTCATCTGCTTTTTTTGATCAAAATACACTTTGAAGCTTGGTTTATGCGTTTGAATATAGCTGAGTACTGGCTCAATGCTGTCATCTGCTGACAATGCAATGATTGTCAATTTGTCTCCGAAATTTTTCTCTAAAATTTCTAAACTTGGCATTTCGGCCTGACACGGTGGACACCACGTTGCCCACAAATTCAACAGTACCCATTTCCCTTTGAAATTATCAAATATTACTTCTTTATCACCAAGCGGATCAAACATTGGGACAGAAGGTATCGCGCGAGAAACCAATTTAATTGCCGCCATTTGGTTTTGTAACAGATAACGATTTTGAGAAACTCTTCGCTCCACAATCATGTAAAAATAAAACGCCAATCCCAATAAAAAACAAACACTAAATATCACTTTAGTTTTTTGTGAAACGCGATATTTTTTTGGCGGTGGATTGAGTTTGGCCTCATCCAGTGCAATTGAATTTCCCATGAGCGCTAATAAAAACAATCTAGTCGGCGCTGTCTATTGGGTCTTTGCTAAAATAAATCACAAACTATTTCTTCTATTGATTTTTGTTTAGATAGAAAATCTTCGTACAAATAATACATAGCTTGAGCTCGCAGCCAATTGTGCTGTGCTGGACGAGAAAATTCTTTTTCACAAAAACTAAAATAATTTTCATTAAGTACATCAGTGAGGTAACGAATGGCCAGGCATAAACTTACTGCCTGGCTGTGCAAAACTAATTCTTTTTTTTCTCTCACGCTCCACAAACCATTCATCAAAGATGTATAGCCTCTAAGCGACTGCTCAACTAGATCAAGCTCAACACAAGCATCGATATTATCTTCATGGCGAGGATTAGTCCACGATCGCAAGGCATCTCCCATTTCCAACGACCATCCAGAATTTCCTAGCGTATCAAAATCTATCAAACATACAGCTTTTTGATCTTTAAACAAAATGTTTGAAATTTTTGGATCACCATGAGCATGGCGATGAGTCGTCTCAATGTTTTCAATATAAAATTTTATTTTATCTAACATTTTTTTAGCAAAAGGATTCACCAAAGAAAAATAATCATGATCTCCATGTTTTTTTAACGCTTCAATTAAATTTTCTGTGTGAAAACCATAATCACCCTTATGGCGACGTTGAGAACAGTATGCATATGAAAAATCAGCCATATGAAAATGAAATTGTCCTACTACCCTTCCGCACTCATATGCCATGTGAGGGGAAGTTATAAAGTCGAAACTTTGTCCGTCGACATAATCCATCAATCGAAAAATTTTATTTTTATAAACAGAAATTAATTCATCTGATTTATTTTTATTTATTTTTGGGACAGGGATATTAAATTGCGACAAATAATTACAAACTTTTTCACTATCAAAATGTATGCCGATATCAAAAATTGGCGAGACCTCCTGCAAAATATAGCGGGATTTTTTTGTCGTTGCTAAAAATGTTTTATTGATAAGCCCTTTTTCCATAGGAACAATATCAACTAAATCAGCAAGCTGAGGATATAAATCTATAATTTCTCGAGGAAAAATATTGTTCTTCAAAATGGACCACCTCAAAAACCTAAGGCTATTCTTCTAACAAGCTTTAATAACTTCCAATAAATCTTGAGACATTAAAAATATTTCAAGTAAATTGAACCACTAAACATATTATTTTTTTTGCTGTAAGTGACTTTGCTACAGCAAAAAATAATTTAAATACAGTCTTAAATTTATAAAAGAATTTTCAAAGGCTCAAAATACTCTTTGCCTAAAGCTGTGGCCACTCCTGACTGAGTAACTTTACCTTTAAATGTATTAACTCCTTTAAGCAAGGACGAATTATTTTTGATTGCATCCATCAAACCTTCTCGAGCAATTTTTAATAGATAGGGAAGTGTAACTTGAGACAAAGCGTAGGTTGAAGTAGTCGCTACTGCACCGGGCATATTGGCAACGCCATAATGAACAATGCCATCAAGCATATAGGTTGGATTTTCATGAGTTGTTCTTCTCACCGTCTCCATACAACCACCCTGATCGACTGCCACATCCACCAATACAGTTCCCTTCTCCATTTCTTTAAGCATTTCTCTGCTTATGAGTCGAGGTGCCCGGGCTCCAGCAAGCAACACTGCACCAATCACAAGATCAGCTCTGGATATCTGACTTATAATAGAATTTTCGCTTGAATAGATTGTTTGTACTTGCCCCAAAAAAAGATCATCTATTTCTTCGAGACGAGCTGGAGAAATATCAAGCATGGTGACCTGCGCACCCATACCAAGAGCAATTTTAGCCGCATTCTTCCCAACTACCCCTGCTCCTAAAATAACCACACGGCCTTTGCGTACGCCTGGAACTCCGCTCAATAAAATTCCTTTTCCACCGTGAAGATTTTGTAAACTCCAAGCACCAACTTGAGTTGCCATTCTACCTGCTACCTCGCTCATGGGTTTCAAAAGAGGCAGGTGGCCATTCTCTTCAATTGTTTCATAAGCAATTCCAGTAACCTTTTTCTCTAACAAAGCTTCACTGAGCTCAGGTTCTGCAGCAAGATGCAAAAAAGTATAAATTATTTGCCCTTCGCGAAAGTAGCCAAACTCTTCAGCTAAAGGTTCTTTTACTTTGGTAATAATATCGGAGCGCGCCCAAAGAGCATGAGCATTTTCTACAATTTCAGCCCCATTTTTACGATAGTCTTCATCGCTGATAAATGATCCTAAACCCGCTCCTTGCTGAACGAGCACTTTACAACCGAGGTTTGTAAGCGAGTTGACGGCTGGAGGTGTCAGAGCAACACGATTTTCAAAAAGTTTTACTTCTTTAGGACAACCGATAATCATATTTTTTCCTCGATAAAGAGTTGCTATCATTTTTTTTAAAACACTAGCTAAACTAGATTTATGCAATTCAATAAAAATTTCGACAATTTTTTTTACGTTTTCCCAATTTTTTTGCCGCAATATATAAAGCAAAAAAATAATTCTCTACCCCATGCAAAGAGTAAATAATTTTATGTTTGGAAACTCGTGCAACCAGGATTGCATCACGGACAGCAACACTATCCATTATATTGACACGAAGCGCGATTTAAAAATTGGGCAAAAAACCAACTAAGAGTAATATTTGATGATAAAACCGGCCAACAACTTTAGTATTACAACGTTCAATAAAGCAAGAATTTTAAAAGCCCGACAAGCGGGCGTATTATAAAAAAGAGCTACAAAGACTTAATTTATTTTTTTAGGCAGTTATCACTAATTTTTATACTTTTTTGACAACAATCTTATCTTTTTCAAATTTTACCGTCACCACTTCACCCTTGCCAATCGACAATGCGGCAAGAGGCAAACGCAAAAATGTTCCGCTGGTTTTAATTTGCTGAGCTCGATAAATCCTTTCCTGTCCAGCCTGAGGAGCAGCTCTTCCACGAGTACCAGGACCAAAATTTTCATGAAACCATTTTTCTAAGGGTTCTGCAGGAGTTCCGTTACATTTTAGTTGATGAAGAGCGCGCCGAATGGTGCTTGCTGATGCTAAGCGGCGATTATGCATCTGCTCGATTGGGCTGATGCCCGAGCAGAGATACGCGATCTGAACATCCTTGAAAGATACGGCCGAACGTCTTTTTCTTTTTTCTGACATAGTATTATTACCCCGCGGTTGAGTGTCAGTTATATGTCTGCCTCACACTCGTGAAAAAGTTAAGTCAAAAAATAACTGCGCCATATTTAGAATTAAATATGTGCTACTCTTAGTGAGTTTAATAAACAGATTCCTTATTATTTTTCAATACCAAAAATCACATTTTAACTGTAATATTAAGCTGTTATCCTAATGTTTTTATCAAGTAATTCTCGATTTTATTAGTTTTAAGAGCCATGAAAAAAACTTATTATTTTAATAAATAACAAAGAAAAACTATTTTAAAAAACGACCTGCATTGAAAAGTATGATTGATGAAATAGAATAACTGACGCATTAGGAATAAAAATGAAAAAAACAAACACCAAACAAACAATATGTGCTCAGTGTAAAAAGAACTTTGAGCTTAATAGTGTTCCTACAAGTGCGCATCCATTTTGCTCTAAGCGCTGTAAGATGATCGACCTAGGCCAATGGTTAAGCGAAAAATATGTGTTAGAAGCGAACAACGATGAAGCGAACGCTCCGCTTGATACCGAGGAATAATTTACAATGCATAACAAAGAAATCAAACTTGAACCATTTGAGATGGCTCACCAAGAATTTCCTATTATCATCACCGAAAAAGCGAAAGCCATGGCTGAGCGAGCAACCAAAGCTGAAGGTGATAACGAAAAACTTTTTTTGCGTATCAGCGTTAGGGGTGGAGGCTGTGCTGGGCTTCAATACAATCTTGATATTGATGACCAAAGCTCCCACTTCGATGTTTGGAGCCAATTCGGTGAGTTAAAGATAGCAAGCGATGTTTTTAGCCTTCGCTATCTAGCAAATACCACAGTGGACTACCAAGAAACCCTTGAAGGTGCTGGGTTTAAATTCGACAACCCCAATGCAAGAAGAACCTGCGGCTGCGGATCAAGTTTTTCGTGATCCTTAGTAAATTCTTAAATATCTAGACGGTGGATAATCGACGCTCACCTAATAAGAATTTTACTTAAAGATTATCCTCGCCAATAAAAAATCCTAAATAAGCAATCGATAAACTTTTACAACAACATAAAAACAGCTTGCATAAAAAAACTCCCCAAGGGGAGTTCTTTACAGATAAACCAAAAAGTATCTTATCGTTTCGAATATTGGAAACGCTTACGAGCGCCTGGTTGTCCATATTTTTTACGTTCAACCATTCTGGCATCACGGGTGAGAAAACCACCTCGTTTTAATGCTGGACCCAAATTTTGTGTCTCATCTCGCTGCAAGGCGCGTGAGATACCATGGCGAACAGCACCAGCCTGTCCCGACAGACCACCACCACTAACAGTAATGTGAGCGTCATAGCTTCCTAAAGTTTCTGTTGCCTCAAAAGGTTGCTTGATGATCATCTGCAAAACTTCACGCTTAAAATAAGCGGCTAAAGTCTGCCCATTGACAACGATCTGGCCAGTGCCTTTTTTCAACCAAACTCGAGCTGCCGAAACTTTTCTACGACCAGTTGCATAAAAACGATTCATAAAACTTTAACTCCTCAACCTATACTCATATTCGTTGGGTTTTGTGCAACATGCGGATGGTTAGCACCTGAATAAATCTTCAATTTTTTAAACATTTTCCGGCCAAGTGGACCTTTTGGCAACATGCCGCGAACAGCGTGTTCGATTACTAAAGTAGGATTTTTCTCCATTTGTTTTTCAAAGGAGACTCCTTTTTCGCTTCCGGTATAGCCTGAGTGTGTCCAATACACTTTATCAGACGCTTTAGCACCAGAAACTTTTACTTTATCAGCATTCACCACAACAATAAAATCACCGGTATCGACATGTGGGGTATAGGTTGCTTTATGCTTTCCACGAAGCACAGAAGCAATCCTGGTTGCCATTCTTCCAAGAATTTGATCTTGGGCATCTACTAGGTGCCACTGTCTCGAAACCGATTCCACACTTGCAAATTGTGTCTTCATTACTTCAATCCCTGCCAATTTTTGTGCTCATTCAATAGGCAAATTCGTTTTGGATAACAAAACTAACTTTATAAACTGTCGCATTGCCCCTTATGCACACACAGACCGCTTGTGTTTGTGCCTGTTAAATGGTCTATTGTCAAGCAAGCTTGGCACTCTAACAGCAAAGAATTTCTCTCATTATGGCATCGGCGAATAAAGCTCCCTGCTGGCTGATAAAAAATTCTTCATTTTTCTCTTCTAACCACCCATTTTTCAACATGTTCTGCATTGCTTTGAAAAATCCCTGAGGCAACTGCTGTTGATGGCGCTCAGCTAATTTTTTTGGATTAATTCCTAATTTCATATTCCTCAAGCCAAAAGCCAAAGACTCTTTTAAAGCATCTTGAGCATTCAATTGATCATATTTAAAACAAAGATCACTTTTGGGATCTAAAAGCCATTGTTCAAGACTCGCACTGTTGTGAGCCCGACAAATTCCACCACCTTCTAAAAAACGCATGGAATGAGCTGATGGCCCAAGACCAATATAGGATCCTAATCCCCAATAAACTTGATTATGTCTGCTAAAAAATCCATCCCGGGCATAGCTTGAAATATCGTATTGAATAAAATTAGCCGAGCATAGTTTCTCTTGCACCAGGCGATAAATTTCTACCTGGGTGTCTTCGTTGGGTTCCGCCATTTTCTTATTTTGGATCTTTTTATAAAAGTGGGTCCCCTCTTCAATAGTGAGCAAATAGGTGCTGATATGAGGAACTTTTTCCACCAAGTAATCAATACTCTTTAATGTAGCTTCCTGAATTTCTTTGGGAACCCCAAGAATCATATCTACCGAAATATTTTCGATTCCAGCAGTCAATATTGTTTCAATCGCTTTTTTGGCCTGATCACCACTATGCTTTCGGCCCAAAATTTTAAGCAAGGGATCATGGAAACTCTGCACCCCCAGGCTCACACGATTTACTCCAGCCCTCTTTATTGATTTTATATATTCACTAGTTATGTCTTCAGGGTTAGCTTCAATGGTTATTTCTGCATCGTTGTTAAGAGCACCATTATTCTTAAAAAATTCCAATAATAATTCTATTTCTTGAGCAGCTAACAAAGACGGAGTCCCACCACCAAAATAGAGGCTCAATGCAGGGCCTTGCAACCATATGCTCGAGCGTGCGTCCCATTCCTCGAGCAGTGCGTGAGCAAAATTTTTGTGTGGTTTATTTACTACAAAATAAAAGTCGCAATAAGGACAACGCCTGCGACAATAGGGTACATGTATATAAATTGCATATGCATTCATATAATAAATTCTTTAAAACCTTTAATAACTAGTGACATTTGAAACATTACTCTAGATTATTTTCATCTGTTCACAAGACTGCCATCGATTAATTATTTGGAGAGCTGACATATACTCTTGTTCATGGGCTGACCCTACACAGGTCTCCGGTACCACTACTAAAAATCCATGATCCATAGCAGCCGCAGCAGTAAGCAGAACGCTCGTATGAAAAGGCACTCCAACGATAATAAGATTTTTTACTTTTAGTTGTTCTAAAATTGATTTTAATTCTGTTTTAAAAAAAGCATTGGGACGAATTTTATTAATACACAATTCTTTTGTGCGAGGACTTAAGTCTTGAATAACAGCACTGGAATAAGCTTTTTCCTTCTCCCACACTGTATTACAAAATATGACAGGACGGTTGCGTTCACGAAAGTATTGTAATTCACCGAGAATATAAGGAATTATTTCTCGTGATGATGGAACAAAAAAATTTCCTTGATTATGGGCAAACTCATTGATCATATCAACAACTAATATCGCCTTCTCTGATCTGTTATCACTCAGCAATTCATCCTCCTTAACTGTCGTTTTATTTAATATATTTTATTATTCAACAATTCGCGATCGATCACAATAACAGATCGTTATAATGGGCGGGCTAATTTTAGATATGGATTCAAAGAGGAATGCTTTCACAGTGGCCCACTTTAGTCAAAGGGTGCGCCTAAAAGCATTGCCAGGAGATTGTCTTCATGAAAACGCCCGATAAGAAGACCGAAATGACCAATGAACTCGAGAATGAGGATTCCATACTGGAAGAAGACTTCTTCCCTGTGCGCCAAAAACTACGCCCCGGTCCCCCTGGCGCTGATGCACTCATACCATCCGACCAAGATTTACAAGATGCCTCACACATCTTACATCTGGTTGAGAAGGGGCAGCTTGAAACCAGAGTTCCTCCAAGAGACACCAGCAAAGATCGTATCCATTTGACCGGACGCCAAAGACTATCTGCTGATGATGAGGCTGAGCTTGCCATAAGGGTTCAGCGTTACAGCGATCTTGATGCAAGGAATTGCTTGGTGATGTCCAATATAGGACTTGTGCACCTCGTTGCTAATCAGTTTTGTCGCCCACCCGTTCGCTACGAGGATCTCGTGCAAGAAGGTACAATGGGACTTATTCGAGCTACTGAAACCTTTGAGCCTAATCGAGGTGTTCGCTTTTCTACTTACAGCGTCTATTGGATTCGGGCAAAAATTCAGCGCTTTTTACAAAAAATTGAACGTGACGATATCCCAGTTATCAGTGGCGCTGAAATGCTAGAAGACGAAAAAGGAAAACGAAGACGCCCTCGCGCAAGAAAGGTGAGCATAGAACATAGCCAAGAAGATGATCAAAGCCGTAACTTAAGTGAGCTGCTTCCATCGGACTCGAAAAACCCAGAATCAGTAGCTTTGCAAATTGAACGAGACAAAGTTATCAAAGAAGTCTTGCTTGGAATAGTTGAAGAGCTACAAGATGAGCGTCTACATGCAATTATTGAATGGCGTTTATTAGCTGAGGAACCAGAAACACTCACCAAAGTAGGATCTCGCGTAAATCTATCACGAGAAGGAGCACGGCTGTTAGAAGCAAAGATGCTTAAGCTCGCTCGGCAGCGATTAAAAAAATGGCGAAAAGACTAGAACACTCTTTGTTTGAAACAACTCAAATCACTCAGCGAAAAAACCGGCAACCACCGCTGTTGTCGTGTATTTTTTCCACATTTTTTCTCTTGTGCATGCCCACTTGGACGATGGGTGTCGAGAGCACATCATCGTTGATGGAAATCGATGAAGCCAAAACTATATCTCAAAAATCTTTTCAAAAATTTATCGAAAAAATTGCCCAAAAACAAAAAAATGCCGCGAACTTTGTTCGGATTAATATGAGCTATTTAATAGGACAAAAAATTAGCGAACTAACATTTATTGTAATTTTAAAAACTGCACTTTACGCCAACGGATTTTACATTAGCAAAAAACTCGATCGCGACATCAACCTTCATGCATCTTTAGCCTTCGAGAACAATTTATAAAACTATTTATTGCTAACTTTAGTCGTCTATTTTTTGCGCGCCAATTTTTGCCAAGTGATCCTCAATAATAGTTTTGGCGTTAGCAAGAACCAAAAAGATATTGATTGGTGACACCACGATATTCTCACAGCATCCATTGATGACTTGCCGTAAAGCAGCAATTAATTCCTTATTTTTAGCAGCATTGCTTTCTTGAGGATCAATAAAATAAACGGCAAATCGGTGAGATGGTGTTTTATACTGACTTAGTCTGACTTGAGCTCCAATAGAGTTAATTTTAAGCAAATTATCAATAATCGAAGCAAGCTCACCAAGCTCTCGCTCAAGATCGAGGCTTAGCACGCCACTTTCTTCCATAGGCTTCATAGAAAACGAAAACGACATACCACTGCGCTCTTTCAAAAGTTTAGCAAAATCCTGATTCAATTGAGCGAGATAGTGTTCTGCTGATTTTTGGGTGTTCTTCTGTCCGTTGCTTACTTTGGGTGGCAAAGCCTTACTCGGGACATAAGCTTTATCGCCATTTTTTTGGGATCCACTTCTAGAATTGTAACTACCCGCAAAATTATGAGAGCGACGAATTTTTGGCGCTGTATTTTTTTCTACAACAATGCTTGATAGAATACCGCTTTTTAAATGACTCGGCTCTTCATCCAATGAATTACCTAACCCGTCATGTACTAAATCTTCCAAAAAGTCATTTTGGATTTTATTTCCGATATTATCGGGCGGAACTTTAATTTCCTCAAAGCTTCTGCGATTGCCCACTTCAAACTGATTTCCCGTAGATCGAGTTTTGGGGGCTACTCCCCTTCCTCGAAAACCTCTACTGCCTATACTCATCGACAATACCTTTGTTCGATTGATTATCAACTAATTACATCAAAGCAATTAGCTTTTTCTACACCTTCACTTTAATTGATTGTCTTTTAATAATTATCTGCTGCAATATAGTTAGCAAGTTATTAGTCAAGATATATAAAGATAGTCCTGACGGCATTTTTAACATTATAAAAGTTAAGAAAATAGGCATAGCCCACATGACATATTTCATCTGCGGCTGATCCGCTGGTGGCGGCGTGAAAATTTGTTGAATCAGCATGCTCAGACCCATCAATACGGGAAGCACAAAATATTGATCTGGACGCGTCAAATCTTTGATCCACCAATAAAAGGGTTGATCAAGCAGCTCGACAGAACTTCTCAACATTTGAAAAAACGCAAACCAAATAGGAAGCTGAATCAACATCGGCAAACATCCGGCCACCGGGTTTACACCATGCTGTTTATAAAGCTCCATTTGTTTTTGACCCAACAAAGTTCGATCATGACCAAACTTGCCCTGCAATTCCTTGAGTTTTGGCTGCAATACCTTCATGGACTGTTGCGATGAAAAAGATTTTGCAGTTAGCGGATAGGTAAGAAGTTTAATGATCAAAGTGATCAAAATAATGGCTATTCCATAATTATGTACAAAGCCAAAGATCTGTACCAGCAACCACAGCATTGGTCTGCTCAAAATACCAAACCAACCAAAATCAATATTCTCATCTAAAGGAGGTCTTACAGAAGCTAAAAGTGAAACCTGCTTAGGACCCATGAACATATTGTAGCTAAAAGATTTTTCTTCACCATTCATGAGAATAAAAGGTTTTAGGTGAATATCAAATCGAGCTTCTCGGCGAATATCATTGATTTCTTTTACCCGAGCTTCAACTTTTTCAATTTTTTCATTCTCGCTGAGCAAAAATGCCGATATGAAAAATTGATCATCAAAGGCTACATATGAACAATTATGAAAGCTTTGTGATTGGGTCGCTAAGTCTTTATAGCTAAGCTTTTCGTGTTCTTTTGGTAGCTTCACAACCAAAGATTCAGCCTGAACTCCAGGGTTCATCAATCCTGGTTCTGCTTGCGCCTCACCATCTTTAACTGCACTTAAAATAAACTCACTTTTAAGAGGAACTTTGCTCAAATTTTTCCAAGTGATGATCTCTGAAATTTTTCCATCCGGATGAAATTGATAATGGCGATCAATCTGCAATCCTTCACTACTAACAAAACGAAAAAGAATGCTCGAAGCATCAGAGCTGACTATTTCGTAGTTACTATTTTCATCAACAGAAAGAGCATTATTTCTAGATGTGAGTCTCAACCACGAAGAGCCATTGTCTTGTTCGCTCAGCAGGGGCTTTTCTTGACTAAAATCTGTAAGAACGAACTCGCTCAACAAAGCCCCACGGCTTGATATCTGTGCTTTATAAGAAGTTCTTGCATCAAAAGCATTCTCGCTTTGAGGTACAACAAATTCTTTGCTCACGAGCGGCGTTGTAGTCGAGGTAGCACCTGCAAAATGTGCATGAGCTTCATTTACTACTTCTTTTGCTTCAGCCCTTAGCTCTTCTTTTTTCAGCTCAGGAGTAGGCTTGCTCTGTGCAATAGGAGCATTTTGTTGGGGAAAAAAATATGAATAAGCCATCAAGATAGCGCTTGAAACCACTACTGCTAAAAGTAGGCGCTTAATATCTGGGCCTTGCCCAGGATCAACCATGTTAAATTGTGTCATTGATGGCTTTCCTTAGAACAGTAGTTTTACTTCTTTTGATCACATAACTCATTTTTTTCTCATCATTGCTTTGAGAAATTTTGCCTTGCCATACCTCGAAGCCCCGAAGACAATCACGGCAAAGCAATTCTTTTTTCTTTAGAACGATCGCTTCATTCACTTCAAATTCGCACTTGCACTGCATGCAGGTACATTTTAATTTTTTCTGCTGCACCAAACGTCCGCTTTCATAAGTTTCAAGCAATCTCTCTGCACACGTACGGCAGTACTTAGTTTTTGCTCCACCAATTTTTAACGAGACGTAGTCCACTTGATGGCATCGGCTACATTCAATACGCTGGCACACTCGCGTTCCAAAACTATTACGCGCTGCCCCAACAACTTTTGGCATTGGTGTTCTTTTTTCAAATCTTTTTTGATTCATAATGTTTTTTATCTATCGCGAGCCCACATTCATGCTCTTAGATTTTTCTTTTAGTAATTATTTGCTCTTGGTTTTACTTAAAGAAGACGCCAAATGATTAACTTCTTTTTCCAGATTATGGCAATCAGAAATAGCGCACTTGACTGTAATACTCACACAAGTCTTTTCACCTACTACTACATCAAAAGTTCTAATCAATACTGGAGTCAAAATATTATTGTTTTGATAATACACCCCTCTACTCACGCTATGAACCCCTAAAGGAGAAGAGATGCTTTGTTCAACATCTTGTTTTATATTGTTTTTTTTCCATAAACGCATTCTTTGCATCTTCAACAATGCCAAAGAGGCGCTTGATAAAATAATATTTTTTTCAAGCAATAAAGTATCTTCCAAGGTGCCTGGTTTTTTACAGGAAAGCGCTTCGTGCTGTAATGATTCCTTTTGGCACTGCCAGTTGTAGGGAATTTCAAAACTTAAACCAGCAAATTCTATTTTTTTCGGACTATTTTTTATATCCCACCAGTCAGAAAATAGTGTGATGGGCATGGCAGTTCCCGCACTAAGCTTAGATGCGCTCAAAAAAAACATGCCGAAGGAAAAACTTGTTGCAATCACTCCATAGAGCAGTGGTATAAAAAAAATTGATGCTGTTCTCGGGCATTTCATACAATGCAAACGAAATTCCTCTTCATATTTATTTCACCGACCCTCTAAAATTTCTTCTTCCCACACGGGACTTAGAGTGAACGGTTCAGGATCTACATGGGGAAAACTAATATCAAAGCGAATTTCTTCGAACAATAAGATAACAGTGACACTCCAAAAAAGAATCAATATCTAGTTCCTTCAAGAAGGGAGTAAGGCGTTCATCAATTTCTGCACTTTTTACTCAAAAATTTCTGGGTATTTTTGCGGGTCGGCCAAGCAATATTTTTCACCGAAACTGCCCTCAGGATGAAGGGTACTTTCAACATAAATTCGATCTGAAAATCCGCCACGTTTAGATTTTTTATTATTTTTGGCTGTAATAATATCATCCATTGAAATTTCATATGCCTCTGCCATGGCCTCAATTACCTCCATAACATCCGCCAGCTCTTCAACTATCTGCTCCAAAGAACTTGCCGATACCACTTCTTTACTTTCTTCCAGCAGTTTTTCTTTTAAGCATTGTTGAAATTCTTTTTGCTCAAGCTTTCTCCAATTAACTCGCGATCCTTGAGATTCTAGTAAAGCCATTGCTTTATCACGCCACAATTTATTTTGTTTGAATTGACGCACAGCTTATCCTTCGGTCTTGCTAAAAATGCAGCGATAAAAAACTCGTCTGATTAACTTAACCCCCTCATTGCGAGGGGGTTGTAGATAAAATTTCTCAATTTGACTCTAAATATCAATCTCGAAATTATCCAAAGCAACTTCTTCTATGAATTCGCGCCGAGGCTCTACTTCGTCTCCCATCAAGTCAGCAAAAGCCTGATCTGCTTCCACCACATCTTCGATATTTACCTGCAACAAAGTCCGAGCGTTAGGATCCATAGTGGTTTCCCACAACTGCGTAGGATTCATCTCTCCAAGACCTTTATATCGCTGTATGGTATGCCCCTTTCTGGAAGACATCTCGATATGCTCAGCAAAATCATCAAAATTATCAAAACTATGTTCAGAACCACCGCGAATAATCACAAAAGGCGCTTCTCCAAGAGATTTAGCAAGGGAGAAATTCTTAATCAAATCCCGGTAGTCTGGGCCCATAAGAAAGGTAGAAGCTACTTTAGTTATCAAAGGTGAACCATCGCGCTGCGATTTAATCAAAAAATATTTCTCGGTATCATTCTCAACTTTTTCAACTGAGATAGGCAAAGCAAGTGAATCCCTTTTACTAAGATAGCTTCGCACGTTTTCTTCGAGTACAGCAGGGTCAAGGGCTATTGGGTCACTAGTATCCATTCCCTCTGCCCTCACAAGAGCATCAAGAATCTCTTCATCGTATCTCTTTCTTAACTTATTAAGGCTTCGCTTATAGGTATAAAATGCAGTCAAGGCTGCTAAGGCTTGTTTTTCATCGACAGGTTGATTCGAAACAGTCACCATAGTTTGGTTCAAACTCTGCTCCAAAAGATATTTTTCCAACGCTTCATCATCTTTTACGTAGCTTTCTTTTTTACCTTTTTGCACTTTGTACAGCGGCGGCTGGGCAATATATAGATATCCACGTTCAACGAGCTCTCTCATCTGACGATAAAAGAAAGTAAGCAGCAACGTGCGAATGTGGCTTCCATCCACGTCCGCATCGGTCATTACAATAATTTTGTGATAGCGAACTTTTGAAGCATCAAATTCATCAGGCCCGATTCCGCACCCCAGCGCCGTAATAAGCGTTGTTATTTCTTGTGATGATAGCATCTTATCGAACCGAGCTTTTTCTACATTGAGAATTTTACCTCTCAAAGGCAAAATCGCTTGATACTTACGATCACGACCATTCTTCGCTGAACCACCGGCTGACTGTCCCTCAACAATGAAAAGCTCGGCTTGCTCTGGTGCTTTTTCTTGGCAATCAGCGAGTTTGCCTGGCAGACCCATCCCATCAAGCACACCCTTGCGACGAGTGAGCTCACGCGCCTTGCGGGCAGCTTCACGTGCGCGCGAAGCCTCTATAACTTTTTGGCATACTGCTTTTGCTTCGTTGGGATGCTCTTCCAACCATGCCGATAAATGTTCTGAAACTAATGATTCAACAACCGCTTTTACATCAGAAGAAACCAACTTGTCTTTGGTTTGAGAACTAAATTTGGGATCGGGAAGTTTTACACTTAATACAGCAGTAAGTCCTTCTCTAATATCTTCGCTTTTAACTCCACCCTTAGAAACCAATTTTTCAAATTGGCGATATATATAGGCCGTAACACTTCGGGTTAAACCTGCTCTAAATCCTGCTAGGTGCGTGCCACCATCATTATTTTTAATATTGTTGGTAAAACAATACATGCGCTCCTGATAAGTACCATTCCACTGCATAGCGATATCAACTTGGCACATTGCTCCTTGTGCCTGCTCGCCCATAAGCCGTTCTCCACTGATAAGCATAGGCTCTTTATGAAGAGGAGTGCTTGAGCGATTTAAATGCTGAACAAACTCGCAGATGCCATTTTCAAAAAAGAAATTATGACTCTTGCTGCTTCGTTCATCCAAGATATTGATCTTAAGTCCTTTGTTTAGAAAAGCTTGTTCTCTTAGGCGGCCAGATAAAATATCAAAGTGAAAATCGATATTAGAAAAAATTTCTGGATCTGGTTTGAAACTAATTTTAGTGCCTGTTTTGGAAGTGGGGCTTACTTTTAAAAGGCCGCTTACGGGATCTCCACGGCTAAAATTCTGCTCGTATTGAAAACCATCACGACAAATCTCAAGTTTCAAATGCTCGCTAAGAGCATTGACAACACTTACTCCAACTCCGTGCAGTCCCCCGGATACCTTGTAAGAATTTTGATCGAACTTACCACCTGCATGAAGAACACACATAATCACTTCACACGCTGGACGACCCGATTCATGCATCCCAACGGGAATACCCCGACCATTGTCAGAAATTGAAACCCACGAGTTTTCGTGAATCACCACATCCACTTGATCACAGTAGCCAGCTAATGCTTCATCGACAGCATTATCAACTACTTCATAAACCATGTGATGCAGACCAGAACCATCGTCAGTATCACCAATGTACATGCCTGGCCGCTTTCTTACAGCAGACAAACCTTCTAAAACTTTTATAGAAGACTCGTCATAGGCTGACGATCCAAGTTCTTTTTTCGAATCGGAAGATGAAGTCATTGTTTGCACCACAGTAATTCTCTTATGTTCTTTTTATTAAAAATTTCTGCACAAGCGTAGCACGCATCAAATAAATGTCACAGGCCCCTGATTTGGAGGCAAATCATTTTTTGAAATTTCCTGCAGCCACCAATAAATTTTAAATAAATACTGATTAATAAATGTACAGCTTAGTGAAGTCTATCTACAACAGATTCCTTGTAAAGACAGCTGGGGATTCCCTTAAACAATCAAAGTTCCCAAAAATTGGATTTTGGGTGCTTGGCACAAAAGTATAAACGCAAATTTTCAACAAAAATTGCACAGTGTATGACTGCCTAACATTTTGATTTATCGCTACTAGTCACCAGTAATCGACAATCTTAGAAATAACCTACTTCTATCAAAATAAAAAACGACTCAAAATGAGTCGTTTAAATAATCATGTTACTTCACTGCTAGTTTTTTCTAGGAGTCCTCACAAGCTTTCTCAAAACTCCCATCAAGATCAGCATCAAAAAGAATAAATTCGTGTTTTGGGATGATGAGTCTAACTGCGAACAACCTGAGCTGCTGGCTTGTTCACTCAACCCTTGATTATCCCCATACTCTTGAGCATTAAAGTCTGCATCACAAGCGTTGCCTATTCCATTGTTATCCCAATCAGCCTGGCTCGGATTTGGAACTGTTAAACAATTATCCTTGGCATCAACTACACCATCAGAATCGCTGTCAAGCTCAATATTAGCGCTCGGGGCTTTATTGATAACATCCAAATTAGCAGGAGGTGGAACTCCAGGGCCCCCAAAACCGGGCGCGGGTGCTCCCCCAAAACCGGGTGGAGGAATCACAGGCGGAGGACCAACTACAACGATCTTGCGATCATTATCGCATACATCGCCTACACCATCATTGTCCCTATCTCTTTGATCCGGATTATAGTAGGCAGGACAGTTATCTACGTCTCCACAAATACCGTCCCCATCAATATCATTGTTTTTATCGTTGGGGCAAGGATCGCAGACATTACCAAAAGCGTCTCCATCGTTGTTACTCTGATCAATATTAAAAACCCCTGGGCAGTTATCTTGAGGCGCACAAATACCATCCATATCGGCATCATTGGTGATATCTAAAGGACATCTATCGCAAACATTACCAATTCGATCACCATCTGAATCTTTCTGCTCTGGATTATAGATAGTAGGGCAATTATCTATTTCACACTTCCGCGGCATTCCCACAGGCGCAATATTAGGATCTCCTGTTTTATCATAGTCGCTATCGGTACAAGCATCGCAAGCATCACCTATTCCATCCATGTCTGTATCTAACTGAGTGGGGTTAGGATATTCAGGACAATTATCAAAGTCATTTATGATTCCATCTTGATCAATATCCGCTTCACAGGCGTCACCTATCCCGTTTCCATTTGAATCATATTGATCTGGATTGCCAACCCACCGGCAGTTATCTATTGGATCGCATACAAAATCCTCATCAGGATCCACACAAGGATCACAGGCATCTGAAATACCATCGTTATCAACATCAATATTATCGTCAAACATTGCACATTGATCATTACTAGAGGGCTCTGCACAGTTATCTGTTGGGAATCCGATATCAGCAAATCCATCACTATCTGTATCAGTACAAGGATCGCACTCATCTCCTAAACCATCGCCGTCTGTGTCTACTTGCGATGCGTTGTCAGTGATGGGACAGTTGTCTTGATCATTGGGCACACCGTCCATGTCTGCATCTTCGTTATAGCCGTCGCAAGCATCGCCTACCCCATCATTGTCTGTATCGAACTGCAAAGGATTAGCAACAAATGGGCAGTTATCATCTATGTTAAGGACACCATCTTCATCGGCATCGATACTACATAAGTTCAAACTATCATTAAGACAAGGATCACATACATCTCCCATGCCATCCCCATCTTCATCAGCCTGATTTAGGTTCGGCTTGGCTATACAATTGTCAACAACATTCAAAACACCATCTTGATCCGTATCTGTGGCACAGGTGTTGGTGGCATCATTTGGACAGGGATCACAAGCATCTCCCAATCCGTCGTTATCCACATCCAACTGATTAGGATTAACATTTACAATGCAGTTATCTGCCACGTTCAAAATGCCATCTTGGTCTGTATCGGTTGCACAAGTATTGCTTGCATCATCAGGACAAGGATCACATACATCTCCCATACCGTCACCATCACTATCTGCCTGATTGAGATTAGCTTTAGCAATACAGTTATCAACTACATTGAGCACTCCGTCTTGATCGGTATCAGTAGCACAAGTATTGGTATTATCGTTGGGACAAGGATCACATACGTCACCAATACCATCACTATCAGCGTCTTCCTGTCCAGGATTTGCCATAGCGATACAATTATCATCTACATTGAGCACTCCATCTTGATCTGTATCGCTTGCACAAGTGTTGGTCGCATCATCAGGACAGGGATCGCACACATCACCCATGCCATCTAAATCGCTGTCAGTCTGGGCTAGATTTGATTTAGCAATACAGTTATCAATAACGTTTGGCACCGTATCGCCATCGCTATCGGTCGCGCAGGTATTGGTGGCATCATTCGGGCACGGATCGCACGCATCACCAAAAATATCGCCATCGGCATTGGTCTGTGGAGCATTAGGCACTGCAATGCAGTTATCTGCCACATTCAAAATACCATCTTGATCCGTATCTGTGGCGCACGTATTGCTAGCATCGTTAGGACATGGGTCGCACACATCACCCATGCCATCACCGTCTGCATCAGTCTGATTGAGGTTGGGCTTGGCAATGCAGTTATCTGCCACATTCAAAATTCCATCCTGGTCAGCATCTGTGGCACAGGTATTGGTGGCATCATTTGGGCACGGATCGCACGCATCACCAAAAATATCGCCATCGGCATTGGTCTGTGGAGCATTAGGCACTGCTATACAGTTGTCGGCTACGTTTAAGATACCGTCTTGGTCAGTATCATCAGCGCAGGTATTGGTGGCATCGTTAGGACAGGGATCGCACGCATCGCCCATGCCATCTAAATCGCTGTCAGTTTGGGCTAGATTTGATTTAGCAATACAGTTATCAATAACGTTTGGCACCGTATCGCCATCGCTATCGGTCGCGCAAGTGTTAGTGGCATCATTCGGGCACGGATCGCACGCATCACCAAAAATATCGCCATCGGCATTAGTTTGAGATGGATTAGCCACTGCAATGCAGTTATCTGCCACATTCAAAATACCATCTTGATCCGTATCTGTGGCGCACGTATTGCTAGCATCGTTAGGACATGGGTCGCACACATCACCCATGCCATCACCGTCTGCATCAGTCTGATTGAGGTTGGGCTTGGCAATGCAGTTATCTGCCACATTCAAAATTCCATCCTGGTCAGCATCTGTGGCACAGGTATTGGTGGCATCATTTGGGCACGGATCGCACGCATCACCAAAAATATCGCCATCGGCATTGGTCTGTGGAGCATTAGGCACTGCTATACAGTTGTCGGCTACGTTTAAGATACCGTCTTGGTCAGTATCATCAGCGCAGGTATTGGTGGCATCATCAGGACAGGGATCGCACACATCGCCCATGCCATCTAAATCGCTGTCAGTCTGGGCTAGATTTGATTTAGCAATACAGTTATCAATAACGTTTGGCACCGTATCGCCATCGCTATCGGTCGCGCAAGTGTTAGTGGCATCATTCGGGCACGGATCGCACGCATCACCAAAAATATCGCCATCGGCATTAGTTTGAGATGGATTAGCCACTGCAATGCAGTTATCTGCCACATTCAAAATACCATCTTGATCCGTATCTGTGGCGCAGGTATTGCTAGCATCGTTAGGACAGGGATCGCATACATCACCCATGCCATCACCGTCTGCATCAGTCTGATTGAGGTTGGGCTTGGCAATGCAGTTATCTACACTATTGGGCACACCATCCTGGTCAGCATCTGTGGCACAGGTGTTGGTGGCATCATTTGGGCACGGATCGCACGCATCACCAAAAATATCGCCATCGGCATTGGTCTGTGGAGCATTAGGCACTGCTATACAGTTGTCGGCTACGTTTAAGATACCGTCTTGGTCAGTATCATCAGCGCAGGTATTGGTGGCATCGTTAGGACAGGGATCGCACACATCACCCATGCCATCTAAATCGCTGTCAGTTTGGGCTAGATTTGATTTAGCAATACAGTTATCAATAACGTTTGGCACCGTATCGCCATCGCTATCGGTCGCGCAGGTATTGGTGGCATCATTCGGGCACGGATCGCACGCATCACCAAAAATATCGCCATCGGCATTAGTTTGAGATGGATTAGCCACTGCAATGCAGTTATCTGCCACATTCAAAATACCATCTTGATCCGTATCTGTGGCGCACGTATTGCTAGCATCGTTAGGACATGGGTCGCACACATCACCCATGCCATCACCGTCTGCATCAGTCTGATTGAGGTTGGGCTTGGCAATGCAGTTATCTGCCACATTCAAAATTCCATCCTGGTCAGCATCTGTGGCACAGGTATTGGTGGCATCATTTGGGCACGGATCGCACGCATCACCAAAAATATCGCCATCGGCATTGGTCTGTGGAGCATTAGGCACTGCTATACAGTTGTCGGCTACGTTTAAGATACCGTCTTGGTCAGTATCATCAGCGCAGGTATTGGTGGCATCATCAGGACAGGGATCGCACACATCGCCCATGCCATCTAAATCGCTGTCAGTCTGGGCTAGATTTGATTTAGCAATACAGTTATCAATAACGTTTGGCACCGTATCGCCATCGCTATCGGTCGCGCAAGTGTTAGTGGCATCATTCGGGCACGGATCGCACGCATCACCAAAAATATCGCCATCGGCATTAGTTTGAGATGGATTAGCCACTGCAATGCAGTTATCTGCCACATTCAAAATACCATCTTGATCCGTATCTGTGGCGCAGGTATTGCTAGCATCGTTAGGACAGGGATCGCATACATCACCCATGCCATCACCGTCTGCATCAGTCTGATTGAGGTTGGGCTTGGCAATGCAGTTATCTACACTATTCACAATTCCATCCTGGTCAGCATCTGTGGCACAGGTGTTGGTGGCATCATTTGGGCACGGATCGCACGCATCACCAAAAATATCGCCATCGGCATTGGTCTGTGGAGCATTAGGCACTGCTATACAGTTGTCGGCTACGTTTAAGATACCGTCTTGGTCAGTATCATCAGCGCAGGTATTGGTGGCATCGTTAGGACAGGGATCGCACACATCACCCATGCCATCTAAATCGCTGTCAGTCTGGGCTAGATTTGATTTAGCAATACAGTTATCAATAACGTTTGGCACCGTATCGCCATCGCTATCGGTCGCGCAAGTGTTAGTGGCATCATTCGGGCACGGATCGCACGCATCACCAAAAATATCGCCATCGGCATTAGTTTGAGATGGATTAGCCACTGCAATGCAGTTATCTGCCACATTCAAAATACCATCTTGATCCGTATCTGTGGCGCACGTATTGCTAGCATCGTTAGGACATGGGTCGCACACATCACCCATGCCATCACCGTCTGCATCAGTCTGATTGAGGTTGGGCTTGGCAATGCAGTTATCTGCCACATTCAAAATTCCATCCTGGTCAGCATCTGTGGCACAGGTATTGGTGGCATCATTTGGGCACGGATCGCACGCATCACCAAAAATATCGCCATCGGCATTGGTCTGTGGAGCATTAGGCACTGCTATACAGTTGTCGGCTACGTTTAAGATACCGTCTTGGTCAGTATCATCAGCGCAGATATTGGTGGCATCGTTAGGACAGGGATCGCACGCATCGCCCATGCCATCTAAATCGCTGTCAGTCTGGGCTAGATTAGGCTTAGCGATACAGTTATCGGAAGTATTTGGCACTCCATCCATATCGCTGTCTTCGCCACAAGTATTGGTAGCATCGTTGTAGCACGGATCACATAGATCACCTATTCCGTCTAAGTCGGTGTCGGTTTGAGCAGGATTAGACACCAAGGGGCAATTATCATTAGCGCATATTTGATTAGGTGAAACTTGATCGGCTGCGCCATCCCCATCCTGATCCACGCAGGGATCACAGACAATTCCAACACCGTCAAAATCTACATCTGTTTGATCGTAATTAGCTACAGCAGGGCAATTATCGCAAACATCTCCGATATAATCTCCGTCAGCATCTATCTGCCCTGGATTAGCCACAACTATGCAATTATCGCAGGCATCGCCAACTCCATCTCCATCGGTATCTGTTTGCAGGGGATCTGGCACTAGAGGGCAAACATCACAAGCATCACCAACGCCATCTCCGTCGGTATCTGTTTGCAAAGGATCCGCCACTGTTGGACAAATATCGCAGGCATCGCCAACTCCATCTCCATCGGTATCAAGTTGCAGAGGATCTGCTACAAGAGGGCAAACATCGCAGGCATCGCCAACTCCATCTCCATCAGTATCTGTTTGCAAAGGATCCGCCACTGTTGGACAAATATCGCAGGCATCGCCAACTCCATCTCCATCGGTATCAAGTTGCAGAGGATCTGCTACGAGAGGGCAAACATCGCAGGCATCGCCAACGCCATCTCCATCGGTATCAGTTTGCAGAGGATCTGCTATAGCAGGACAGACATCACAGACATCCCCCACTCCATCACCATCAGTATCGGTCTGAGCGGGGTTCGCTATGAGAGGACAGTTATCATCAACATCACAGATACCATCTCCGTCAGTATCGGCTGCACATGCAAGTGTTTCAAGCGCTCCAACATCTGTTTGAGCCCCTTGAACTCGAGGAAATCCGGCACCACGTTGATCAAAAGCAGTGCCTGGATCAGATCCTGTATTTATGGCCAAACTGCCAAGAAGCAAGTCGTGCGTTCGAGTGATACCACCATTATTTTGTATTGGACCAAGCCCTGGACTTAATGGAGCCCCAGCTGTTCCTACCTGATTATTATTAACTCCGTTTACAATTGTGTGAGTTGTATCGACCCCAATGAGATTAAATGAAGAAGCTCCTATCGTACCTAAGCTGTGAACGTCTTGACTATCTGCTGTACCAGCATCGGTATTAGCTGCAACAATGGTACTTTCAAAGTTAGTGATACTAGCCAGCGTATTAATATAAATACCGCCGCCTCCCAAAGTCTCACCTGCGGAATTAAGCGTGATCGTTGTAGAACTTAAATCGGCTATAACGCTCACATCATCAAGATATATTCCACCACCGAAATTCTTGGCACTATTTCCCGAAAGAGTTGAGTTGACGATAGTTGATATTGTTGATGCAGTAGGATTGTTACTATCAATATAAATACCACCACCAAATCCGGAACCATCGGCAAGAACTCCGCTCCCGCTTGTTGCGCTATTGGATTCTAGTGTTGAATTTTCAATAATGGTTATCAATGATGGATTGGCCCCATTTGCCTGCATATGAATACCGCCGCCACTACCTATACCATCTCCAGCAGCCAACAATAAACTATCTCCACCAGCGGCACTGTTATTAGTCAAAGATGAATATGAAATATTTCCTATGCTCGAGGCATCAAGATAAAGAGCTCCTCCTCCGGCATCCGCAGAAGATAAAGCGGCAACTAAAGCGGCCTTTCCTTGGGCCTGATTCCCAGTAAAAGTATCACGCAGTATAGAGCCAATGTTTGCGCCCCCCGAAAGGTAAACCGCACCACCATAAGCTGGCCCGGGCGTAGCCAGGAGATTAAGGGCTGCATCACCACCTGATGCTGTATTATTTAAGAAATCAGTATCGGTTATATCGGTAACAGAAGCATCGTCAATATAAATTGCTCCTCCCCTTCCGCTTCCAGCAGGTCGACTATCTAACAACAAAGCAGCAGCATTACCGCCGGTCGCTGTATTTCCGCTAAAACTACAACCTGAAATAGAGCCAATTGATGCCCCAAAAGTTGTATATATTGCGCCTCCATGACCATCCCCCCCTCTTCCTCCTGCAGCCACCACTGCTACTCCGGGGCCACCAGTGGCGGTATTGGAGGTAAACTGAGTATTTGATATAGCCGCAATCGTGCCAAGAGAACTGATGGCCCCTCCTCTACCAGGGTTAATTCCGTTTAGGCCAAAGGCTGCAATTCCACCAAGGACAGAGTTGTTAGTAAAAACACTATTGCTGATGGTACCAATAGTAGCTGTGCTTGCGTTATAAATCGCACCACCGTCAGCATTCTTTGTACCAGCATTAAGCACTTGCACTACATCATCATTACCCAGAACAAAATTGTTATCGAATGTACAGTTATCGATTGAAGGAATAGAGCCGTAATTATAAATAGCTCCCCCAAAGGGTTCATATGCTAATATGGCAAGCGCATCCTGACTAACAACTCCATCCCTCAATGTTACACCACTAAGATTAAGTGTACCGGTGGCTGTAACTCCGATAAGTCTAAAAGGATCAACGGCCGCCACACTTCGCGCAATAGTTCCATTTTGAATAGTAAGACTAAAACCAGCCTCTGAAATAGTCGGCAGCGCAGTATCACTACCTGCAAGAAGTGAGCCATTAGCTGTACTAAAAGTAAAATTTCCGCCGCCCAAATCGATTGTATCATTTTCTCCATTTGCATTTGCTGTGTTGACTGCTGTAACTAAGTCAGCAACAGTAACTGGATTAAATAATGCTCCATAAGTATTACAACTGACGATTAAAACAGACCATATAAAATATCTTTTAAATGATTCCATATTAAACACGCAATTCCCCATTCAACACATAACAAAAAAAATATAACACTATAACCGACAACAAAACCAAACTTTTACATAAAATAAATCCACAAAAAAAAGCGGCATTAGAGCCGCTTAAAAAATCACTTTATACTATTTACTACTTAATTATTTTTTTCCTTCGAACACAAGCAAATATAGAAAGTATTAAAAGAAAGAAATAAGCATTAGCTGAGCCATCAATCTGTGAGCAACCTCCACCTGATTCTGTTTCAGAGTAAAGCGAACCCTCTTCGGCATCAACGTAATCATCATAATTGTCACATGCATTACCTATACCATTTTGATCGTCATCGGCTTGACTTGGGTTAGGTACACGAGGGCAATTATCTCGACCGTCCTCGATACCATCACCATCGCTATCATAAGTCACTTTAATTTCAGCGCTTGGAGCTTTATCGATGGCATCAATTACGCCGCCTGGTGCCGGTCCTCCAGCTACTGGCCCTGGTCCTACTGGAGGAAATCCTGGTGGCGGTGGAAGTACAGGTGGTGGAGGTACAACAACAAAATCTCTTTCCTCATCGCAAGCATCACCTACACCATTATTATCTTCATCGGCTTGGCTTGGATTACGATCAAAAGGACAGTTATCTAGATTGCCACAGATTCCATCTCCGTCGACATCATTTTGTGCATCGTCAGGACAATTGTCACAGAGATCTCCTATGCCATCATTATCTAAATCAGCTTGATCAGGGTTATAGACATTGGGACAATTATCAGCAGGTGAACACACGCCATCTTCATCTGAATCATTACCAGCATCTTGAGGACAATCATCACACACATTACCTAGCCCATCACCATCGCTATCAGCTTGGGATGGATTAAAAATAGTTGGACAATTATCTTCAACACATTTACGAGGCATACCAACAGGAAATACCGATGGATCTCCTGCACCATCATTATCCGTATCCGTGCAAGCATCACATACGTCTCCCATGCCATCCATATCTGTGTCTGTTTGATCTGAATTTGGTATACGCGGACAGTTATCAAATGGATTAATCACACCATCGTTGTCAAAGTCACTTTCACAGGCATCACCAATCAAATTCGCATTTTGATCAACCTGACCAGGGTTGTAAGTCCATCGACAATTATCATTTGGATCACATACACCATCTTCGTCAGGATCTACGCAAGGATCACAACCAACCTTATCTGGAAGCCCATCTGCATCGATATCAATATGGTCATCAAAACCAGGACATTGGTCGCTTACATTGGGCACGGCACAATCACCAGTCGGAAATCCTGGATCAGCAAATCCATCGCTATCTGTGTCAGTACATGGATCACATACATCACCTTGACCATCATTATCTGTATCTGCCTGATCAGCGTTTGTTATCAAAGGGCAATTATCTTGATCGTTGGGTATACCATCACCATCGGCATCTTCATTGTATCCATCACATCCATCTCCTACTCCATCTTGGTCGCTATCCTGCTGCAAGGGATTAGGCAAAAATGGACAGTTATCATCTGCATTCAAAATGCCATCTTCATCGGCGTCAACACTGCATCTATTCAATGGATCATTCAGACATTGATCGCACACGTCACCCATACCATCATTATCTTCATCAGCCTGATTTAGGTTTGGCTTAGCGATACAGTTATCGACCACATTGAGAATACCATCTTGATCGGTATCAGTAGCACAAGTATTCGTCGCATCATTAGGGCAAGCATCGCACGCATCGCCCATACCATCACCATCAACATCTGTTTGAGCTGGATTCACGATGGCAATACAGTTATCAGCGACGTTCGGTATTCCATCCTGATCGGTATCAGTAGCACAGGTATTGGTCGCATCATTAGGACATGGGTCACAAACATCACCCATACCATCCGCATCAGCATCTGCCTGATTCAGGTTTGCTTTAGCGATACAGTTATCAGCCACGTTAAGCACACCATCTTGATCGGTATCGGTCGCACAAGTGTTGGTAACATCGTTGGGACATGGATCACACGCATCTCCTATACCATCGCTATCAACATCGTCTTGTAAAGGATTAATCACAGCTATGCAGTTATCAGCCACGTTGAGTATACCATCCTGATCGGTATCGGTTGCACAAGTATTAGTGGAATCGTTAGGGCAAGGATCGCACGCATCACCCATACCATCAGCATCAAGATCGGTCTGTGCCAGATTTGATTTAGCGATACAGTTATCGATCACGTTTGGTATGGTATCCTGATCGGTATCAGTAGCACAGGTATTTGTCGCATCATCAGGGCAAGGATCACACGCATCACCAAAGATATCACCATCGGCATTGGTCTGCGGAGCATTCGCTACGGCGATACAATTATCAACCACATTGAGAATACCATCCTGATCAGTGTCAGTAGCGCATGTGTTGGTGGCATCATTAGGACACGGATCACACGCATCTCCCATTCCATCTAAGTCGCTGTCCGTCTGTGCAAGGTTTGGTTTTGCTATACAATTATCTACAACGTTGAGAACACCATCTTGGTCAGTATCGGTCGCACAGGTATTGGTCACATCGTTAGGGCAAGGGTCGCAGACATCACCAAAAAGATCGCCATCGGCATTAGTTTGAGATGGGTTAGCCACAGCAATACAGTTATCAACTACATTGAGAATGCCGTCCTGATCCGTATCGGTTGCACAGGTATTGGTTATATCGTTAGGGCAAGGATCACACGCATCTCCCATTCCATCGCCATCGGCATCGGTCTGCGCAAGATTTGATTTAGCGATACAGTTATCGATCACGTTTGGTATGGTATCCTGATCGGTATCAGTCGCACAGGTGTTGGTGGCATCATTAGGACACGGGTCGCAGGCATCTCCAAAGATATCACCATCAGCATTGGTTTGGGGCGCGTTTGCAAGCGCTATGCAGTTATCTGCCACGTTAAGCACACCATCTTGATCAGTATCAGTCGCACAGGTATTGGTCGCATCGTTTGGACACGGATCACAGGCATCGCCCATACCATCTAAATCTGTATCGCTTTGTGCAAGGTTTGGTTTTGCTATACAATTATCTACAACGTTGAGAACACCATCTTGGTCAGTATCGGTCGCACAAGTGTTGGTCGCATCGTTTGGACATGGATCACAGGCATCACCAAAGATATCGCCATCAGCATTAGTTTGAGATGGGTTAGCCACTGCAATACAGTTATCTACTACATTGAGAATGCCGTCTTGATCCGTATCGGTCGCACAGGTATTGGTTATATCATTAGGGCAAGGGTCACAGGCATCACCCATGCCATCACCATCGGCATCGGTCTGGGCGAGGTTTGGTTTAGCAATACAGTTATCAAGCACGTTTGGTACTGTATCTTGATCGGTATCAGTAGCACAGGTATTGGTCGCATCGTTGGGACACGGATCGCAGGTATCACCGAAAATATCGCCGTCGGTGTTGGTCTGCAAAGGATTGGCTACTGCTATACAGTTATCAACCACATTGAGAATGCCATCTTGATCAGTATCAGTGGCACAGGTATTGGTCGCATCGTTAGGACATGGGTCACAGACATCTCCCATGCCGTCCAAATCACTATCGGTCTGGGCTAGATTAGCCTTGGCGATACAGTTATCTGCTACGTTAAGCACACCATCTTGATCGGTATCGGTAGCACAGGTGTTGGTTGCGTCATTAGGACATGGATCGCACGCGTCACCAAAGATATCGCCATCAGCATTAGTTTGAGATGGGTTAGCCACTGCAATACAGTTATCTACTACATTGAGAATGCCGTCTTGATCCGTATCGGTCGCACAGGTATTGGTTATATCATTAGGGCAAGGGTCACAGGCATCACCCATGCCATCACCATCGGCATCGGTCTGGGCGAGGTTTGGTTTAGCAATACAGTTATCAAGCACGTTTGGTACTGTATCTTGATCGGTATCAGTAGCACAGGTATTGGTCGCATCGTTGGGACACGGATCGCAGGTATCACCGAAAATATCGCCGTCGGTGTTGGTCTGCAAAGGATTGGCTACTGCTATACAGTTATCAACCACATTGAGAATGCCATCTTGATCGGTATCAGTGGCACAGGTATTGGTCGCATCGTTAGGACATGGGTCACAGACATCTCCCATGCCATCCAAATCACTATCGGTCTGGGCTAGATTAGCCTTGGCGATACAATTATCTGCTACGTTAAGCACACCATCTTGATCGGTATCGGTAGCACAGGTGTTGGTTGCGTCATTAGGACATGGATCGCACGCGTCACCAAAAATATCACCATCAGCATTAGTCTGCAGAGGATTGGCTACTGCTATACAGTTATCAACCACATTGAGAATGCCATCCTGATCGGTATCAGTGGCACAGGTGTTGCTCGCATCATTGGGGCACGGATCACAGACATCTCCCATGCCATCACCATCGGCATCGGTCTGTGCAAGGTTGGGCTTAGCGATACAGTTATCAAGCACGTTTGGTACTGTATCTTGATCGGTGTCGGTAGCACAGGTATTGGTCGCATCGTTAGGACACGGATCGCAGGTATCACCAAAAATATCGCCGTCGGTGTTGGTCTGTAGAGGATTTGCAACCGCTATACAGTTATCTGCCACATTGAGAATGCCATCTTGATCGGTATCAGTGGCGCAGGTATTGGTCGCATCATTAGGACATGGGTCGCAGACATCTCCCATACCATCAAGATCAGTATCAGTTTGAGCAAGATTTGCCTTGGCAATACAATTATCAACTGTATTAAGCACACCATCTTGATCGGTATCGGTGGCACAAGTATTAGTCGCATCATTGGGACATGGATCACACGCATCTCCAAAAATATCGCCATCAATATTAGTTTGGGAAGCGTTAGATACGGCTATACAGTTATCTGCCACATTTAAAATACCATCCTGATCGGTATCGGTAGCACAAGTATTAGTCGCATCATTGGGGCATGGATCGCATGCATCGCCCATACCATCTCCATCTGCATCGGTCTGTGCGAGGTTGGGCTTAGCAATACAGTTATCAATTACGTTTGGTACTGTATCTTGATCGGTATCAGTAGCACAGGTGTTGGTCGCGTCGTTGGGACAAGGGTCACAAGCATCTCCAAAGATATCGCCGTCAATATTGGTTTGAAGGGCATTAGGAACCGCAATACAGTTATCAACCACGTTCAATATTCCATCTTGATCAGTATCGGTAGCGCACGTATTGGTTGCATCGTTAGGACATGGATCGCAAGCGTCGCCCATCCCGTCCAAATCACTATCAGTCTGAGCCACATTGGCTTTGGCTATACAGTTATCAACCACATTAAGAACACCATCCTGATCGGTATCAGTCGCACAAGTATTGGTGGCATCATTAGGACAAGGGTCACAAGCATCTCCAAAGATATCACCGTCAATATTGGTTTGAAGAGCATTAGGAACCGCAATACAGTTATCTGCTACGTTGAGCACACCGTCTTGATCGGTATCAGTAGCGCAAGTGTTAGTGGCATCATTCGGGCAAGGATCGCAAGCATCACCCATACCATCGCCATCTGCATCGGTCTGTGCAAGATTAGGCTTAGCAATACAGTTATCGACTACGTTGAGCACACCATCTTGATCAGTATCGGTGGCGCAGGTGTTGCTTGCATCATTGGGACAAGCATCACAAGCATCACCAAAAGCATCTCCATCTGCATTGGTCTGTGCTGGGTTATTTAGAAAAGGACAATTATCATTAGCACATACCTGATTAGCCGATGACTGATCCGCAAAACCATCAAGATCTTGATCCACACAAGGGTCACATGCATCCCCTACGCCATCATAATCAACATCTGTTTGATCAAAGTTTGGTATAGTCAAGCAATTGTCACAAGCATCGCCAACTCCGTCTAAATCCGTATCAGGACTTGTAGGGCATACCTGAGCAAACACACTACTACCCTTCCCTAATAACACAATGAAAACTATAAAAATAAACTTATACTTTGAGATTTTACAGTTCATTCGTTTTCCCACTCAATAAACGTGTCAATACACACAAAAAGTCAAGCAAGAATTATAGTAATATTAATCTCAACACCAAGTCATCTTTTTTAATACCATAAAAAATACAAATCAAAACAACAAACACAATAAAGCAAATGGCGCCAAACAATGACGCCATTTAAACAGTATTTAATTTTCCAGACTAGCTTACCAAAGTGGTTTTTCTCCTAAAATAACACAGCAGTGTTATAACTACAAAAAACCACAAAGTTGTATCTTTTGAATTAACACTTGAACAGGACGAAGCCTCAGACTCATCATAACCGTCATCAAAAATCTCTGCGTCAATATTTTCACTATACTCATCTGCATCTGGATAACTTAAGCTTATATCAAGAAGTTTAGGTGCTTTTTCAGAGCGTTCAGCAGTAGGATCTACTGATACAGTGGATATTGGAGTTATTGGAGGCGCAAAAGCAGGCGGCACAGGTAATACAGGTGAAACTGGCACAGGGAATGGAACCAAATTATCTTCTTCAACTATAATCGTCTCTACAGGCTCTTCATCGCATGTACCTTCAGTAACTCCACATCCACACAAGCCTTCCTCAGTTTTGTCTGGATCACTAGGACACTCATCAGCATCGATACAAAAACTATCACCATCAATATCGCCGCATACTGCCCCAAATGGTCCGTCAGCCTGTACCAAGCCAAAACCTGATTTATAATCATAGCCTGCATCAGCGATATCTAATGCTGTGGTTTCAAGAATCAATTCCATTTGGGAAGTGGAAAGTTGTGAAACTGAATTCTGGATAATCAAAGCTGCAAGCCCAGCAACATGAGGTGCTGCGGCAGATGTTCCAAAAAAGTTAGGAAAGAGATCTGGATCATTTACTGAATCGAAGCCAAAAAAAGTGTTATTTCCACCATCGGGGCCTGTAACATCAGGAGTTCTTCTCAAGATAGGTGCGCTATAAGCACTGTTATCGATGCTGTTAAAAAATATAGGTGTTCCCCCCAAAGAACTGCTACTGTTGACTACCGCTGGATCAACTCCAAAAGCAGGGGTGTTAAAAAAAGCAGTTGAAGCAACAGCTATAACTCGTTCTGCATTAGCGTGACCAAATGAGGTTGAGCTATAGGTTGCATATTCATCTGGCCCAGGACCTATAGGGACTATGTACTTCATCAGGCTCGGTATCGGACCTGAGCGATGTACAATAAAAAGCTCAATCACCTGAGGAGCTATACCATTATTTACATATTGTACTGCTTCAATAGGAACCCCAGCAGTTACATTGTCGATCTGAGATGCCGCAATAATTGTGGTGGTAGCCTGATCTCTTAAATAAATATCGAGATTGCTGGTAGGACCAGGACATGCCTCACCACATACCGTCTTGAAAGGCTGGTTCCACTGGAAAACAATCGTTATGACATTATCACCTGGTGTATTATCAATGGTAAAAGACTGATAAGTATCGCCTCCACCAAAATTATGCATAGTTCCGCCTACAACTGGAGCGCTTATCATCGAATCGACGAATGGGGCTTGATAGCTATGCTCGTTCAAATTTCCAGCAGCGCTAAAATAGTGAATACCTTGCTTAACAACTTGAGTTGCAGCTTGAGCGGTAATTCCGTCTTGAAAAAAAGGCAAATCAAAATAGCTGATGTCATCTACAATTACTTGAGCATTAGCATTGGCCAGATCTATGATTCCTTGCGCCAAATCAGCCTGTCCTTCCCCGCCAGAACGAAATAAAAGGCTAGCTCCGGGTGCAACATCATGAATTATCTGCATCATCGCTCTGCCTTCATCTGTTCCTAAACCAAGCGCTAAATCCTTTAGTATTTCTGGATCTGATGGAAGGTCTCCACTCAAAACATCAGCTTGAGCTGTTCCCAAACTATTATAAGAATCGGAAAGAGTGCCCACGCGAACCAAAGCTCCATTCACTTGGAAAGTGCTACGTGCAGCATCAGTATTCATGACAGCATCACCTTGGGTATCCACATCTCCTGCGCTGAGCTTCATCAGTGATACATGGACAAATTTAACGCCTGGATGGTTCATCAAGGCCTCAACCTTATCCATGGCTATATATCCGGAAACCATATTTTTGTAATGAGATGCGCGTTCAAGACCTAAAGATACGAGTGACTCAAAAACTTCTTTGCTGTTTCCAATGATAGATATATCTACCAAAACTTTTCCATCCTGCATTTTGACAAACTTCATCTCTGGCATGGCAGTTGCTATGGAAGGGTTTGCTTCATGGGCAACTTGATTGAGATGATATTGTGCTATCAATTGCTTGAGCAGGGTATCGGCCTTCGGATAAGAAAGCTTAGACATTTCATTTACTAAGGGGCTATACTGAACGCTAGCATCATCCGCCAAAGCATGTTGAGAGGTGAACAAAAACATACACAGGACAAGCAAGTTTTTCATGATAATCCCTAAAAAAAAGGAATGCGCCATACACGATAGCTTGCCTGCTAAAAATTAATGCAACACTAAATATATTTTTATTTTTGATTGAATTTATGGGTACTTAATTAGTTCTACTACAAAGCGCGCAAATGACTCACCATTATAGTCCTTACTAAACCATCATTATCGAATTTGACATGACCTCTCATCATTTTTCCTACACCATTAATTGCTAAAATTTTTCCATGGCCATAGGTAGCATGATTTACACGGGCTCCAGCCTTTAGCGAAAGTGAGGATTGAAAGTACTCATCTTCATACTCGATCTGATAAGAACTATCGCCCTTATCAATTTCTTTGCGAGGCTTGGAAAAAAATTCTTTAGAGTTTGATGTCCAGGATTTTTCAGAAACTATTGCTCGCTCGAAATTTTCACCCTTCAAACGCTCAAGCAAATAATGGTCACTGCCTTCAAAACAACTTTTTGGAATCTCTTTTAAAAATCTTGATGGAGCGGAAATGCTGGTTTTCCCGTGGAGAAAACGCTCTTGACAATAGCTAATAAACAAACGTTTTTTAGCTCGGGTCATGCCCACATACAAAAGCCTGCGCTCCTCTTCCAAAGCCAAATTTCGTGCAGCCTCGTCGGTTCCATAAAGAGATCGACTATGAGGAAGAACTCCTTCTTCGAGACCGACCAAAAAGACTCCGTCAAACTCGAGGCCTTTGGCAGCATGTAAAGTCATCAGCGTAATGGTTCCAATATTTGCACTTTGATTTTCTGCCACAGATTCATCTTTAGAAATAAGCGCTACATTCTCCAAAAATGCCTGTGCATCTGAAGGCATACCCAAACTCTCAGCTTCTTCAACAAAAGAAACCGCAGCCTGCACAAGTTGCTCGATATTTTCTAGGCGAGATTCAGATTCATCATCGTTTTTTTGTTCGAGTTTAGCGGCAATACCAAAACGATCGATAACATAGATCAGCGCTTCATCAGCCCTTAAAATTTTTACTTCACCATCTGGCAATGTTTGCACCATCTCCCTGCGCATTTCTTGAAGAGAATTTACAAACTCAGAGATTTTTTTCCTCGCGCGAGATGAACCTAGGGCCTGCTCACACTGTCTTTCATCAAGCATCACATCGAAAAAACTCAGACCATGGTTACCCGCATAATATGACAGCGCATCTTGAGTCTTTTTTCCAATACCTAAGGGCAAGGAATCTAAGACACGCAAGAGATCCACATCACTATTATTGTAAATAACCGATCGCAGGGCAGCCAAAATATCTTTAATCTCTTTTCTATCATAAAAGCGCATACCCCCGATCATTCGGTAAGGCAAACGTGCTTTGTGCAGAGCCTCTTCCAAAGCTCGAGATTGAGCATTAGTACGCATCAGCACAGCGATCTCAAACTTTGATCCATAGCGTTCAAAAAGTTGCATCGATTGCTCGATTACCGATGTCGCCTCTTGATTATCGCGATAATGCTTACTTAATCGCAAGAGTGGTCCATCGCCGCTGATGGAGCGCAAAGTTTTCCCTAAGCGCTCTTTGTTATGAGCAATCAAAGCATTTGCTGCATCGAGGATTGGTTTGGTCGATCGATAATTATCTTCAAGTCTGTAGAGTTTCGCATTAGGAAAATCTGTCAAAAATTTCTGCATAAAATGAGCAGATGCACCACGCCAGCCATAGATGGATTGATCATCATCACCAACAATGGCAACACTGTCACAGTGCTTTGCCAGAGTGTGCACAATATTTGACTGCAGAGCATTAGTATCTTGATACTCATCTACCAGCAGATGGCGCACTCTGCTGCTTACTTTTTTTAATCCTTCTTCGTGACTAATGAGTTCATAAAATTTGTATAAGAGCGAAGAAAAATCCAATGCACCAATTTTTTTTAGGCGCTCACGATACAGCTGCAAAATTTGTTCTGCCCTTTCGCTTGTCGCAGTTTTTTCTCGTTCTATTTGATCTGAGTCGCGAAAACGCATAACTTTTTTCACTTCGGCATTTACTTCATCTTTTGTGAGCTCATAGCGTTCTTTAAGAATTTTCTTGATCAAGCGAGTTACATCGTCTTCGTCATAAATCAGAAAGTCATTCTGTACCCCAACAAAATCTCCATAATAGCGAAGAAAACGCGCAGCTATACCGTGAAAAGTTCCCAAAAGAATTTCGTTTCCCTGATAAGGCAACAAACGTTCCACCCGCTCGCGCATTTCCCGTGCAGCTTTATTGGTAAAAGTAAGGCCCATAATTGAGCGTGGATCGACACCCACATCCTTTACCAAATGAGCAATACGATGGGTGATAACTCTGGTCTTTCCGCTCCCAGCACCTGCCAAAATACAAATAGGCGCATCTATCATGAGCGCCGCTTGTTGCTGTTCAATGCTTAGAGCCGAAGTATAAGCCATGTGCTTTATCACCATATCTATTATTTAGAGGATCACTACCTAACATATGTTGGCACATTGGCCAATGCACTCATCTAGCGAGGCTCCATTTCGCTCTTTACGGCGCTTAGCAAATTTCCAAATTGATTCGCGCAGAGATTTTGCTCTAGATTTTTTTTCAGCGCGATCGAGAATAGTTGATCTATTTGAGCGAGTGATAGAAGAAATCTAGGCCAAAAGAGCAAGCGAAGCGGTTCATAAATTTATGCTAGGCACTGTGTATTATGCACCATCAGGAAAGATATTTTTCTTGGTCTTTGAACGTATCACTATAAAAAATCAAAAATTTTAAAAAATTCCTTATTTTTGCACTTGCGCCCTTTGTAAAAATCGTTTACTAACTATCGCTGTAACTGTTTATCTGCCTGGGGTGGTAGTTAAGTTGGTTATAACGCCGGCCTGTCACGCCGGAGGCCGCGGGTTCGAGTCCCGTCCACCCCGCCAAATTTTTCCCACAAATTTTTTTTATTAACTACAGGCACATTAGCTGCGTTTTTTAGTTTTGATAACCTTTGAACTTTTTCCGGCATTACAAATCCATAAAGGATTCAATTTTCATTTTACCCTCACCTGAATTCCTAGAAATCCGTGCTTTAATATTTGCTCTTTCGTGCTCCATTGCAAATAGATTCTTACTCCTTCATCGATTGTAGAAACGCCTGGCAAGGCGCGCTCCAGGGTCTCAGTTTCTAAGTATTTTTCAAGAGATTCATAGCGATTAACCCCAACAACCTGAGCCTGAAACATTTCACCGCCGCAAAAAAACTCAATGTTATCACCAGGTTTTATTTTTAAATAAGCAGAGCTCGCTTTACGCCCTTCAACCGGCTTTTTACCTTCACGTATCAGTGAAAACCATGGTTCTTGGCAATGTATTTTGTGGATCATAAATCAGTCACCCAAGTGAAATTTTTTTAGCATAAGCATTTAATGGAGTTTTCCCCTTATACAATTAATTTCCACAATTGAAGTGCTGCTCTACTTTTTTGCAGGGCCCTATCACTGCCAAATATGGAAACAAGTCCCCACAACTGCACATCAATAAAGCTATTTATCCCAGTTTATATCTTTCCTGCTTTTTTAATCTCCTTCACCAAAATTTTTTGCTATCTAAATGTTTTTTGGAAATAAATATTTCCCACCTTGTTATTGCTGGTGTGTTTTACCGATCTAAATCAAAAGGATTGCCCTTATTAAAAATTAAACGAAGCTGGGTTTGAAATAAAAACAAGCGAAAGATCAATTTGTGCTCTTTGCTTTCTAAATGCTCTATTACTTCATGAGCAAAGTTTAGCGTTTTATTAAGGGCTTCTCCTCACAAAACAACACTTGAATTAGGTAAAGTGGCTGGAGCTCATCAAAATTTAAAACTCATGCATAAAATCTTAGCCAAAAAAATTAAGCGATAACTGTTTAAATAGCACTTGGTATTTTAATATACTTTTTTTAATTTTTATTCATATTGTATTTTTTCATAAATATGAAAAACTCTTTCTTAATAAATTTTAAGAGGATTTTTCATGAAACTTTATAAATTATTTTTTGTTTTTAGCTGTGCTTTTTTTCTAGCTCATTCTTTATCTGCTTTTTATGAAGAAAGATTAGAGCATTATTCACGACAGTCCTATACTGATCCAAATCAGCCTAAACTATTTCTCCATTGTGGCAATGGTTTCACTCCACAGTGGCGAAGGGGGCCAGATGGCAAAAAATCTCTCTGCAATGCGTGCGGACTTCATTTCAGTAGAAATATCAAAAGTGAAAAAAAGATCCTACGTGCCGATACTACAGAAAGGATCAAGATAAATAATCTGATACACCGCCGTTAATCTGCTCAGACATCTCTTTACATCAAGGTAATTGGCTACCTAAACGTACTCGCCTTGGTGCTTCATTTATCATCTTGAGCACAACAAAACTACTTGTTTCAAAAATTTAATTACGTATAAAACTTCACAGCAATTTAAAGCTCAAAATTTCAGGGAAGCTCTTAATGCGTAAATATAATCTTTTAGTCCTATTTTGCATATTTTCAACTTACAATTTTGCTCTTGATTTCACAGATGATGAATCAACAACAATTGAAGAAATAATTGATACACCTCAGACAAAATCATCTCTAAATCTAGTGGGCGCACAAATGATTGTGAGTGAGGCCAAAGAATGGATCGAAGAGTTCTGCTTATTATCTCACCAGCAAAATCAACATGCCTTCATGAATATTATCGACGCACATTTTGCTATGGCTGTAAGAATTTTATACTCAATGAATCACCCTACCTTGTGCATAGATGAGATTGACCTACGACCCACAGCAAAGTCGCTCAAGAAATTCGTTAAAATTCAACAAAAGCGCGTTTGTGGGCAAAGAAGCGAGCAGTGCTTTCTTGAAATTATTTTTCCGGATAACATACTCTTCACTCAACGCCATGAACTACTCTCTCTTTTAATTCCCTTGCTTGAGCCATTGGCAGAGAATCATCATATTATGTGGCTCTCCCTTTGCAGCAATCAACTGCATCAGCTCCCCAAAGAAATAGCTTGTCTTAATTTTCTTGAAACGTTGGCCCTTTCCGGCAATCAGTTGAGTGCCCTGCCTCAAGAAATTATCCAACTCAAAAATTTAAAAACGCTTCATCTGAGTCAAAATTATTTTGATCATGTTCCATCGTTTGTGTGGGAATTATCGAATTTAGAATTTTTGGCGATCAGCGAATGCAAACTAAATAAATTATCCCCTCAGATTATTAAGCTGAAAAAACTTAAAACACTTCTTATTCATGAAAATCAGCTTTATTCATTGCCTAATGAACTTTGCTCCTTAGAAAATTTAAAAATGCTCTGCGCTCGCGACAATAAATTCCAAACCAATCCTCTGCCACAGCTTTCTTTCCAAATAGGCACAAACAATTTTGTCTACGGCGATTCACGTACCCCTGAATTTCAAAAAGAAGCACTTTTTTCAAAACGAATAAAAGCTTTTGTGAATAATGGCGATGGAACATTCTCTGAAACTTTTATTTCACTTCATGATTTACAGGGTGATTTCCAATAAAACTATTGCGAGCCAGCTTTGATTCTGGTTCCAGATCAAATACATAGTAAGGCCTGTAGTCCATCACCCACAAAAAAAACAACAGCCCCACCACTGTTGGTGCCAAAAGAATACCACCAACCAATGCCGGTGTATTGATTTCTCCTGAACGATTTATAATGGCTACTTTGTCTTTAAATCCTGGTTTTTTTACTTCCACTACCGTAAAAGAGCCGATAACTTTTTTATCTGAATAAAAAGCTGACTCCTCACCCACATATCTTCCATCGACATAAATTTTAGCACCAGTTTCAGCCTTAAGTATGGTTGCGCTTGCGCATCCTCCACCAAGAACTAACATAAGCAAACAAAAGCCCACCATCAAAAAATTGCGCAACATTCTTATCCCCGACTTCATCAATCAATAAAAGTATAATTCATTTAATCGTTCTCATTTTAAACTCATAGGATCAGCTCTTAACAACTTTGAATAACAAGATACATCTAAGCATTCTCGCACTATTTTTTAGGAGAAATTATGGCTTCAAATTTGAAAATTTTTCATAATCCTCGCTGTTCAAAGAGTCGACAAGCTTTGGCGATTTTGCAGGAAAAAAAGCTTGAGCCACAAATTATCGAATATCTTAAAGTAGGTATCGATAAAAAAGAGATGGAACAGATTATTATCAACTCAAGTTTGGCCCCCGATACTTTCATTAGAAAAAAGGAAAAAGAATTCGAAGATTTTTGCACTACTGAAAAATTCACAGCAAAGTCAGTTGCTCAAATTTTGCATGACTGCCCTAAATTATTAGAGCGCCCTTTGCTACTTATTGATAAAAAAGTTATCATCGCTCGGCCGCCAGAACTCATAAATACGATGCTTTAGAAGTTGATAATGTTAGGAGCAATGGCCCTACACTAAGTAAGTTCTAACATAGGATACAATTGCGCCATCGATTTAGATTGAACTTAAAGGCTCTAAGATAAGTTTGGGATACGCCTCTTTAAGTCTCCGAAGAAAAATCAGCTTATAAACTTCCACTGTATATTCTTAAAATTTTTAAACTTCTTGGCTGCATAAAATTTTTCAGTGCTGGTGGCAGAGCGATGACAACTTTTTTATCAATAAGCAGCAGGTCCAATCGTACAAAATTTAAGCAACTGACTTTGCTGTGAATATTTTAAAAGAACTAAAGAAAACAAAAAACAAACAAATAAATAAACATAAAAACAACAACACATAAGCAAGCATAAAATCACAATACATCCCTATTTTAAAAGAGTTATTTTTCACTTAAATAAAAAAACCTAGGGCCTGGTATTTTTTCTTTTTTCACGATAAAACCGCTGCGATCTTTAATTTTAAACTAGTTTTTGGAGCTAAAAATGCCTAAGAATATCGCTTATATTGCTCTAAGTTTAGCAACACTTTTTACTGTTGGTTGCGTTTCCATCAAACCAATTAGGCTTCTGCCTGGTAAGGGCGGCATCATTGCAGTAAACCCTGGTTTCAAATCTATTTACGACCCAGAGGTAAGAGCAAAGGCCATGGCTGCCATGGAATTCAATTGCGGTAGCGGAAAAGTAAAAATTCTCGAAGAAGGTTACGTTAAAGTTGGTGAAGAAACATCTTTTCACCGCAGCCAAAATTCTGACACAGCCTCCCATGGAAATGCGACGGCAAAAACTCAAAAAGGTTACAGTTTTTATGGCGGAGACGAAATTAGATCAAAAGCCAAAGCGCATTCACGCTCATCAACACATGAACATGAGAACGCCACCACTCGAACCTACGATATCGAACAATGGCGAATAACCTATCAGTGTATTTAATCGCAATAGCTTTATTAACGCCAAAAGTGCAACATCAGTGCAAACTATTTGGCCGCGTGGTTAAAGAGAGGTTGCTGTTCCATAATTCGCTGACGGCAACTTCTTAATGCATGCTCAGGCATACAAGCAGAACTAAAATCTAATACTCTATTTTCATGTGTTGCTTCTAGACAAGAAGGAATAATTTTTTTCACTTTTCTTTTTATCCTATGGCGCAAAGATTGCTCTTTCCTGATCTCTTTCAACATTTTTGGTATCTCATTTTCCCGGTAATCATTTACAATTTTATAAATTTCGCCGTTCCAAGTGAGCCGATTAAGCTTAGCTTCAGCTTCTTTAAGTGAAAAATAATATTTTATATAGTCTGTTGCCGTAATTTCTGAATATTCTAAAAGTCTTATAACTTTATTAAAATCAATTGGCGAATATCTGTTATTTAATTTTTTTTCTATTTCTTTTTTCATTCCATGTAATGATTCAAGGCTTTCTTTTAAAGCCGATAGAGAGTCTACCGCATCATTATAGTTGTTGAGCTCATCCTGTATTGCAGTACCCAGTTGGATGGCAGTTTGTTTTAATTTATTAATGAGAAGAAGCACATTGGTACGGGTACTTTTGATCCGTGGCGCCATCATAAGACCAAGATTATTGCCTGAGTCAGGATCGAGCGGATCTAAATAGAGTGCTCGTCTTTGACTGTGTGCTGCAGTAATAAGTTCGCGAACTGTTGCAAGCTCTGTAGAGCGTTCATAGGCGAGTTCCCAAAATTCTGAATAGTGTCTTTTATAAACATCTCCCAGAGTTTTAATTTGCATTGCCTCCACCGGCAACTCAGACCAGTCTATTTCAGGACTAAACCCCATAGCAGCTGCAAGTTTTGGTATTGAAGCTGAAAGACCGTCGACAAATGCTCGGTCACTTAAAAATCGGCCTTGCATATTTTTTAGTGCCTGAATATCTCCCTCACTCACGCGTATTAATCCTCTCTCGCGTTCATCTTGAAAAAATTTAATGAATCTATCGAGTTCATGGCTGTAAAATTCTAAAACACTGATCAGCCAAATCTGCCGTTGGATATCTAAATAGAGATTCTGAACATGTTGAGCAGAATTTCCCATAATGCTTGCTAAACTATGCTCTTCTGCTTTTTTCAAATGCCGTGAAGCATGCAGATTAAACCAACGACTTGGCAATAAAAAACCAACCAATGGAACAAGCGCTTCTAAGCTTGCTGCCCTGTCTATGCCAGCCTGTGCTGCTGCATAAATATTTATCTCTGGCAAAAGATGAAGCGCATGAATGTGCATATTTTTGCGCGCTACATATAATTCCAGGAGTTTTTTGCGAACTTCTAATCCTGACTCGATAGAATTGACTACTATCTTATCAAGCGTATATGGCTCACCTTCACTTTGATGACCAACCTTGGCAAAATCGAAAAGCCCAATTTTAAAGCCATCAGTCGCAAAACTTAATTGTGAATGCGCAATAATCGTCAAAAATAAAATGAGATAGGTGCATAGCATAAGCTTCACTCATGGGATGGTTCATAAATTTGAATAGTTTTAAAGCGGACTTTTTGGTAACAGCCTTGCCTTAAGCTCAGAATGAATTATCTAAATAAGTTTAATTTTCTTTGAAGGGCAATCTGCAAGATGATCATTTACCATGCCAATGGCCTGCATAAATGCATAGATAATAGTGGGCCCTACAAAGCTCATACCGCGCTTTTTTAGATCCTTAGACAAAGCGCTGCTTTCATCGCTTTGCACTGGAACCTCGTCGTTGCTTTTCCAGTAATTCACCGTAGTTTTATGGCTGACAAAACTCCAAAGATGATTATTAAACGAACCAAACTCCTTTTGAATATCAAGAGCAACGCAAGCATTCTTTCGGGTGCTAAAAATTTTAAGGCGGTTTCTAATGAGATTTTGATTGAGCATTAATTTTCGCAACTGAGCATCACTCATGGCGGCAACTTTTTTTATATCAAAATTATAAAATGCCGCCTGATAAGCTTCTCGTTTCTTGAGCACTGTTTCCCAGCTTAAACCTGCCTGCGCTCCCTCAAGGGTCAACATTTCAAAAAGGCGATTATCATTGTGGACCGGCACTCCCCACTCATAGTCATGATAATTTGCATATAAACTTCCCGTTTCACCTCCAAAGCAGCGTTCCATATTAAAACCTCATCTATTCAATGTATTTTATAAATTAAATTATTTTTAGATAATTTTTATACTAATACATCAGCCAAATAACGAATTATTATTTTTATCAATTTCTGGGGCTAACTGAACAATTTCAAATTGCCCTGATTCTTTATTGATATTAAAAACCCCATAGTCAGTCACGACTACATCGACACACCCTCGAGCTGTGAGCGGTAGACTGCACTCTTTTACCAATTTAGGTTGATGGTTTTTATCAAAATGCTGCATCATAATGATTAATTTTTTAGCACCCAAGGCCAAATCCATCGCTCCCCCCATACCCGTGACCTTTTTACCGGGAATTTGCCAGTTGGCAAGGTCACCATTTTTCGAAACTTGCATAGCTCCCAAAACGGCTACATCGATATGTCCACCACGAATCATGCCAAAAGAAAAGCTTGAATCAAAAGTTGAACCACCTTTTTTGATGCTTACCGTCTCTTTGCCAGCATTGATAATCTGCGCATCCACTTCATGCTCAAATGGATAAGGACCCATTCCTAACAAACCATTTTCTGAATGAATCATGAGCGGACGATGCTCAAGATAATCAGCAACCATAGTGGGCATGCCAATACCTAAATTCAAGGTCTGCCCATCAATAATCATATCGGCAACAATCTGTGCCATCTGTTCGCGACTAAAGGGCATTTTATTCTCCTAGAGCGATTCCACCTTCTAATGACTTCCTTTCACTCCTATTTTTGATAACCCCCAATAAGTCAAAGGTGCAAGATGCGTGCCTAAAAATGCCGCTACTTTTCCATGTCCGGTAATAACAGCCTCGCGTTTTCTTTCGTGAATAGCCCTCAGCATAACTTTGGCAGCTTTATTTGAGGGCCAACGCAATAAACTTCTTGAAGCCTTAGATTTACTCGGATCCAAATGCCCCCAATTATCTACTTTAAAAATTTCTGACTCGATAAAACCTGGAGCAATATTTGTGACAGAAATTCCATACGGAGCAAGTTCTTGGTAAAGCGCGTTGGCTATACCAATGAGTGCATATTTTGACGATGAATAAGCTGCAGTATGAGCAATAGCAAGTTTTCCCGCCACGCTCGTCATGATGGCAGCTCGGCCTTTAGATTCTTTCAAATAGGGAATCGCAGCCTGCAAAGTCCAAATCACACCAAACACATTGGTATCAAATTGTTTTCGCCACATGCTTTCAGAAATTTTTTCGAAAGGACTCACTACTCCATAGCCAGCATTAGCAATAACTACATCAAGTTTTCCATGGTCTTTGATTATTTCTTGGACAGTTTTTTCTACGTCTTCTTTGTTTTGCACATCAAGTGGATAAATATAAGCTTGCTCACCTATTTCATTTTTAAGTTCATTGAGCCTATCAATTCGACGAGCTGATAGAGCAACTATCGCCCCTTCTCGAGCTAGTTCACGAGCTAGTGCAGCCCCAATTCCTGAACTTGCACCGGTAATCCATGCAAGCTGATCTTTAAATTTATTCATACAACATCCTTTGCCGAATACTTTTTGTGAACTAGGCTTTTTACAAAAATCTAATTAAGATCTTAGTGAGGTTTTATGAATCCCCATGAAAGCCTTATCGCCCCTGTTCTCAAGCAGTTGCGAGATTCACACCACTCAGGTGTTTTACTTTCCATAGATGCTCGTCGTTCAGCACTGCGCAAACTTTTGACGGCGATTGATGACAATGAAGTACGCATTACAAAAGCGCTCAAATATGATTTAGGAAAAAGTTCATTTGAATCTTATGTCTGTGAAATAGCTTTCATAAAAGAAGAAATTAAAAGTGCTCTTGCTTCCATTGGAAAATGGAGCCAAAAACGCTTTGTGCCTACGCCTATCACATTTCAACCTGGACAATCCTATATTCAACCTAGTCCCAAAGGTGTGGTGCTAATCATTGCACCGTGGAATTATCCTTTTCAACTTTCTTTAGCACCCTTGGTCTGTACTATTGCTGCGGGCAATTGTGCTTTGATCAAACCTTCTGAACTTGCAGCCGCCTCTGAACAAGTCATTCATGATCTGATCCATGATTATCTCGATAAAAATTGTTTCAGAGTTTTAAATGGCGATATGCATTTAGCGAGTGCACTGACAAAAACTCCTTTCGATCATATTTTTTACACTGGAAGCACTGAGATTGGAAAAATCGTTATGGAAAATGCCGCCAAAAATCTCACACCAGTCACTCTAGAGCTTGGCGGAAAATGCCCCGTTATTATCGATGATAACGTTGATATTGATTTAGCCGCCAAACGAATAATGTGGGCTAAGTCTCTCAACGCTGGCCAAACCTGCATTGCTCCTGACTATGTTCTTATTAACAAAAACTTAATCCCAGCATTTGTTAAAGCTGCAAAAAAATATCTAGAAAAGATGTTTGGAACTAACCCAGAAAACAGTCCCGATTATGGAAGAATTATCAATCAAAGACATACAGAACGACTGATCAACTATTTACCTCAAGCTCGGATTGCTTGTGGCGGAAAATACAACGTGACAACACGTTTTATAGAACCCACTATTTTGATCGATGTTCATGAAACCGCTCCGGTCATGCAAGAAGAGATCTTTGGCCCGATTTTGCCTTTGATCGAAATTAAAAATATCGATAATGCCATCAACAAAATAAATCAACGCAACCACCCTTTGGCGCTCTACATTTTTTCTAAAAAACAAAAGACCATTAAAAATATATGCGATCAAACTTTATCGGGTAGTGTAGCAATCAATGATTGCATAAGCCAAGTAGCTATCGGTGGACTACCATTTGGCGGTGTTCGTCATAGCGGAATCGGATCCTATCATGGTCAATTTGGTTTCGAAACTTTTAGCCACATGCGCGCTGTACACAAACGCGCAAACATACTCGACAATCCTATCAAGTATCCACCTTACTCTAAAGCTAAACTCAACATAGCCCGCTTAGTTCTTTAGAGGCTGTAAAATAAATCAAATTTTAAATAGTAAGTCATTTTTCTAATCGTTTGATACACAATCTTGCATTAGCGAGCTAGTTCATAGATTCTTTGTACTTTGTAGTCATCTAATAGTTATGCACTAAGCGCCTATTTCTATTCAGCTAAGCAAAAGTTTTTATATTCTTTTCAAAAGTGAAACAATTTTATTCATACAGTCACTAAGGAAGCAAAACTAATGCTTTAACGCGGCGTTCTTTAGCTGGAATTGAAGCACCATCATCATTTTAAAAAGGAAATCACAATGAAAAACTTGATAATTTTGTCTGGTTTAATATTTTTTTCTGCGAATACATTTTGTGCTATGAGAACTTCTCCTGACATGTTTATGGAGGGAAGTGGCGTAACAAACTGTGGTGATGCCCGAATAGCAAACGATGCGCAGAATAATTGTAGGGAATATATTCGGAATCTCGAGCAAAGGAATCCATCCTGTATGTACAGATATCTCAACTACCGATATTGGAATGCCGATGCTGAATATAACAAAAGATGGGATGGCAAACGGTCATGCAAGTATAGGGCAACCTACAAATGTGAATATAAAGAATCCTGCGATTAATACTGAATTATCGTTGATAAATCTAACAAGCCCCTTACAGGGGCTGTTTTACTTTAATTAATAGGCAAGACTTCGCTAAATTTTTATCAAAGAGATATTTTTTTCAAGCAGATCAACACGTGTAGAAGGCATAGATAACTGTCAATATAAACAGCATTACAGTCTGATAACTGATATGCAGCGAGTCGTACTCTGGATAATAGTGTGGCTCAGTCTGAAATTCACTACCTACAAATTTCTCAGTATTTTTGTCATCGATTGCAGATGAGTTTTCATTTTTTTCTTTTATAAAATTATTCTCATTAAAAAATTTGAGCACCTTCTTTAATTTTTTTTGTTGAGCGACCTTTAAAGGCGTCCAGCCTTCTTTATCTTCTCTAAAAAAATCTCCGCCGTACTCCCATAAAATCTGCAAAATTTCCTGTGAAACTTTGTTTCGCACTGCGATATGACATGCGCTGTAGCCTTCATAAAAATTGACTGGATGAAAACTATTTCCGCCGTAATGCTTTTGGATTCCCGCATTAGGATTACATTTATTATGTAAAAGAAATTTAATAATTTCACAGTTGGGCTTTCTTGCATCCAAAGCATGCTGCAATAAAGTTAACCCTTCAAATTCCTTATCAATGTCTGATAGATCTTGAGCAAGTAATTTTTTAAATGAATCACTATCACCTTTGCGTAGAGTTTGTATTTTTTTTCTCATCTCAACCCGAGGGCTTTTCCACACCTGTGCCTCATCCGTAGCCGTCAGATTAAGGGCATTTAAAAAAATGATGTAAAACAACAATAAAGAGCTTCTCATTTTCACTCCAGTACAAACTACTCGAAAAACCTGTGCACAAAGTAGTTTTCATTTTGTTAAACAGCTTACAACTTGTTTTATTGCGTATATAAGCTACTCGATCTGTACTTCAACCAGTCATTTGAGGTTGACCCATGAGTCCATTAAAAATTGCACTTGTATCTCCAAGCGGCACATTTGAATCTGAAACGCTTGAGCAATCTATCAAGACTGCTCGCAAACTCGACATAGAAATTATTTCTGAAAGCGCACATCGCATTGGGACACCGCTTTTTTTAAACGGCAGTAAACATGAGCGCTTAGAGGAACTCTATGAGGCCGATAAATTAGATGTTGATGCTCTATGGTGCACCCGTGGAGGATGTGGCGCCATTGAATTTTTGCACGATTATCAAGAAATACCGCGACATGGTCCACCTTTGATCGGTTACTCTGACGCAACAATTATTCACTTTTTAAGAAACTATCACTCTAAGCGCATCGGCATTCATGGTCCAATTTTTTTTGATCTAAGCGATGCAAAGCGAGCGAACCTCGAGCAAATAAAATATCTGCTTAACAAAAAAGCTGAAGAGCTTAGCTACTCTCCTTTAAAAAGTCTCACCCCTTGTCTCTTTGACCACATTCAAGGCGAGTTAATTGTGATGAACTTAATTTCTTTGCAATCTTTGATGGGGGCAATAAATCCTCAGTTTTTTCAACGAAAAATTCTTTGCTTAGAAGAAATCAATGAGCCGCACTACAAGGTCTTTCGCGCACTGCAGCAGCTTAAAAATGCTGGCTGTTTTTATGGGCTAAAAGCACTCGTAATTGGACACTTTAATCAAGATAGAGCTCAAATTATCGAACAAAGTTTTATACCCTTAGCCAAAGAACTTGGTCTTGCACTTTTTGATTGGCCCATCTTTGGCCATGAAAAACCCAATTGGCCTTTGCTTTTCGGTGCGCTATCAACAATTTCTCGCGTAAACGAAAGAATTTTTACTCTGAAATACAGTGAACAGCATGACCACACTCAGATATCAACTTGAACGTGAAATCAATCTTGCCATCGATCAAAACCTTGCCACGTCAATCTCTTTGAGTGTGATCTGTGGCAATGAAAAAATTGTTATTCATTGTGGATACTCAAAAAAAAATAATGCTACCAGCAAAGCAAGCATTTATGATCTGGCTTCATTAACAAAAATTTTAGGCACAACAATTGCAGTGGCTCATGCCGTGGCTACAGAAAAAATTGCACTTAATGAAAGACCTTTTGCTTGTTGGCCTTTAATCACCATAGAATCTCTGCTTAATCACACTTCAGGCCTAAAAAATCATATAAAATTTTATGAACTCGCAGGTATCAGCGAAAATAATTTCTCACTCAATAGACAAATTATTTTTGATGCACTGTTCAAACAAAAACCACTTTATTCAGTGGGAGAAAAGCATACTTATTCAGATCTGAATTTTTTAGCCTTGGGCTATTTGCTTGAGCAGCGCTTAAAAAGACCGCTTTTTGCTCTTTTTTGCGATTCTTGGAAAAGCTTAGGACTGAAACGCCTAAGCTGGCTACCATCTGAATCGAGTACCACCAGCTCTTTCATAGCGCAAACCTCAACAGATAATCGAGCGCGCGTGCATGATGACAATTGTTATTATCTTGGTGGCATAGCAGGGCATGCTGGAATTTTTGCCACACTCGATCAGGTGGCTTTTTTGGGAGAATACTTTTTACGGTGCTATAAAAATCCGAGTGATTCCATCCAGGAATGTATAAAGTATTTTGCGCAAAAACACTTAGGATTTTTTCAAAGCAACAGCAAAGGCAGCACACAGGCACTTTCACCACATGCTTTCGGACATTTTGGTTTTAGCGGAACTTCTTTATGGGTAGATCCCCAGAGCCATAAAAAACCAGGCATGAGCATAGCTCTGCTCACTAACCGTGTCTTCTCATCAAAAGAGCCTAGTGAAATTTTTAATTTACGAATGAAAATTCATAGCTTAGCTGCGCGCTTTATGAGCGATCGCTAAATACTTGGAAATAGTTTCTTTTATCCCCATGATCAAAGCATCGCACACCAATGCATGCCCAATGGATACTTCGTCAATAATAGGAATGGCATCAAGCAGTGCTCCCAAATTATCTAAATCGAGATCGTGCCCAGCATTAATACCCATACCAAGTTTCTTAACGCCATGCGCCATCCGATAATAATCTTCGAGGACGTGGCTATCTTTTGGCGATGAAGCATAACGCTCTGTATAAAGCTCTACTCTATCAGCACCGGTCTCTTTGATTATGTCTAAAGAGCGATGTTTAAAATCAAGCGGTTCGATAAAAAGAGATACGCGAGCACCGCTGGGCTTTATTGAGGCAACAGCGTGCTTGACCTTCAAAAAATCTTCCTGAAGTTTAAAGCCCGCATTTGAAGTAATAACATGCGGTGGATCAGGAACGAGCGTAACCTGCTCGGGTCTGATTTCATTAACCAAGGCTATAAAATCTTTTGATGGATAGCCCTCGATATTAAATTCCGTCTTAAGATTATTCTTTAAAAGATAGACATCGGATTTTTTTATATGACGCTCATCCGGCCTTGGATGGACAGTAATACCATCCACTCCCAAACTCTCGATCAATAAAACCATTTTAAGCACGTCAGGATTATTTCCTCCACGAGCATTTCTCAAGGTGGCAAATTTATTTACATTGACGCTTAATTTAGTCATAACTTATTCCTCAACTATACGGCCACGCCATTTTTTCCAAGCTAAGAGCAAATCTGCCCGTGCTACCTCTACGCTCAGATCGGTATTTTTAATATAAAAATCAAGATCTTCTTTGTGAGGTTCAACTCGAACAACTTTATCGAGGTAAATGTATTCATAAAATCGTGAAGAGCTTGTTTTATTACCTTTTCCTAAGGGGACACTGACTATACGTTTGTTTAATTGATGGTGCTCTATGATGCTCACACTCACATTTTGGGCGTGAGCTTTAATTAAAAAAGCTTCAATAGCTTCGCGCTTATACTCGTCACTCACACTAAAGCGCACAAGGTAAAAACAATTATTTCCCTCAGCATGTACCAAAGAATATGACAAGGATTGAGCTTTATGAAGCGACATCATCGATGCTAGTGATGAAATATCTTGAGTAGATGGAACTAAGCCCTCTATTTTATATCGCATGCTGACTCGAGCATAATTCGTGGGGCCAATTTCATTCATGCTTTGTGGGAGATTTGCTTCGCACCACAATGCTTCAACAAATTGAAATGAAATATGATCACTCTTTGGTGACAGACCTATTCCAAGCTGCAAAATTACTGACTCACCGCGAGGTCCAAAATGTCCTACCAAAGTTTTAACAAAAGAAAGGGCTAAAACATCTAAGTCAATTTTCTCGCTGCACTCAAAAGATGGCACCATGCGTAAAACTTGCTGAATCCAAACTGGGTGGGCAAGATGCAAGCCAGAAATTTTATCATCAATAAATTTTTCACAACCAAAATAAATTTTAGTTGCACTTATATATTTTGGATCAAGACTATTTATGGCAACCACGAGCGTGAACAGGTGACAAAAAGTCCATAGGGCTTCCATGCCCGATAGCTTCTGACTCACGAAATCATCACAATAAAGATTTTCTAAAATTTTTATCGCTAGCGCCGAAACTTCAGGCTTGAGCTTTGGATGATCAAATAATTGTTCAATTTCGCTCAAAGAAATTTTTTGCTGATTTAAACAAGCTTCGACGAATTGATGTCGAGAAAAAACTTGAGAAAAATTTTCTAAAGTTTTTTTATTATCACTCAAATTGCAAACTGTATTTTTTTGCACATGCCATCGCGGAAAATTTTTTTGCAAGTTGTCGCAATTTTTAGATGCCTCTCTCACGTCGCGCTTAATAAGTATGTCATCTACATAAAACTGAATAACCTGCCCTTTCAAACCATTGACAGCGTCCTTGATGGCAACCAGATTTATTTCGGACATCCCGATCTGCTTAAAAGCTGATTCAAAAATCTTATAGTCGCCAACTAACGCGATTAAAGACGACAACAACTTATCTGCACTGCAGCCACGACGCAAATCGAAATGTAGAAATCCGGGCAACATGAAACATTATTTCCGTTTTTTCAATAAATCTGCAAAAGTACCAAAACCGCCACTTTTTTCATTTTCTTTGGCTGAAAATTGTAGGTAGCTATCTCGCTCATCCATCTTTTGACGAGCAATCTGAGATACTCGAACTCGGTTTTGCTGATCAACATCGATAACAGCTACTTCAATTTTTTCACCAATACTAAATGACTTAGACAAATCTGCATTTTTAGGCAGCGCTGTCTCAGACTGTGGCAAAAGAGCGGTTGCTCCGTTATCAAGCTCAACAAAAATTCCATAGCGTTCAATGCGAGAAACAACGCCAGAAAATTTTTGACCACGCTCAACTTTAACCTCTACTGACTCTCCTGGCTTTTTACGGCTCACCGCTTCGCGTAAAGAAAGACCTATGCGCTTTTCTTCATCATTGACGCTGATCACGTGCACAGTTACGGGGTCTCCAATGGAAAGGACTTCCTTAGGATGCGCCACACGATTTTGCGAAAGCTCAGAGATATGGATCAGGCCATCTATTCCTGGAAACAATTCCACAAAGGCACCAAAAGCTTCTAAACGCACTACACGCCCTTCCAACGTTGCGCCTTCCTTAATTTGATCCCAATAAAGCGTATAAGGATCTTCTTTGGTTTTTTTGAGGGAAAAACTTAAACGCGAATTTTTAGGGTTATCTTTATTTAATTCAAAACTCAAAACTACAACTTGAACAGGGTCATTAGAAGAAAGTACATCTGAAACACGATCGATTCGGCCATGAGAAATTTCAGATCGCGGTATCAATCCTTCGAGCCCACCTATATCAGCAAAAGCGCCAAAATCTGCAACGCGAGTAATTACCGCATCATATTTCTTGCCAACCTCTAAGTCTTTGATCACATTCAAGGCTTGCTCTGCTCGTTGTCTTTCTAAAAGAGCTCTTCTTGAAACAACTATGTTACGACCATTTTCTTCAATGCGTTCGATTAAAAAAGGCAAAGTTCTACCGACAAAGCTAGCCGTATTTTCTACAAACTTATTGTCGATCTGGCCGACTGGACAAAAAGCGCGTTTCCCGGAGATTTGAATATCAAATCCACCTTTATTAACGCTAATGACTTTTCCTTCCACAGCTACACCTTTGGCATGAGCTTCTTGCAACATCGCTTCATCCAAACCAGATTGAGCAATATTGTTAGAAATAGTGACGCCGCCTGTCACAGAACTTACATAGCCAGAAATTTTATCACCTAGGTGATAAACGAGATGACCATTTTTATCGCGTAATTCTGAAGTTGATATGGCTGCTTCTAACTTAGCATCCAAAGAAACAAACGAGTTTTCTTCGCCAATATGAACAATAACGCCCGCTACTTTATCACCAAGCCTCACCTGAAGTTGGTTGGCTTGCAAATCACTTTGCGCAAGAAGCTCAGCAAAATCTCCGCTTTCATCAAACTCTACAGGCTCAACATATAGAGGTGTAACGAGCTCTTCTTTTTTAGGCTCGAAGATTTTTTCTTGAGGTGCTGCTAATTTTTCTTGAGTCTCTTCTTTTACAAGCTCTTGTTCATGCGCACTATTTTTTTCTTCATTGACATTACGACGCTTATGAGAGGATCTCGTATTTCTCTCTTCAGGCGAGCGCCTTACAACCCGAGGACGAGTTTGAGCACCACTTACATCTATACGACGACCGGTATCAACGGCAGTTGCTTTAATGGTAGTAGAAGGAGCATCGTTATCGCTTATTTTTTTTTCATTCATTTTATTGCCTATTATCCAAAAAGTTCGCGCACTTTTTCAAAAAACCCTTTGTGTTCTGGGTGTGTTTCTTCCTCTGAAATATCAGCAAATTCTTTTAAAAGTTCTTTTTGTTTATTAGTTAATTTTTTAGGAACCTCTACCTTCACTGTCACCAACTGATCACCGCGCTTGTTATTATGAGATGCTCTCATTCGCACAATGCCCTTTTCCTTCAATCTAAAAACCGAACCTGATTGAGTGCCTGCAGGAATATTCATTGAAACTTTTCCATCAAGGGTTGGCACGTCGATCTTTGCCCCTAGCGCTGCCTGTACAAATGAAATCGGCACCTGGCACAACACATTATTGCCTTCGCGCTCAAAAATAGGATGCGGATCGATCACAACAGCAACATAAAGATCTCCTCGCCCTCCACCTTGGATACCACCTTCTCCCTCGCCGGTGTAGCGCAGCTGGACACCTTCCTCGATACCTGCAGGAATTTTAACCTTTATTTTTCGCACTACGGACTGGCGTCCAGAGCCTTTACAAGCATCGCACGGATCGGTTATGCGAGAACCTTGGCCATTGCAGGTAGGACATGATTGCGAAATTGCAAAAAATCCCTTCTGCATGCGAATCTCTCCAGCACCATTGCAGGAGTGACAGGTTTCACGTTTGCTTCCCGACTTTGCTCCACTTCCTTGACAACTAGAACATGCCTCTTTGCGTTTGATGCTAATTTCTTTTTCAACTCCAAAAGCAGCTTCTTCAAACTTAATATTAAGATGGTAACGTAAATCTGCCCCGCGCTCGGCACGACTGCGCTTACGCCCTCCGCCTTGGCCACTAAAGAAATCTCCAAAAATATCTCCAAAAATATCTTGAATATTTATACCACTGGCAAAATCTTCAGGCCCAGCACCTCCGCCCATACCAGCATGACCAAAACGATCATATTGAGCTCGTTTTTGAGCGTCACTGAGCACTCCATAAGCGACTGATGCTTTTTTAAATTTTTCCTCGGCACTCTTATCGCCTGGATTCTTATCTGGATGGTATTTATGCGCAAGCTTTCGATATGCGGTTTTTAATTCACTCTCCGTCGCATCACGCGAAACGCCTAATATTTCGTAATAATCCTCTTGTGCCATAAACTCGCCTATTAAGTAAAAAGAGATTCTAACCTGGCTAGCTTAGGCACTTTATGAAGCTTGGACAAGGGCCCGATAAAAGACTTCGAACACAAGGTATAATGTCACATAAATTCAGTGAATTACTAAAACCTCAGCACAAGGCCAACATGCAGTAGCTCTAAAAAAACAATAAACTGGGCTCCGCCTAAGAGTTGAACATTTTTGCAACACATGCGACTAGTAAATCGTTTTTTAGGCGAAGCCCACATCTTTTTGCTATCTGATATGCCCTAAAGTCGCGAGCAGTAATAAAGCAACAATATTGGCAATTTTTATCATGGGGTTAATAGCAGGACCTGCAGTATCTTTGTAAGGATCTCCTACTGTATCTCCAGTGATAGCTGCTTTGTGAGCTTCCGATCCCTTGCCGCCAAAAAAGCCGTCCTCAATGTGTTTTTTGGCATTGTCCCAAGCGCCACCTCCGGAGGTCATGGACAAGCCTACGAACAAGCCCGTGATGACAAGCCCTAATAACATTGATCCCAATACCACAAAAGCTTGAGTTTGGCCCACAAGAAAATAAATGATTCCGTAGGCTAAAATTGGGGCCAAAACTGGCAACAAGGAAGGCAACACCATTTCGCGGATGGCATTTTTAGTTAAAATATCAACTGCTCTCGTGTGATCAGCCTTGCCGATGCCGCGCTTTAAATCAGGGTTATCAGCAAATTGCCTGCGTACTTCAAACACAACCGATTGTGCAGCTCGTCCAACCGCCATCATACTCATAGCTCCGAATAAATACGGCAGAAGCCCACCGACAAAAAGTCCTGTCATTACGTAAGGATCCGACAAAGAAAAAGATATTTGTATGTTGGGAAAATAATAGGTGAGATCGGCTAAAAAGGCTGAAAAAAGAACCAAAGCAGCAAATCCGGCTGAACCGATAGCATATCCCTTGGTAACAGCTTTAGTGGTATTGCCTACAGCATCGAGCGTATCAGTGATCTTTCTGACCTGGCTATCCAGTCCTGCCATTTGAGCAATCCCACCTGCATTATCAGTCACTGGTCCAAAAGCATCGAGAGCTACCACCATTCCTGCTACGGCGAGCATTGTGGTTGCCGCAATGGCTATTCCAAAAAGACCCGCTGATTGAAATGCTATCAGTATGCCTGCACTGATAATGATAACCGGCAAAGCCGTTGCTTCCATGGAAATTGCTATACCTTGAATGATATTTGTTCCATGCCCAGAGGCTGATGAAAGTGCAATGCTTTTTACAGGACGGTAATGTGTCATTGTATAATATTCAGTTGTCTTCATTAATAAACCGGTTACAGCCAAGCCTATCAGAGTACACACAAATAAATTTTGTCCAGAAAAGGTGGCCTGAGCATTGTAAAAAACTTGATCGAAACCAATCCAGGAATAGCAAAGATAAAAGAGCGCTGCTGCAGAAAATACAAGTGTTGCAATAAAACCTTTGTATAAAGCTCCCATAACGTTCTCGCTCGGGCCAAGTTTTACAAAAAAAGATCCTACAACCGAAGCAGCTATACATACTCCAGCAATCAACATGGGAAAAAGCAACATTTTTTCTAAGCTCGGTCCCTTGAAATAAATCCCGGCAAGAAGCATTGTACCTACTAGAGTAACAACGTAAGTTTCAAATAAATCTGCAGCCATTCCAGCACAATCGCCAACGTTATCTCCAACATTGTCAGCAATTACCGCGGGGTTGCTTGGATCATCTTCGGGAATTCCAGCTTCAATTTTTCCTACCATGTCAGCACCGACATCAGCTCCCTTGGTAAAAATTCCTCCCCCAAGACGAGCAAATATTGAAATAAGCGATGCGCCAAATGAAAGAGAAACGAGCGCCTCGAGCTGAGTTCTGGTATCAAGACTAAGGCCTTTCAAGTAAAAGTAGTATCCTGCCACGCTTAAAAGCCCTAGCGCAACCACCAAAAGTCCTGTGATTGCTCCTGAATCGAAGGAAAGTTTAAGTGCTTTTTTAAGACTCACCCGCGCAGCCTGTGCTGTCCGAACATTCGCGCGAACCGATACATGCATGCCGATGTAGCCTGCAAGTCCTGATAAAATGGCTCCTACGGCAAATCCAAGGCCAACATAAACCCCAAGAAGAGCTGTCAAAGAAAAAGCGATTAAAACTCCAATAAAAAAAATCACCTTGTATTGGCGATTGAGATAAGCACAGGCTCCTTCATGAATAGCCCCTGCAATCGCCTTCATGGCTTCATTACCAGCGCTTTCAGTCATTAGACTACGAACCATATAAAGAGCGTAAATAACTGCTCCAAGCACGCAAAGAAACACTACGCTCATGGGAGAAATATCCATGCCTTAACCCTCACTAAGATTCAAACTGTTCTTTCAGTGTCAAAAGTACAGCAATTTGTGAGAAATATTGTGGATATAATGTAAACCCAAAGTTCTCTCTCAAAAAACCAAGGACTGCTTGATTAGGAAACTATTTTCGAGTTAATTTCATTATCTACGATCTTAGCTACGCTCACATCAGACCAGACATTGAGCGAAGTTTCAATCATATCGACAAAAGTATAAAGCGGCAAAATACTTCCCATCAGATGCAGGGGAATATTTTTAGAAGCTAAAATTGAACTCGCAAGAAAAAAGCAACCCATAGGTACACCAGCATTACCAACCGCAGCAACAACGCTAACGATGATCATGCCTACGTGTTCCCACCATGCCAAAGGATTTCCTGTGAAAGCAGAAACGAAATAAACGCTTAAAAGAATAAACTGAGCACACCCATTCATGTTTATTGTCGAGCATAATGGGAGGCTTAATCTCGCAACATCCTCGCTTATTTTTGCATCACGAATAGAATGCTCGAGCGTCACAGGCAAGGTTGCAGTAGAAGAGCGAGTAAAAAAGGCTAAAAACAGCGCTTCCTTCACACTAGATGCAAGCTTTAACGGAGCAATACCCTTTGCTTTTAAAAGCATCGGAATAACGACAACCCCTTGTAAAATATTTGCAGCAATGACGGTTATAATAAGTCCACCAACAATACTGATAGAGCTTGTATCTTCGTTAATTATTTGTTGCACTAATAAGGTGACAAAAGCCCAAACTGAAAAAGGTAGAAATTTCAAAGCGAAGTGAACAATTTTCATTAATGCATTTAAGAGACCACCAAAAAAAGCAAAAACGATTTCTTTTTCGCGAGGCTTAATTGTAAGCAACGCCAGCGCCAAACAAATTGCAATAATAACCAGGCCTAAAACGTTGTTATCAAGAAAAGCCTTAGCTAAATTATCAGGCAGCATGTTGAGCAATGCATTGAGCAAACTTGGCTTACTCGTACCTGATTCAGCATTAAGATGCCCGGTAGTAAAGATGTAAGAGCCCAACAGCCAATACAAGCATTCCGCCGTAAGTGCAGCAAGCAGGGTGGTGAGCATGGTGTATTTAACAAGTTTTTTGCCCAAATTTTTTATTTCATTGAAGTTATCAAAGTGAGAAGCAGACGATACAACAGACAAAAATAATAAAGGCACTGCTACCAATTTCATGACACGAAGGGATATATCGGCCACAACTTCGGCCACATCAAACAACCAAGAATTATTCAAAAATGCGCTAAAAATCCCTACCACTAAAGCTATGATAGTAAGAATATTATGAGAGGGTAACCATTTTTTCTGCATAAGCTTTCCGGAAATATTAAGCGCGAAAAATAAAACTCTACCAGAGATAGCCGAAATGATAATCCTGCAAAAACATATGTCAATACATTATTGCTTTTCAAGTAAATAATAAAACATTAAAAACATAAAAAAACCGGCTAAAAACCGGTTTTCCATATAAAACACAAAACAAAAATTATTTTGTATTATTTTTGAAAGAGTAATTGGCAGCATTGCCATCAATTTTTCTTACATGAACTACGATTTCTTCTTTATCTTTTGCAGGCAATTCAAAATCATAGGTAAAAGGCATAATCATACGATCACATACGGGAGCAACCTGCTTTACGATTGGCAAAACAGAAAATGTATCATCGCTTTGATTACTGATAACTTCTACACGCTCAATACTCATACAGCTGCTTGGATGAACACCCTCCAATGTAAACTTGTCGCTATGCCCTTTTCTCTTCAAGTTTGTGACATTGGCATAGCTATAGTTATCGATACTATTCGAGCTTGGTGTATCTATAGACAAAGAAGAAATCTTTTTATTACTGCTATGTGGATTTATTTCTACTTCATAGCTGCCTTCATTAAGTTGCCCTAACTCAACAGAAACCATATATGGAACTACCGCCATAATACAAACCGTATCTTTTTTATCCACTTTAGTAGCTTTCATGTCTATCACTACTTGGTTATCTACAACCTTAGCTTCGCCATAAGGGCGCCGATAACAAGTGTTTGGTAACTCACCGGTAACAATAACCTGGACGTCTTTATCGTTTGAGTCCCAACCTTTAGGTACGTGAATATTTTTAACATCCAGCTGTACTTCTTCATCGCTGTAAGCAGACAAGCCACATGTAACCAAAGAAAACAAGGTTATGCTTAGTAAGTTTTTAGTAGCTAACATTCCCCCCCCCGAGAAACTATTGTTTTTCTACCCTCAATTGTATAATCAACGTTCGATAATATTCAACAATAATTCATTTAAATGATGAATTATTTACAGTGATTGACAGGCGATCAAAAAAACAAATAAAAAAAGACTATTAAACTGAATTTCATTTTACATGAGCGTAAAATTTTACCCCCTTTGTAATTGCGGTTAGCGAAAGGCGTACTAAAAAAAATCCATACAGATCGAGGTGATGTATGGCTGAAAGAATTGTTATCCTAGGAAATGGGGCTCGTGAGCATGCGCTGGCATATAGACTTGAACGTAATGATGAAGGAGTAAAAGATCGTAATCGTCACATCGTTCTTCTGGGTGGAAATGCTGGGATAGCCAGAGAATTTGAATGCATAAACCTAAAATCAAATAAAATTGTAGATTGTGTTCAAACAATAAAGCGGCTTCAACCAAAGCTCGTGGTAGTCGGTCCAGAATGGTGGCTTGAGCAGGGAATTAAAAATGCTCTAAGCTCGGAAAATATTGCCGCTTTTGGTCCAACAAAAAATGCTGCTTTGCTTGAATCAAGTAAAAATTTCATGAAGCAACAATGCGCCATAGCCGGTGTAAAAACAGCTCAGTACAAATTATTTGATGATCCTCAAAAAGCTACAGGGTGGATTCATTCACTTGAAGAATCACCCTTAGTTATCAAATTGGATGGGCTCTGCAGTGGAAAGGGAGTATACGTAGCCCCATCTAAATCTCACGCATTAGAACATATTGACTATCTTTTTAATGAAGATGGCTTGAAAAATTTAGGTGTCACTAGACCTACCTTTATTGTTGAAAAGTTTATTAAAGGGCACGAAGTTTCTGTTTTTGGCCTTTGTGATGGAAACAACGCTGTGCTGTTTAGCCCCCTACAGGACTACAAGCGACTTCTCGACAATGATAAAGGTCCAAATACCGGTGGTATGGGAGCCATAGCATTTTTGGGTGAAAACCAGCCAGAGCGTGTACAGTTTTTAGAGAGAGTAAAAAATGAAATATTTCTTCCAATACTGAGGCTTATGGCATCACAGGGAACACCTTTTCAAGGACTCCTTTATGCTGGTCTCATGTTGGAAAAAGACGACATTAATCTTTTAGAATTTAACGTTCGCTTCGGTGATCCGGAAACTCAAGCGCTCATGTTTGCACTTAAACACGATATTTACCCACTGCTTCACCAAATAGCCCACAACGAAGCCATAGATCATAAAACGTGGCAAAATAAATTAATAGACTGCGAGCAAGCGGTATGTGTTGTACTAGCCAGCGAATCCTATCCAGCAAAGACTCAAGAGCACTGCCTTCTTTCGTTACCTCAGAATCTCCCCGATGACACTCACATATTTTTTGCCAGCACATCTTTCAATCAAGAGGGCTGTTTGCAAGCACAGAATGGTCGAGTAATGTCAGTTACGAGTAAGGCACACAGCATTGAAGAGGCTCGCGCAAAAGCGTATCAGGCAATAAGTAAAATCCAATTTATGGGTATGCAATATCGAACTGATATCGGTACAAATATGAGTCAATTATTTTAGTGCAAGGAGCAAATATGCCGTCATTTGATATTTTATCTGAGATTGATAGCCATGAAGTGCAAAACGCATTCGATCAAACTGAAAGAGAAATCAATCAACGTTTTGATTTCCGAGGCACACAAAGCTTTATCAAAAAAACCAATGATGGTTTTGAGCTAAGTGCAAATAGCGATGATAAAGTAAAAGCAATATGGGAAGTTTTACGAGATAAATTTGTCAAAAGAAAATTATCTTTAAAATTTCTCGAGCATAAAGATCCTGTTCCTGCAGCAGGATCCACCTATAAAATCAACGTAGTTCTCAAAAAAGGTATAGATAAAGAAAATGCCAAAAAGTTAGTACAACTTATAAAAAATCAGAAAAACTTAAAAGTTACTCCTTCGATTCAAGGTGAAGCAGTGAGAGTCACCGGCAAGAAAAAGGATGATCTGCAAGAAGCTATGGCAGTAATTCGACAAAATGAATTTCCTCTTGAATTAAGTTTTGCCAATTTTCGAGAGTAAAGTTTAATGAAAATTGCCTTAATAACTGGTTCTGCCATACGTATAGGCAGAGGAATTGCCGAAACAATGCTTGAAGCAAACTATCGGCTTATTCTCCACGCCCACACTTCTATAGAAACTCTAAACGAGTGGGTAAAAAAAAATACACGAAAGGATCAAGTCATTGCAACTATTTGTGCTGACTTATCCAGCGAGAAAGGCCAAATAGAATTTTGCCAAAAAGTACAAGAATGCACCGACAGACTGCATACGATTGTGCACAACGCATCGGTATTTAAACCAGAAGTTTTTGAATCCATAAGTCGTGAATCTTATCGTTTAAACCAGGGGATCAACTTAGACGCCCCTTTTTTTATCACACAATCTCTACTTCCTCTTTTGAGGAAATCGGAAAACCCATCGGTAATAAATATCATCGATGCCTTATGGAGTCGCCCTCGTCCTCTCTTTTCTCACTATTCTGTTGGCAAAGCGGGGCTCGCTATCCTAACAAAAGTTTTGGCTCAAGAATTAGCCCCTAAAATTCGAGTCAACGCCATTGCACCAGGAACATTCTTATTTCAACCTTTTCACAGTCAACAAACAAGAGCTCAGGTCATCAACAAAATCCCTCTTGGAAAAATCGGCACCGTCAATGAAATCGGAAAAACTGTTCTATTTATTTCTGAATCTCTTTATATGACGGGAGAAATTATCAGCATTGATGGTGGCAGAAGTTTAGTTTAGAGACAAAAAACATCCTCGCTCATTTATTGAAACATTTTTTTGTTATCAACCAACTACTTATTGTCATCAATCAATATTTTTGTGCACAAGCAATCGGAAACCAATCGGAATAAAATATTTTTTAAAAAAAATTTTAAATTTTGTTGTTGCTTAGCGCACGAGAATTAAATTACAATTTATTGGAAAACCTTTATTTTTTGCAATTTAGGTGACTCGGCGATCAACGAGGGGGGCTCAAACGTATGATCAAAATTTTCAAAGGACTTTGTATCCTTGCTTTCGGATTAGCGACAACAGGTCAACAAGCCATAGCATCGGAATACATGCCTAACAAATCGGAATCAAGACCTAAAAAGCAAAAAAATTCAAACCGTCGGATACTTGTTCGTTACAAAGATTCCATTACACTCAATAAAATGAATGCCTCTCATTTTTCTGCAGGAGCCTATGTATTAAAATCATTTGAGCTGCCAAAAAATCTAGAAGTTGTCGAAGTAGCCAAAGGAATATCAGTCGAAGCTGCGCTTGAATATTATCAAGAAAGTGACGACGTTCTTTACGCAGAATTAGATGCCCCTTGGCATGCCTACATGGAACCCCCTCCGTCAGAGCCTGTTGACCCTGTGGAACCGCCCCCAGAAACTGATGAAATTGATCCGCGTTTTTCAGAACAATGGGGACTTGATAATAAAGGTCAAACTGGAGGGACAAACGATGTTGATATCAATGCTCCAGAAATGTGGGAACAAATCACAGGCGACAAAGATATTGTTATTGCGGTAATCGATACGGGAGTAAACTACGAACATCCTGATCTGAAAAACAATATTTGGACTAACCCCGGAGAAATACCTGGCAACGGCATTGATGATGATGGTAATGGAGTAATTGATGATGTTCATGGGTTTAATGCTGTTGCCGCAGAGCAAGATCCTAGCTCAGCAACAGCAGGAGACCCCATGGATGATCATGGACACGGAAGCCACTGCGCAGGAATTATTGCTGCAGAAGCAATGAACTCACACGGTGGACGAGGAGTCATGCAGCATGCTTCTATTATCGGTTGTAAATTTTTAACCGCCGAAGGTGGTGGTGAAACCTCTGGGGCTATAGCCTGTCTCGAGTATCTCAGAAACTTAAAAATTCGAGAGAAAAATCCTGTCAATATTTTTGCCACCAGCAATTCATGGGGAGGAGGTGTTAAATCTCAGGCTCTGGAAGATGCCATTCGTGCTCATCAGGAAGAAGGAATTTTGTTCATTGCTGCAGCGTCAAATGACAATCAGAATAACGATACTACAGATGTTTATCCTGCTAACTATACTCTTTCAAACATCGTCTCTGTTGCTGCGACCGATCACAATGATGAAAGGGCTTGGTTTTCGAATTATGGAAAAAGAACAGTTCACTTGGCTGCTCCTGGCGTTGATATCCTTAGCACAGTCTTGGGATCTGACTATGAAAAAATGAGCGGAACTTCAATGGCCACTCCTTTTGTGAGTGGATTAGCAGGAATGATAAAAACCAAATTCCCTTCCTACAACTATGTACAAATCAAGAATTTGTTGATGACTGGCGGTACTCCTGTTGAAGGTCTTAAAGATATCACCATATCTGGAAGAAGAATAAGAGCGATAGATCAGGGTGGATTTGGTTCGATAAGCTGTGAAAACCAAATCGTGAGTACACGTCTTAGCCCCATCGAAAATAAGTTATTGTTGCCCGTCGGATCCAATCTAAAACTGTCTGCACTTAATATTAATTGTTCTGAACCAAATGGTGACGTAGTAGTTCCTATGATGCCAGACGATACTAAATTAACTTTGAGCAATAAAAACCTTTTTGGAAAAAACTCACTCAAAGATGGTATCTATGAACAAGACTGGGTAGCACAGTCTCCGGGAGTTTTTCAATTTTTGTTCCCAGAGAATGATCAAGTAACCGTAAATGTTTATGACCCAACCCATATGAGGGCGTACGTGGCTCATGACGAAAACCAATTTGAATATAGACATATTCAAGGCACTGCTCTCGAAGCACACGATGATTGGATTGCAACAATCGACACACCTTTTCCAATTAAATTTGGCGGAGAAGATCAAGCGTTCAGCATGATTACCATAGGTTCAAATGGAGCCGCAAGCCTAACCAACACTGCTCCTATTGATTTAACTAATACAGAGCTTCCAAATGAAAAATTTATGTCTTTGATCGCTCCATTTTGGGATGATTTAAACCCAGCCGCTTCCGATGGAGATATTTATTTCGATACAATTGGCGAAGCACCCAATCGTGAATTTGTTATTGAATGGAGAAATATACGTCACTACAATAGCTACGATGATATGACCTTCGAAATTGTATTTTTCGAGAATAGCTCAGATATTCTATTTAATTATCTCGATGTCAACGTTGAAAGTTCGGTAATAGATAAAGGTGCGTCCGCCACTATAGGCATCCAAACAACTCCAGAACATACTTTGACACTGAGTTATAACGATGGCACAGTGATTGATTCGAATAAAGGCATTCGTTTTACGCTCGATTCGTTGCTTAATTAGTTTATTTCTTCTTAGGAAACATGAAATGCCACTGTTGATTTTCTTCAGTGGCATTGTTTTATCTAAGAGGCTGTAAAAAAAGTCTTTTAGGATAAATAGGTTCCCAAAATAACGTCGAGAATTGAAAGTATGACATGAGATTTTTTCGAGAGGAAATACCATGTCACGCTTGTATGAAACCTGCCTATCAGATGCAGCCTGGGAAATAATAGAACCCATTTTTCCTGCAGATTCAAAAAATGGCAGACTTCGATTCTATAGCGTGCGAAGCTTAGTTGATGCCATTTTGTATATTTTGAAAAATGGTTGCAAGTAGCGCTGTTTGCCCAATGATTTCCCACCACGAGGTATCGTTTATCATTACTTTCGCACCTGGTCTGTTTCTGGTTTGTGGCAGGCGTTAAATGCTGCTCTTGTAGCAATGGTGATGAGCTGTGCAGGTCGAGAACCAACTCCATCCCTTTCTTCCGTTGACTCTCAATCCCAGACGGCTGAGCCTGGGGTATATGACCGAGGTTTGGATGGAGGAAAGAAGATAAATGGAAGAAAGCGACATATTGCTGTTGACACCATGGGCCTGATGCTGCTGTGTATTTGCACTGCAGCAAATATGGCTGATAAGGTTGCCGGTGAGAGATTAGTCGTTGAGCTCAACAAGCGTGAAAACTTTCCCAGGATGGCGAAAATACTTGGTGATAATGCCTATCTAAATGTAGGTTCAAGCTTGAATGTAGGAGTAAGCACCGAAGCGGCAGAACGCCTGAAAGGACAAAAGGGATTTGTACCACAGATATTTCGTTGGGCAGTTGAAAGAACTTTTGCCTGGTTGAATAGAAACAGGCGCCTGGTTCGTAACTATGAGAAGAGTACAAGCCATCAGGAATCAATGAACTACATCGCTCATGCAAGCTTGTGCATAAAGCGATTGGAAAAGTGGCTTACCACCTAAATTTTGATTTATTTTACAGCTTCTAAAGGATTAAGAATAACTGTTTGCTTATGTTAATTTTTCATATTTATTTAGCGATTGTAACTATTTTGCTAAAACTGCTTTAAAACGCCACTATTTTGATTTTCAAAACAGTTTCTTAAATATGGATGGCAATTAATAATCGATGAGGAAATTATAAGCTCTTCCTAAAAGGTTCCAAAATCTGCAAGCTTTTCGCAAAAATAAATGCAGCCTCATGAAGCTGCATTTAAACCAAGTTTCTTTACGCATATCAGATAAAAAATTCGTGCAAAGACAAATTATTTTTTAAATGATTTTATTTTAAAAAAATAAACTAAGTCGAGGTTCCTTCATTACAAGCCTTTTTGACGTTTGACTTGCGCAATCATACGAGGATATTCGATATCCCACTCAGGGGTTCCTTCCTTAATATTCTTAAGACGCGAACGTGCTTCTTGCTCAACTTCTTCACTTACCTGAATGGATTTATTCATGCATTCCTTAATAGTTTTTCGCAAATCTGCATCTTGGGCATAAATCTCTTCTATATTTTTCGATTGAAAAAGAGCTTCAAGAAGTTGGTTAAGTAAATACTCCAAACCCTCTTCTCCAATTTTTACATTTCTTCTTTCAGCAAAACGCTGTTTCAACTGTTGAAACCTTTCTCGCGGCATACCAAGTCTTACCAAAGTATCTGCAGCCTCACGACTAATCTCTTCTTCGGTATCGACATAACCTACCATCACAGCCGCTAAATCTAGCTCCGCTTCACTCATGCGGGATTCATCTACTTCAATGGCCTCTTGAGTGCTCAGAGTGCGAATTACGTCGCGTGCAATTTTAGGAATAATTTTTCTATACAGGGCCATTAATTACCTCTCTCGATCAAAGCAAAAAACAATATAGTCGGGCTGGATCGTATCTTGAATGGTTAATATGTCAACAACACTAAATAAGCTAAATACGCCTAAAATATGAGATGAGCTCACCCTGGCAAGGCATGAAAACTGTGATAAATCAGGCCAATCCAGCTAAAATTTCGGCAATATTCGGACTTTCTTTTTTCGATAATTTTGTGCTATGAGCCAAGTTGAATCAGATTTTATGTACCTCAGCACAAAAATCCTTGGAATTTTGTAATAAAAAATTGATTGCAAATGATAAATCACAAAATGAGATTATAAAACTTATTATGCGTGTTAATTGTCTGAGATTTTTCGTGTTTAACCAAAAAGGAGCTCACTGATGGGCTTGTTTGATTTCTTAAAAAGCACCCCCTCTGCTAATGCTATATCCGGTCAAGTCCGCAAAGCTAAAGAACTTTATGCGCAACCAGACTACCGACGCATGGCCATGGATAAATTATTGAAATGGGATACAGATGAAAGCCTAAAAGGACTTTTGGAACGTTTTACCGTGGTAGTCCAATCCCCTCATTGGGATGAAGAAGAAAAAAAGTGGCTGGTGGATGAAATCATTCAAAAAGGCGAACGCATGATTCCGCTACTGCGAAACTTTTTATTTGAAAAAAACGAAGTAAATCATGCAATTGTCGCGCTTAAAAAGCTCGTCTCCGATCCTAAGAGCTACACAGAACTCCTCGTTCAAGCTCTACAAAAGCGTCCTCCTGGAGATCATAGAAGCGTACAGGCTAAACGAGAAATTATTGCCGCACTCGGTGATCTTTCTGATCGCTCCTTAGATCCAATCCTCTTGCCCTATATTGATGATCATAGCGATGATGTGCAATGCCTTGTGATTGAACTACTAGGAGATAGTTCTGAGGAAAAAATCATCAAAAAACTTCTAAATACTCTCAACAATGAAGAACATTCAGCTCGTGTAGCACGTATGAGCGCGAAGGTTCTGTGTGACAAAAAGGTTTTAATTGAAGATGACATTGATCTAAGTGATGAAGTAAAAGAAGAATTCACTATAAAAAATAAACAATTGGTTCGCATTGAGCACTAACAGCTTTAACCCCATAATGAAGGGATTTAAATAATAATTTTATTTACATTCCTAAATCTAAAACTTGTTATCTTTCATAGTTAAAAAATTATAAAAGAAGGCCTCTATTGTGGCCTTCAAATATTGTGCCCAAATTTAAATATAAAGCTGCTTGGTCTCAAGGATGACTCATGAAAAAGGAAGTTTTTGTACAAAAATTTGGTGGTAGTTCAGTAGCATCACCGGAAAAAATTTCGTTGGTAGCGGAATATATTAAACAATCGCTGACCAAGCAAAAACAAATTTGTGTAGTTGTGTCTGCAATGGGGCACACCACCAATGAGCTCATTAAACTTGCTCACCATATAAACCCTCATCCCCCAAAACGCGAAATGGACATGCTTATAAGTTGTGGTGAGCGTTCATCCATGGCTCTTTTGGCAATGGCTTTAGCAAAAATTGGCGTAAAGGCTATCAGTCTTACGGGTTCACAATCTGGCATCATTACAGACGATCATCACAGCAATGCTGAAATTATCGCTATTCGTCCCCAAAGAATTATTGAAGCTTTTTCCCTGTATGACGTAGTTATCGTTGCGGGTTTTCAAGGCGTTTCAAGCAACAAAGAAATCACCACTCTCAAACGAGGGGGATCTGACACCACAGCTGTCGCATTAACAGCTGCCCTCGAAGCACAGTTATGTGAGATTTATACAGATGTTCCAGGAGTAATGGATTGCGATCCCAAGATTTTACCTTTTACCCAACCGATAAATGAATTGGATCACAAACAAATGAGCTCAATGGCTTTGTACGGCGCAAAAGTTCTTGCACATGATGCAGCTCAAATTGCCCAGCAGCTTAATGTCTCAATCCTTATCGCTCAGTCGGGAACGCGGCACGGAACACACGTTAAGGAAAAAATTATCAGAAATAAAAGTTCGGCAATAAGCGCAATAAATCACCTGCGTGGAGTCGTTCATCTGAACCTTCCCTTAGAGCAAATTTGTTTTGAATGGCATAATTATTTTTTGTTTGGCCAAATCAAGGACGGTTTTATATCTGCCTATGTTTCCAATGATATAGCCCAAGAACTGCTGAAGGATGCTTCGACAAGTTCAGGATTAGCCCTTATTACTCTACAGCTTGCTCACCGCACAAATCTTGGGCAGACGATCTTGTACTTAAATAATATCCTTAGAGAGCGTAATATAGCTTTGATCGAATCAATGATTGGGTGCGACGAAATTTTCGTTGTAATAAGAGATGAAGCTCTAGAAAATGCACTCACTCATTTACACGCAGCTTTTTTGTTGGAGGGCACATAATGGACCTAAAGTACCGCAAAAATAAGGTTGCCTTTTTACTTAATGCCAACGCTAAACACGTAATGGCGCAGAAAAAAATTCTGTCAGAGCTTATTCCTGCACAAGATCTTTATTTTTCCAAAAATTTAAATGAAGCTCAAACTATGATCAGTGAGATACTTAACAAGGGATATAGATACATCTTCAGTGGAGGTGGCGACGGCACAGCCGTAAGCGTGATCAATCTTCTCAATAAATCTGCTAAAAAATTACCTGAAAATAACATTCCTTTAATCGGCATGCTGAGACTTGGCACAGGCAATGCTCTTGCCCGAGTACTAGGAGCGCGAAAACCTGAAGATGACATCAAAGCTGTTTTGAGTGGAAGGCATCTCAAACCAGTAGCGGTTTCAATGATTGAGACCGAGACAGGCTTACTCACTCCTTTTGCTGGAATCGGTTACGATGGCGAATTGATGAATGACTTTGAGGCTGTCAAAAAAATTTTTTCCCAAAGCCCTCTAAAAAAATTTTTTACTTCGTTTGTGGGTTTTACGATCGCCGGTTTTTGTAAAACACTTCCTCGCCAAGCAGGAAGAAAACTTCCGCTCGTTAAAGCCAAAAGCTCAAAACCAGCCTATCGAATTATTCGAAACAAGAACAAAGACGAAGAAATATATTTAAAAGAAGGACTAGAACTCTATCAAGGTATCGCGCCTCTTATCTGTGTAGGCACAATACCATCTTTAGGTTATGGGATAAAAATGTTTCCTTTTGCTCAAAAACGACCAGGTTATATGCACTTGCGCATCAGTGCGGTTCCTCTTGCCACGTGCCTATCTCATTTTTACCCTTCTATCTGGCAGGGCTCTTTTCGTCATCCAGAACTTTACGATTTTTTAGTAAAAGATGTGACTATAGAATCAAATGAAGGACTGCCATATCAGTTTGCCGGTGATGCTATGGGATATCAGAACAAATTATTCTTTAAAATTTCGGATAGTCCAATCAATATGGTTTCACTTTACAGTCCAGATAAAAATATGCATTTCCCTAGTGAAGCTCTGCTTATGCCTTTGAAATAAATAATTACATATAGCTGCTTATTTTTCTGCCTTAATATGGCAATAGTTGAAGCACTCAATAACAAAAGTCCTGAGTTAGCAAAAAAGATCGCGAAAGACTCCTGTGATAAAATAGAAAAAATTTCCAATATAACACGCAACGCTAAAGAAATTTCTTTTGCAGAACAATGCAAAAAACATACAAAAAATTTTTAATATGATGCCTTGAAAATAATTTAGGAATTTCTTTTGCTAACTTTCAACATTATTTTTGCTATGCAGTGGCACTATATCTAAATTTCTGGAGTGAAGATCTACTGGGATTTGAACTTTAAATAAAACACACTATATAATCGAGCCATGAAAAGACTATTGCTTACAGTTATTTTTATAATTTTATCAGCGGGCTGTTTACCAAAACCAGGCTTGGTAAAGAAAGGCCGTGCCAGCTTTGGGGTAACGCCCCCTGGAAATGAATGGGTTCAAAAATCTTTTCGCGGTGCTCAATTATTTTTTAAACACAAGCACCAAAATGCATCAATATTTTTTAATGCTCAGTGTGAAAACTTATCAGACAGTCCACTTGAAGCGCTTACCGCTCAACTGCTTATAGGTTTTAGCGATGTTCATTACCAAAAACAAGAAAACATAAAAATTAGTGACAGAGAAGGTTTGCTGTCGATCCTAACTGCTAAAATCGATGGAGTTCCACGTTACCTGGAAATTATTATTCTGAGAAAAAACCGCTGTGTATTTGATGCTGTTTTTAATTCAAGCCCAGAGTCTAAAGATTTGGTCAAAGACTTCAGTTCTATGATGATTAACTTTTGGGCTGAGGCTCAATTGTGATTACTACATTGATTAAAAAATTTAGGGGCATTGTTTCGCCTGACACCCTTGAATCAACTGGCGCGTTTTTCAGAAAAAAAATTGCTTATCTTGGAGGCCTCACCATACTGGTGGGAAATTTTTACAAGCATGCAAGCAAACGGCCAGTCATCACCAAAGAACTTAAAGAGCAGTGTTTTCATGTTGGAGTAAGCTCCATGCCTATTGCCGCTGTAACTTTATTCTTTGTCGGTGTGGTTTTTGCGTTTCAATTTGGCATTACCCTACGAGCACTAGGAGCAGTACAATTCATAGGCCGTGTCACAACCGTTTCTTTGGTGCGAGAACTCGGCCCAGTATTTACCGCCCTTGTTGTTGGTGGTCGCATTGGCGCGGGTATGGCCGCTGAGATAGCTTCCATGCGAGTAACAGAACAGATCGATGCCATAAGGGCTTTAGGAGCCAGTCCCATAAGAAAACTGATTGTTCCTCGTATACTGGCCGCTACTTTTATGATTCCTTTGGTTTCAATTTTAGCAACAGTCATCGGTGCTTTTGGGGCAGTAATTATTTCATGGGGTGAATTTAGAGTAAGCCCTGTTTCATTTTATGGCTCGTCCATCGCCACTGTTAAGATGATAGATTTTATATCAGGATTTACCAAAACCTTCTTTTTTGGCTTTGGTATCGCCTTGGTTGGCTGCTACGAAGGACTTTTTTGCGATTTTGGAACCAAGGGAGTCGGTCGTGCTACAACACGTGCTGTAGTTAATGTTTCACTGGTGATAGTTTTTACCGATTTTTTTCTCACCCGAATTTTTGCTTACTTTTTGTAGAGGAAATATTTTTTTAATTTGCAATGTTTTACTTTCAATTCATCTCTCCTCAATTTTCTGACGGGCTTTATTGACTAGTGCTTTAAGGCCCTCAGTTTTTTATGAGCAAATCTCGATAATGTTCTTTGTAAATTTCCACCAAACTTAAAAACATAGTGACCAACAACGGCCCATAAAATAGACCAAAGAGTCCATAAACCTGTACACCAGCCAAAATCGATAAAAATACCAAAGCCGAATGCATCTGACTTTTAGTGCCAATCAACTTTGGCTTAACAATCGTTTCAAGAATAATCAGTTGGCCAATATTCACAATCAAAAAAATTACTGACTGCCACAATTCCTGGGTGAGAAATAAATAAATAGATGCTGGAATAATGACGATGCTTGCTCCCACAAGCGGAAGAAAAGCTGCAATGGCCACGGCTACTCCCCAAAAAAGTGCACCGGGAATATGAAAAATATAAAATGATAGACCACCAATGAGACCTTCTACGATACTTATCAAACCATTGCCCAAAAAAACGGCGCTGGAGAGCTCCTGAAAGCGCTTCGCTAGTCTTTCTTTTTCATCTGTAGGAATAGGAAATAGATCCATGACATATTTTTTGGTGGCTTGACCACTGACAAAAAATACAAAAACCAGCGCTACCGTCAGAAAAAAATTGAAAGTTAATGTTAGAAAATTAGTGGCTATAAATCCAATACTGTCATAAAACCTCTGCCCCATGGCTTTAAAAAAATTGGTGGCAAAGTTAAGAATTTTAGCTGGAGCAATACTGATGCCAAAACTTTCTAAATAATTTTTTAACTCGATCAGATAATCTTTCAACGATTCAAGCCAAAGAGAAATTCCCCCAGCATTATTTAATTTTTGTGTGGCCTGATAAATAGCCAATGCTTGCTGCAGCAGTGAAAATATAAAAAGAGTGATGGGCACCATCACACACAAAAATACCAATGTTGTAGATATGCTCGCACTCAAATAGGCGCGATTGTTGCTCCATCTCATGATCTTTACATGCATGGGGCTGAAAAGTGAAACAATAACAAGCGCCATTATGATGGGCGTAATAAAATTAAATAATAAATGTCCCACCAACAATGAGCTGAGCAGCAAAAATAAAATAAAGGTCCAGATAATAAATTTAGAAGTGTTCACCACGAACCTCTTTCAAAAACGAATTGTCTTTAAATACAAAATTATCCATCTAAGTTCTTGGATAACCTTGTAAACAATATAGCCAAAGATAACAAAAACTCTTTTGCAACCTCATCCTATTTCCTTAATAAAATCTTGAGTCGTGGTTCGCTCGCATCTGCTGCCCATGTTCTTACTTACTTCTGTAATTGTTTTCGATAGACTCAAGGGTGAGCACATTTTGAATTTCTTTAAGATTTTTTTCTAAGGTTTGCAACTTTATCATTGAAAGTTCTTCGGGATTCAAGGCTTTCTTGTGGTAATTTTTATCTATTTGTGAAACTCCAACCCCCCAGCGAGACATGTAAGATATTTCACGGTAGCGCTTGAACCAATTAACCCTTGAAAGATCTCCTATATCTGGATTCCACTTGGAACTGGTGGATTGCCACATTCGCACATGAACTATTTGTTTTTCTTTTGGTAGATGACTGTGAGATTGAAATCTGCGTGTTCTGCCTATAACTTGCTCTAAAACCGTGTTGTTCAGCATAGGTTCAAGAATATGCAAATATTGAGTACCCTTTAAGGAAATGCCTTCGGTTACATCCGGATGAAGCATTAACAGACGAATCTTGTCATTGTTGTAATCTGTTACAATTTGGTTAACCGCTTCTGCCCGTAGATCAGGAGTTATAATCGCATACTTTTCCTTATATCCCTGTCTTTTCAAAAATTGCTCAAATGACAAAATTCCTGTTTGATAATAATTTGAATACATAACCGTTTGTTCATTGTGCCTCTTCATTTCGTCATAGATTTGAAGGAACTTGGGAGATTCAATTAATTTTCCATCACTACTAGAGAACTCAAAATTACCGATATCTCGTCCTGCTCCAACAGAAGAATAAATCTGATCATGCAATCTACTGCTATTTATCTCGACATATTCATCGCTTCTATGAATTTTTTCGTTCCTTAGCAGCCTCTGCAATTGCGAAACAGGCAAATCCCCTTCAACGAGATGTAAGAAGAACGAATATTGGTACTTATTGTAAGGAACCTCCATGGTCTTCATGTCAGATGCGGGAAAATCCTTAAATGTGCTCTCGTCAAATTTAAAATAGGATAAATACTTATTAAAAAATGGTGTCATTTTTTCAAGATTTAAACGACGCAGCTTAAAAGAATTGAGATCAAATAAAAGGTTTGTTCCAATAGTCATTCCCAACCCTAAAGGCAATCCTACAGCAACTCCCAATGGTCCGAACAGGGCTACAGAGAAAAGACTAAAAGCGATAGGACCGGCGAATAACATAAAGTTACTTTCTGAAAAATAACCCCTAAAAAATTGTCGGGTGGGAATTATTTCCGTATATTGCAGACGAAAACTTTCTTGATTAAAGGGCATAAGATCTTTACCCGAAACAAGATTAAGCATAAAGGCAACATCTGACTCATCTGCATAAACTGGAGTACCAGTCAGAGCCAGAATTTTATAGGCTTTCCTTAAATTGCTGTAGACTTCAGAAAAATTTTCATTGGACTGACGGTCTACCGTGCGCATCATTTTGACCAAGTTATGTACTTCATCAGCCAAAATAATGTGATCGCTAAGATCCATGTGGGCGAGCTTGCTTGGAGCATCGTCATAGGAGATAAAAGTAAAGCGCTCAGGATCGCTCACCCCATAGGAGTCAATGCTATTTTTCCAATTACTCTCAATAAAACGCGGAGCCAAAATGATAACCGGATGGCTCGAAAAAGCCTGAGCAAAACCAAGGCCCAAATATGTTTTACCTGTTCCCATGTAGTGATTGACCAATAAACCTTTTTGCTCTGGGTGTTTGAGTAAATAATCGATAGGCGCTAATTGATGGGCTAAGAGTTGGATATCGCTATTGCCCTTAGCTTTTTCTTTTGTATTCTCTGAGATTTCTAATAGGGGCTGATGACTACTTTTCACAGCATTTTTTACATTCGAACAAGATACGCTCAACATAGCCCAAAAAAATATAATCAAAATTCGCATTAGTGCACCTAGCCTAAATTTGGTTAACATCATTTTAAAATTTATGAAATCTAAAATCTATTAATGTGAATCAGTATTGCGTATGAAAAATATATATGATTTAAAAAACTTCAAGCAGTTGCCCTACAAAAAATTTCTGCCCAATTTTTATACATGTTATATTTTTTTAGATTGCATCCTTAATACTGGTATATGGTGGATAAATAGTATATGAAAAAATTTTTGTTTTTTATATTTCTGATACTCAGCAATACAGACTTACTCGCGGAAGATGCTTCTTTTGGGGAAGAATATATTCTACCTCTTAAATATCCAAAATTTTTTGCAAGTACAGATTATAATATGATGAGAAATTTCCATGGTTTTTTGAGTTCAAAATTACGCCATTCCTTTGACAACAATTGGAACTTAAAATTCGGATTTGATGTGGGTCTTTATAAGTATTTCAATGCCGGTGTAATCTTATCTAACACCATACCTAAAAATTTTACAAACGCTAAGTTTGAGCCCATCTTTATGCATTTTAGTCTTTATGGAAAGCCTTATTTACCTTTAGGAAATCGTTTTAGTGTCTTCACTCGCTTTGGGGGCGGCATTAGCATAAGTCTTGTGAATATTTTGCACCACCTTCGCAAAAATGGTTCGGATACCCTCAGACAAGAAATTCGTAATCTCTATCACGAACAAGGCTATGCAGATCTTTCTCCTGGAGCTCATGCTTTTGCTTCTATTGGAATGGAGGTCTTTCCTTTTTCTCGTCTTGGTTTAGCGCTTGAGTGTGGAATACAAGCAGAGTATTACTATTCATCTAAAGGAAGTTCCCTTGTCAGTCTTTTGGGAGACAATAAAATAGAAAAGCGCGCTCCTTCATCTTTGCAATATCTTATATACCAAATGCCCATCACTTTGAGCCTTAGTTTTATTTTCTGATCTGCCCGTTTCCTATACCAACCCATTTATAGGTGGTGAGTTCATTGAGTCCCATGGGCCCACGTGCGTGGAGTTTATCAGTGCTGATACCAATTTCCGCCCCAAGGCCAAAACAGGCGCCATCAGTAAATCGTGTCGACGCATTGACATAGATCGCTGCAGAATCAACCTCTTTGGTAAAGCGCAGTTGATGTGATTTATTTTCGCTGACGATTGAATCTGAATGATGAGATCCATAGCAATTGATGTGAGAAATGGCTTCTTCAACATCATTGACAATTTTTATAGCAACAATCAAATCAAGGTATTCAGTAGCCCAATCTTCCTCTTGCGCTTTTTTTGCCGGAATTATTTCAAGAACTTTTTCATCTCCACGAATTTCTACCTGGGCCTCATTAAAATTTTCATAAAGTTTGGGCAAAAATTGTTGAGCGATTTTTTGATGAACCAAAATAGTTTCAACCGCATTGCATACGCCTGGTCTTTGCACTTTGGCATTGTGACAAATATCCAAAGCCTTTTTTATATCAGCAGATTCATCGATAAAAATATTACACACGCCTTTGTAATGTTTGATAACTGGCACCGTGGCACAATCGCTCACTGCTTGAATCAGCCCTTCTCCTCCTCGAGGAATTATAACGTCAATGTAATCATTAAATCTGCAAAGATGATTGACCGCTAAGCGATCATTAATAGGTATCATCTGTACAGCAAACAAAGGAAAATTAATTTTATTGAGACCAGCATCAATCGCCTTTATCAAGGCTTGATTAGAATGCCAGGCTTCTTTACCGCCACGTAAAATAACCGCATTGCCACTCTTAAGACAAAGTGCTGCAACATCAACAACAACATTTGGGCGTGATTCAAAAATAACTCCAATCACTCCCAAAGGAACACGAATCTTTTTAAGCTCAAGACCATTGTCTAATTTTTTGCTGGTAATTAATTTTCCTATTGGATCGCTCAGCTCGGCAACAGTACGAACACCTTCAATCATACTATCGATGCGCTTATCATCAAGCCGCAAACGATCGATCAAAGATGAAGCGCATTGCCCTTCAACAGCAGTTTGCATATCAAGCGCATTTTGTACCTTGATAAAATCGCGATGTTCATCGAGCGCTTGAGCTATAGCAAGAAGTGCCTGATTTTTTTCATCCGAAGAAACTGAAGCTAATTTGTACGATGCCTGCTTTGCTTGCTGGGCAATAACCATAACAATATTTTGTATTTGATCCATCTTAAAACCCTTCTTTAAGCAAAACTAAATTATCCCTATGAACTACTTCTTTGCTCAATTTTTTTGAATTTTCTTTTTGATAGCATTTAATATCTTGGCTAGTCATTTGACTGATGCCCTTGGCAAAAACTGCACCCATGCCATCTCTTATGGCAACAACATCTCCTTCAGCAAATTCTCCCTCTACGTGTCTCACTCCTACAGAAAGTAAACTTTTGCCATTTTTTATAAGAGCAATTTTTGCACCATCATCTACATTGAGAAAGCCACAAGGACGATTATAAAAAGCAATCCACCGCTTTCGCCCTGGCATTTTGCAGGCTCTATCATGATAGGGATCGCCAACAATAGTGCCAACATTTTCGCCATTAAAAATTTTAAGCAAAACTTCCTTTTCTTTTCCTGGAGCAATAATGGCAAGACCGCCAACATGAATTAAATTATGAGCGGCAATAAGCTTGCTCTTCATTCCTCCAGAGGATAAGCCAACCTTATGCTCCTGAATGTGGCTTAAAATTTCTTGGTTGAGTTCAACTATGTGAGATAGTTTTTCTTGTTCACCATTTTGTTTTTGAATCATAAATCCCAAAGATGTAGTCAATAATATAAGTGCTTTTACCTCTAAAAGCATCGCCACCAATGACGCCAAAACATCATTGTCTCCAAATTTTATTTCATCAACAGAAACAGCATCATTTTCGTTAATAATTGGAATCACATTGCGTTTAAGCAGTTCATTAAGGGTGTTTTTTATATTTAAATGTCGCGCACGATTTTTAAGATCTTCATGGGTGAGCAACACCTGAGCCACCATGATGTTATGACTTCCAAAAAGATCCTCATAAGCTCTCATCAGACGTACTTGACCAATAGCTGCTGCTGCTTGAAGCGTAGGCAGATCACTCGGACGTTTTGGCAAAGAGAGTGCTTCCATACCAGCTCCGATAGCACCAGAGGAAACGAAAATTATTTTCTTTCCTTGTTTATGAAGCTGAGAGAGCTGATCGACAATGTGAGCGATAACAAAATAATTGGGATTACCATTATCTTCAAGCAGAACACGTGAACCTATTTTTATGACTATTTTTTCAGCGTTGATCAAATTTGTTCTATGCATTGATTTTTTTCCGACTCTCAAGTTTTATACTTGAGATTTTTGTTTTTTTGATAATTCCAACAAGGAGATACGCTGCATGATTTTTTTCTCACTAGGTCCTCAAGCTACTGTTGAATCGTTCAAAAAATATTAAAAAACACCCCAACCTCAGAATTCTATTTTTTACAGCATAAAAAATAAATTATTTCAACATTAAATTATTAACTTTTTTCAGTTAAAAAATATTTATAAATAAAAATTATTTGGAAATGTATTACCAACACCTGTTGTTCATTCTACTCGAAACAATCAATAGAACTGAAAGTAAGCTTTTTAGCGTTGGTGCTTTAATGAAAATTTTTATCCTCAATACAGTCACTCTATTGATAGTGCTTGGTATATCACCATCACTCATGAGCGAAGAGCTCAATCTCAATCGTGCTATAGATCTTGCCTTGGCCTATGCACCAGAAATTAAAATTGCTTCAAGCGAGCTTAGGGCCCAAGAAAGTAAGCAAATTTCCTCTTGGCTCGATCTTGGTCCTCGCCTTTCTGCTACTTTTAACGGAGCTTGGCATGACGGCAAACAATCATTCAAGCTTGGAGAAAGAGAGCTCCTCATCAAAGATGATCGCACAGCACTAGGTACCATCAAACTCACCCAACCTCTATCAGGACTTTTTGCACTCACACAAAATGCTCGAATAGAAAGCAAACAAAAAAGTGTCAAAGAACTCAATCTACAATTACTGCAATCACAAACGGCATTTAAAATTGCTCAACTTTATCTCAATGTTCAACAAGCACATAAGATGTGGGAGGTGAGTAAATCAAGCCTTGAAGGGCGTCTTGCCCAAAAGAAAGATGGCGAACTGTTACTTCAGGCAGGTCGTATTCACTATGGAGATTTTTTAAAATTAGATCTTGCAGTTTCTCAAGCTCGCTCTTCAGAAGCACAGGCCACAGCCGAAAAGAACAGTGCTTTTTATAGTCTTATCGAACTCATCGGCCATCAAGATCCCCAATCAATTGAGCTGAGCTCATTTGAAATTCCACCCGACATCAGTGAAAGTGAATTGCCCAGTTTGTCTGAGTGCTTATCCATAGCTTTTCCTAACCGCATCGAAAAAATGCAATCACTCAAAGGAAGAGAGATCGCTTCTATCGCGCGTACAGCAGCATTTGCTAAATTTTTTCCTGAAATAAATTTTTTTGCTCAAATAGATAAAAATTTTGGCACACCCAGCATGGGAGCAAAAGAATCAAGCAAAATGCTTGGCCTTAATCTCAGCTGGAATTTTTGGAATAACGGTTCTGATTTATTTTCTGCTCGCCAAGCACAGGAACAATTTTTTAAAAGCAACTATCAAGAACAATTGGTAGATCAAAAAATTAAACTCGAGCTTATCAATGTGCTTTCTTCGCTTAAATCTTCGAGGCAAAGTTATAGATTTGCGCAAAAATCAATCGAGCAGGCCGACGAAAGTTATCGTATAGAAAATCTTAAATTCAAAACCGGAAAAAGTTCCGCTACAGAATTAATTTTAGCTGAAGCAGCAAAAACCAACGCTCATGCTCAAATCGTTGTGGCCTATACGGAACTTAAATTAAGGGAATTCAAATTACAGCAAGCTTTGGGAAAAAACAGGCCTGAGCTTTAAAGGATTGCTATGTCATCTTTGTTAAACATTATTATTTTCATAACATTTTTTTCATCATGGATTGTTGTTGGCAAAGACAAATACAGCCTTCCTCAAACAGTGCCCTTTGACACCACGAATACAAATGCCAACGCCACCCAAAAAATCAGCGCCACCAACCACAACAATAGCTTCATCGTCCGTATATCCGGCCAAATTTCTGCCACAAGCAAATCATCTTTGGCCTTTCGAGTCCCTGGATTCATCGAAAACATCAATAAAAAAGCCGGAGACAAAATAAAAAAAGGCGATGTCATCGCAGTTTTGGATCCGGTTGATTACGAGCTGCAAGTTCAACTTATGAAGCTCAACAAAGAGCAAGCATTGTTGGCCCAAAAAACAGCTAAAAATGAGTTTGACCGTGAAACTCAACTAAAAATGGGTAATGCGTCCACAGCTTCGCAATACGATTTGATGGAAACAAAATACAAACAAGCTCACGTAGCGCTTAAATTGGCAGAAATAAATCTTAAAACAGCTGAGAGAAAACTAGAGTTCACCAAACTGCGTGCACCATATGATTGCGTTCTTGCTCAACAGTACAAAGACAAAGCCGAACAAGTTGGAATGGATGCAAAAATTTTTGATATCTACGAAGCCAACTCAGTTGAAATCAATCTCAATGCGCCAGAAATTTTGGTGGGAAAAATAAATGTAGGCAGCAAATTGTCTGTTTTTATTCCTTCGATCAACTACAACCAAGAAGCAACGGTGAGCAAAGTTGTTCCAGCCGTATCGGAAGTCACTCGAACATTTAAGGTAACAGCCATTCTCAAGCAAGATGATCCAAGAGTTGTACCAGGCTTATTCGCTGAAGCTCAGCTTAAATAAATTAAAAAATATTATAGACCAAGGATATACAGGCCATGAAATTAGCAAAACTTTCTATAAAAAGACCGGTATTTGCCACCATGATCAACGTGGTGTTGATGGTTTTTGGTTTGTTTTCTCTTCCTAGACTTTCGGTGGATCTTTATCCTGAAGTTGATTTTCCTGTGGTTACTGTATCTGTCATCTACCCTGGTGCCGATCCTGAATCCATTGAACAAAAAATCCTTGATCCTCTAGAAAAAGCGCTCAATGGAATAGGAGGACTTAAAACACTTTCATCAAGCGCTTATCCCAATGTCGGAAGATTTGTTTTGCGATTTAATTTAGAAAAAAATTCTGACGATGCCGCACAAGAGGTAAGAGACAAAGTTTTTGCTGCCATCAATACTCTTCCTCAAGAAGCCGAAACTCCAATAGTACAAAAATTTGATATCGGTGCCCAACCCATCATCAACTTATCTCTCAATGGTTCTCTCGATATTGCCGAACTCTCACGAATAGCAAAAGATGTTGTTCAGCCTCGGCTTGAGAGAATTGATGGAGTAGCCAATACTAACCCTGCAGGAATTAGAGAAAGAGAGATTCATGTTTTGCTCGATAGACAGCGTCTTTCCTCTTTTGGTTTGAGCCCAAGCATTGTACTCAATGCACTTAAATCACAAAACTTAGATTTCCCCAGCGGAAAAATTGAAAACGATGCAAGTTTTCAAGCAATTCGCGTCAAAGGAAAATTAAAAAGCGCTGATGAAATAGCTCTTTTACCTATACCCAATGCAAAAAATATCAATCTTCGCATTCGCGATGTAGCTCAAGTGAAAGACACTATCGCAGATGAAAAAGATGCAGCATTCATCGATAAAGAATCGAGCATATTGTTTTCCCTGCAAAAACAATCGGGCGCCAATACCACCGAAGTTGCCGAAGAAGTAAAACAAGCACTCAGCACTATCAACTCTTCACTCCCTGATGGAGTGAGTCTCAAAGTGATTACAGATAATTCACTCTTCATCAAAGGCTCAATCGATGCCGTAAAATTTGATCTGTTTTTAGGGGCATTGCTCGCAATTTTTATTGTGCTGATTTTCTTAAAAGATTGGCGTATCACTCTCATAAGTGCAACTGCACTACCTACTGCTGTCATTGCTAGTTTCGCTTTTTTAGAATTTATGGGTTTTAGCCTCAACATGATGACAACCCTAGCTCTCAGCCTTTCTATCGGAATTCTTATCGATGATGCCATTATCGTTGTTGAAAATATTCACCGACACCTGATGATGGGCAAAAAACCTCATATTGCTGCTCGCGATGCAAGCCAAGAGATTGGCATGGCGGTTGTTGCGACCACACTTTCATTGTGCGCTGTATTTGTTCCTGTTGCATTTATGCGCGGTATTATTGGGCGATTCTTTTTTCAGTTTGGACTGACGGTTGCCTTTGCAGTTTTGACTTCTTTATTTGTGGCTTTTTCTCTCACTCCTATGCTCTCGAGCCGCTTCCTAAAAAATGAACATGAAACAAAAAGCTTTAATCTTGCCGATTTTATAGCTCAAAAAATTCACTTTGATTTTTCTAAGCTGGAAAAATACTACGAAAAATTATTAAGCTGGTGCCTCGATCACAATGCCATCACTTTATTCAGCGGCTTGGCAATTTTTATAGTCAGTATTTTTATGTTGAAATTTGTTCCCGTGTCATTTTTTCCTAGCGAAGACACATCTGAATTTATGGTTGACTACGAACTTGCCGAAGGGAGCAACATTGCTTTTACCAAACAAAAAAGTTTGATTTTAGCCGAGGCCATCAAAAGTTACCCTGGGGTCGAAACGGTAATCACTAAAGTGGGAACATCTTTAGACCAAAAACCCAACAAGGCTAGTCTCTTGATCAAATTGGTAGATAAAAAAGACCGCACATTCAGTCAAAAACAAATGATGGATCGATTGCGCACAGATCTGGTCAGCAATTTTCAAAACTCGAGCGAAGAAATTTCTTTTAGCGATGCCGGTGGCAGCAAAAAATCCCATCCTATCCAATTTATTTTTCGTTCTGATGATTGGACTAAGCTTGAAGAATTTTCTGATCAAGTTGCAGAGTACACAAAAAATAATGTGAGCGGTGTGGTTGATGTTCAAACCACCAAAGCAAAGCCGCAAAGTGAATATAAAATTGTAGTGGATACTCTTAAAGCTGCCGATTTGGGAGTAACACCGCGTGAAATCGCCACAACGATGCACACATTATTCGAGGGTGAAAAAGCCGGCAACATTCAAATCGGTGGTAAAGAGATCGATATAAAATTGCGCATCGCCGATGAAAATCGCGTCTCACTGCAAGACATTGCAGGTATTTCCATCGCCAACACGAAAGGCGGTTATGTATCGCTCGCGTCTTTGGCAAATATCCTACCCTCTCTCTCTCCATCCACCATCGAGCGCCTCGATGGACAGCGGCAGATCACGCTCAATGCCAATTTTTCAGGAAAAAATTTAAACGCTGCAGTCAACTCCATACAAAAATATATCGATGACACTATTCCTTCGGAAATTTCTACCTCGCTTTCTGGTCAGGCTGAAAGCATGAAAGATTCTATTCAAGCAATGATAGAAGCTTTGATCTTGGCTGTGATCTTGGTCTTTATCGTTTTGTGCGTTCAATACGAAAGCTACATGTCCCCCATGGTTATAATGGCTGCTTTGCCACTTTCTCTAAGCGGTGCCTTTGGAGCATTGCTTTTGACTGGGCAGATTATGTCGGTCTACACCATGATCGGTATTATCTTGCTCATGGGCCTCGTTACCAAAAATGGAATTTTATTGATCGAAATTGTTTTGCAAAAAATTCACGAAGGTGTTGCGACCAAAAAAGCTCTACTCGAAGCAGGACCACTAAGGCTCAGACCAATTCTTATGACTACTTTTGCTGCAGGCGGCGGTATGTTGCCGGTTGCCATTGGACATGGAGTTGGTGGCGAAGCTCGATCTCCCATGGGTGTAGCCGTCATAGGCGGCCTACTTGCATCTACCCTCTTAACTTTGGTGATAGTACCGTGCCTATTTAGTGTTGTAGAAAAACTTAAGCTCAGATTTTTTTCTAGAAAAAATAGTTAAGAGATTGTTTTGAAAATAGTTTTTCACTAGCATTTTTGTCCACTATCATGTGTCATCCCCGCATTACTTGTCATCCCCGCGCAGGCGGGGATCCAAATAGAGTGCTAAACTTTAGTCTCTTAATTCCATTAGCTAGCGTTCAAAACTCTAGTGTTTTCGTGCCACAGTTAAAATACGTTCGCTTTTGCTTGCATTAAAGCGAGAGCCATCCACACCACACTGATGCATAATTTTAAACCCTGATTCATCAAGCATATTTTTAAGCTCTTGTGCACTGTAAACTTGCAAAGTTTGGGATGCTTTCGAAAGCTGCGGTTTCTCATTTAATTTTTGTTCAATGTAGATATCAAATGAAGCAAGCACGCCTTCACTATTGATACTGCTGTATTGAATCTCGCGGTATGTGACATGACCTACAGTTTTTTTCCAGTCGATAGTCAGCTTGGTTATATTGTCGTCTTCAAGCAGGTAATCGAGATTGAAAATATCAAAGATATAAAGCCCGCCTTCTTTAAGATTTTTGCCAATGTTTTTTATAGCCTTAGAAAAATCTTTCTTTGTCAAATGCCCGATAGCATTAAATATTGTGATAACCGCATCAAATGTGCCAACTTTACTTGTGCGCATATCTCCTTCGATAAATTTTATTTTTGACTTTTTATTTTTCACCTTGTCTTTAGCAATGTTGAGCATTTTTGCGTTGATATCACAGCCGGTCACATCATAACCATGCTCAGCCAAAAAAAATACCTGCAGCCCGGTGCCGCAGCTTAGATCAAGGACTGATTTAATTTTATTTTTTTTAAGAATGCTCTCAATAGTTTTATTTATGACTATAGAATTATTTTCATTGAATGCATCATAGCTTTCTGATTCTTTGTCATAATGCGATGCTTTAGCGCTTTTATGCTTAATAGATTTCATTGCGTTTCCTTATAATTTCAACAATATCTAAATGTTCAGCTACGAGCTCACCTACTTCCTCTAAATTTTTAATTCTTTTGGGCAAACTATTGAGCCACTCACGACCTGACTTTCCAAAAATATCTTCAATATTTTTGATAAAGTTTTGTGAAAATTTAAACACCGATAGGCTCCTTTAAAAAAATCTATATGAACACTAACAAAGTAATTTTAAGATCATTTTTTACTCAAAATATTTTCAACAGAAAAAAACCCTGTTGCACATATTTTTTACGGCACGTAAAAATTTAAATTTTTGTAATTTATTACATGACCTACCAACTTGCTCTTAAAGGATTTTTTCAGTGCTTAATAAATATTTTTCATCTATTTACATGTTGGCTATGCTAATTACTTCGTCATCACTGTCTGCTATTGACAGCGTTTCAGAAAATATTAAGCAAGAATGGAAACTAATTCTTTCAGAGTCCGCTCAATCCTCTCCTACCCTATGTGAACATATGCCACTCAAAGATAGGTACTCGGATGTCAGACCCTTAGTTTCCAATAAATTTATTTTTACTAACGATCCTCTGCGCTACATTAATGCAAGTCATGTGAAGTTTGATTCCTGCATGCGGAAATTTATTCAATGTCAGGCTCCCATGCGGAACAGCCTCAAGGATCACTGGTGGATGATCTGGGAGAGCATGGCAACAACCAGCCTTGTGCTGACAAAATTTTATGAAGGAATGAGAGAAAAATGTTTTCCTTATTGGCCTAAAGCTTCACAAAACAATGATGGAAAAATTGAAATTGGTGAACTCAGCATAAGCCATAGCGGTTCAAAGATTAGCAAGGTCAATGAGTATGATGTTGAAATTTTTAAGTTCACTTTAAAAAAAGGCGATGAAATAAGAGAGCATGAAATTATTCATTTCCTCGATTGGCCTGACAACGGCTATCTCGATGCTCAAATATTCCTTGAACTGGCTCTTTTGCTAAAAAATATTCATGATAATATGGAAATCCCCTTGATTGTTCATTGCAGTGCAGGAATTGGCAGAGCGGGAAGCTTTATTACTTTGCTGAGTCTCATCGATGCTCTCGATCAAAACATGTCAATCTCAGTTCCCGCTCGAGTTATTGAACTTAGAAAACAAAGAGTAGGAAGCGTGCAAAACATATTTCAATACAAATCCATTGTTAAAGCTTTAGAAATTTATTCAAAATCACCTAGCTCTTAGCTCACAAATTGTGCCAAACTTATGCTTCCTTGTCGGCTAATCTCTAGTTTTTGTGCACCAATATTTTTTATCAACTCTTGATCGTGACTTACGATCAAAAGCGCTCCTTGATAACTCATAAGAGCCTGCTCTAGTAACTCTATGGCTTTTAGATCCATGTGATTGGTGGGCTCATCCATCATGATCAGCGGATGAGATTCAAGTACAGCAAAAGCCAAACTTAGTTTTTGCCAAAGACCAGGACTTAGTTCGCAGCCATCAGCGATAGATGAAGGATCAGATCCAAGCCTTCGCACTAATGACAGCAGATGAGATTTTTTCTCGCGACATAAATTATCTATGCTCATCCATAAATTTTTCTTAGCTACTTGTGATAGCTCCTGCGGAATAAAGCTAAAGTTCTTTAGTGGGCAAATAGTTGCCAAATAGGACAAAAGCGTAGTTTTGCCACAGCCATTATTTCCCACGATCGCCACAGGGCTTCGAGCTTCAAGCACAATGTCAGGAATTTTTATGCTCATATTATTTTTGGTGATTGTCTGACGTGAAAAATGTATGGCTTTGCTCACAGGACAATCTTCAAAAAACGCTCCAAGTTCGTATTCTTTTTTAACTTTCAAACTTGAAAGTTCAGCAATAGAATTATCCAGACGTTGTCTAAATTTTCTTTGAGCCTTAGAATCACTTTTATCTGCTGCAAAAAGTTTAGCGCGATTTATTTTTTCTTTTTGATCGTGATCTTTTTTTGCTATGCCTTTCTTTGATAAACATCGAGATTTTTTATTTATAAGCTCACATTTTTGCTGCAGGCTGTGCTTTTGTTTTTTGATGATAGATAATTTATTTTGCCTCGATTGCTGTTGGTAATTTTCCATTGATTTTTTTTCTTCAAGCGCAACAGAGTAGGGCGCGTCAAAAAAAAGTGCACGCTGTTCTTCTATGAAAATTGTTTTTTGCGCAAGCATATTCAAAAGGCTACGATCATGGCTTACCACAATGCCTACACCAGAAAAATTTTTCAGTTCATTAAAAATTAAATTTTTAGTGAATGCATCAGCATGATTGGTCGGCTCATCCACTATCAAAATATCCGGATGTTTACGCAATAAAAATGCCAGACACATACGTTTCTGCTCACCAAAACTCAATTCTAAAAATGGTCGTGCTAAAAGCTCATTAAGTTCGAGACTGGCTTTTAATTGTAAGGATTTTTTTGAGTAGTCTTGATAAAGCTCATCTATCTCTACCTCACTCAGCATATGATGCTGTTTAAGATATTCGATACAACCATTGACTTCTACATAACCGCTGTCCGGTACTAATTTTTTTGACAATAGATTTAAGAGCGTGCTCTTGCCACTCCCGTTAATACCACACACTGCAGTCCAGCCAGTATCAATACTGAGGCTTATTTCTTTAAGAACCGATGAAGTAGATCGAGGGTAGGAAAACGAAAGCCCATCAAGGCGAATAAATTGCGACATATTTTTACCAGTATTTTGTGTTAAAATGAAACGATTATTTTAATGGTAAAAATTATAGACGCACTGGCTTAAGTCTCCGCGAAAAAACAATACAATATTTAACGCTAATATTTTCACTTGTAAACTATCATTTTTTAAAAAATGAAATCTTTAGAAAAATATATTGCAACAGACTGAAAAACAATCGGCACAATTTTTTTACTCCTTGTTTTTATTCAATTTATTTTTGAGCCATTCTATGCCCTGTTCTTCATTACAAAAAATTCCATCAAGTTGAGCCTCGAATGCTTGATCAAGCAAAGGGGAAAAATGTTTTCCAGGCTTCATACCTAAAGCGATGAGGTGACGTCCTTGAATGATTGGACTTGGTTTTTTTATCTGCCCCATAATCATCTTTACTTTTTCTTTAAGCCACTCTTCTGATGGATCAAAACCGGACAGCGCTTCCAATGAAGTGCGCCCCAAAAAATCGGCTTTAGAGACCATCAGCAGATGGTCAACGTTAACCCTTGAACAAAGTCTTCTGATGGCACCGTCCGAGACTTCTTCTCTTTTTTTGTAAAGTTGAAAAGGTTTTAAATGCTCCATCACTAAACAAGCAATGTCATCGTAATATTTTTTTGGAAAACCCATGTGTTCGAGCAACAAAAGTGTAGGTTCATGTCCAGCCTGCTCGTGACCTGGACTTTTTACATGTCCATCTTTAAAAATAGTTGTGGATGGCTTACCTAGATCATGGCAAAGCGCTCCTGCCATCACAATCAAACGTTCATCTTGCGGCAAATCGGTACAAATTTTAGCAGCCTCATCAGTGACCATCAAGGAATGTATCCACACATCACCTTCAGGGTGCCACTCAGGATCTTGTTCACAGCCAATCAAGGCTTCAAGCTCAGGAAACAAAATCAAAGCTTCGGTGTTTCGTAAAATTTCTAAGCCAATAGAAGGAGTAGGAGAAAAAAGTAATTTTTTCATCTCCTCAAAAATGCGCTCTTTGCTAAGACTGGTAAGCTCTTCTTTTAAGCTTTTGCACAAAGCAATCGTGTCATCATGAAGCAATAAATTAAAACGAGCACAAAATTGTGCAGCTCTTAAAACGCGCAAAGGATCTTCGATAAATGCATGCGATACATGGCGCAATATTCTTTGATCGAGAGCTTTTTCTCCATCATAAGGGTCTATCAAGCTTTGATTTTTGGTATCGATACCCATAGCATTGATGGTGAAATCACGTCTCGAAGATGCCTCTTCAAAAGTCATATGTGGATCGGTAGTGACTACAAAACCTTTATGCCCACGCCCATTTTTATTTTCTCTACGTGGAAGCGCCACATCAAAAGTCTTTTGCTCATTATTAAGTTGGACACTCACCTTAAAAATGCCAAAGCTCTTACCAACTGCGTAAACGCTGAAATTTTTTGATAAAATTTCTTCTAATGCTTTGCTTTCAAGCCCGTACACTTCGATATCAAAATCTTTCGCAGTTATACCAAGCAGGTGGTCACGCACACACCCACCTACCAAGAGAGCTTTTCCACCAAATTTTTCGATCACGCTGATCAATTTTTCTAAGTGCTGCTCTAAAACTATGGGATTTTTTAACGGACGCTGTATGTGCATATCTTTCATTAGGCCAGGCTATCGGCTTTATTTTGTCTAGGCAAGATTCTGTTTGGGAGATCGCAGCTCATAAATAATAAATTCCATCTGCTTTAATAAATTATTGATTTTATTTTTTTTGTGCGCGGCGTTTGTTGAGCTCTGAGCGTAAATAGGCGCGTTTTTGCTTATGTTCTGTTTTATTATTTTGGACTTGTTCAACCAATTTATGCTGCAATCTAAGCTTTCTGATAAGCATCTGCATAGCGACTCTTCTAGCTATACGCTCATCCATAAACTCTTCCATGGCCACTTCATAGACAGTCTCAACAAACTCTCCGATTGTTGTTTCAAACCAGCGGCTTTTTGGGCTGGTAATTTTAGTCGTCATGATGTTTACTCCAAAACTTGGCCTAAACTTAGCGACTAAAACTTTCTTTGGCTGGCTTGATCTTGAGAGAATGCTTTTTGAATTATTTACCAAACAATCTCTTAGAGATCGCTCAGAGCCTGATGCACATCAGCAATAGTATCGGGGTTGAGGGAAATAGTATCGATCCCTTGTTGTATAAGCCAACGAGCAAAATCAATATTATCACTCGGCCCTTGACCACAGATACCCACATACTTGTTTACTTTTTTACACGCATCGATGGCCTTTGATAGCATCCTAAGCATCGCAGGATCACTTTCGCAAAAACTGTTGGCAAGAATATGTGAATCTCTATCAACTCCAAGACATAGCTGCGTCAAATCGTTTGAACCAATAGAAAAACCATCAAAAAATTGCAGAAATTCATCAGCCATCACTACGTTGCTGGGAACCTCGCACATCATAATTATTTTGAGATCGGGCCCTGAGCTAATGCCATTTTTTGCAAGGACTTCAATTATGCTGCGAGCTTCATTTATGGTCCTCACAAAAGGAACCATAACCTGAATGTTTTTAAATCCCTGAGCACGAGATTGCTTTATAGCTTCGCACTCGAGTTCAAAGGCATGTGAAAATTGCTCAGAAAGGTAGCGCGCAGCTCCCCTAAAACCAAGCATGGGATTATTTTCCTTAGCTTCAAACAAATTTCCACCGAGCAACTCCTCGTATTCATTGGTTTTAAAATCACTTAGACGCACAATAGCTGGATAAGGAAAGGCTACTGCCGCAAGGCTCGTGATTCCTTGAGCAAGTGTTGCAACATAAAAATCTTTTGGTGTCGCAAAATCTCTGGTGCGTACATCAATAGTATTTTTGATTTCCAAAGGCATATTTTTGTATTGAATCAAGGCATTGGGATGAATACCGATCATTGTGGCAATAATAAATTCTAAACGCGCAAGACCAATGCCATGGTGTGGCAGGCTATGATAGCTCAGTGCTTTTTGCGGATTCGCAGCAATAAGCATCAGTGGTACAGGCGGATGAATATTTGATGAAAGCTGAGTATTTTTTTGGCCAATCTCAAGCAAACCTTGGTAGACATAACCAGTATCACCCTCAGCACACGATACTGTGACATCGCTCTCATTTTTAATAGTCTTGGTAGCACTATCGCACCCAACCACCGCAGCGATTCCTAACTCGCGAGCAATAATTGCCGCATGGCAGGTGCGTCCTCCGCGATCGGTGACAATGGCAGAAGCCTTTTGCATCACCGGCTCCCAATTTGGATCGGTCATATCTGTCACCAACACCTCACCTATCATAAAATCTTTGGCATCACCGATAGTTTTCAGCACACGGGCTTTTCCCTGACCAATGCGTTTACCCACCGCACGGCCTTCAGCAATAATTGGGCCTGAGCTTTTTAAAAAATAACTTTGCTGCACTGCTGTACTTTGGTTGCTGTGAACAGTTTCTGGGCGAGCCTGAAGAATAAACAATTCACCACTCACTCCATCTTTGGCCCATTCAATATCCATCGGACGCTGGTAATGATCCTCAATAATGACAGCCATGCTCGCTAATTTTTTGAGATCCTCATGGTTCAGACAGAATTTATTGGATAAATTTTGTTCGACATCTATTTTTTTGAGGGAGTGCTCACCATCAAAAACAAGCTTACTCGCTTTGGAGCCTAGTTTCCGGTTGAGCACTACTAATGAATTATTTTTAATAGCAGGCTTGTAGATCATAAATTCATCTGGGTTTACCGCTCCAGATACCACGCTCTCGCCCAAGCCATAGCTCGCATTAATAAAAACACCATCACGAAAACCACTTTCTGGATCAATGCTAAACATCACGCCGCTCACTCCCTCATCGCTGTTGACCATGCGCTGAACGCCAACCGATATGTGAGCTGATCGGTGATCAAAATTTTGATGAGCACGATAGGCTATGGCTCTTTCCCCAAAAAGCGATGCATACACATCCTTGATACGTTTTATCAATTCAGCAAAACTTGCTACGTGCAGATAGGTATCTTGTTGCCCAGCAAAAGATGCATGAGGAAGATCTTCGGCTGATGCACTGGAACGCACAGCCACTCTCATATTTTCTTTTCCGTTGAGCAATTTTTTGTAAGCGGCTTTTATAAAAGCAACAGTTTCTTCATCAAAATCATACTTTTTTATGAGAGTTTTTATTTCTAAAGAACATTCGGCCAATTCTTTTAAATTGCTCGGATCGAGCTCATCGAGTTTTTCATAAATAATTTTTCCAATATTATTTTTTTCTAAGAATTTTAGATAGGCATCGGTAGTCAATGCAAAACCAAATGGCACTGGGATCGAGGCACTTTTTGGTTGAGAAATCATTTCTCCCAACGAAGCATTTTTGCCACCAACTAGCGCAATGTCATTGTTGGACAATTGATCAAACCACTTGATTACCTGTTCCATGAAATCCTCCCAACTAAAAATATTTTTTTCGATATCTATCAATGATCACTTTAAAAATTAATGTTCAGTAAAAAAATTTGTTTTAGTTAATAACCACTGCGCATAGCAAAAACATCATTACTTGCGCAAAAATATTTGAGGTTTTTTTATGACTCGCTGTGTTTTTTTTGTTTCTGACTCCACTGCTATAACCTCTAAGGGCCTTGGCACAAGCCTCTTATCTCAATTTGATATCAATTTCAAAGAACACTTAAGGCCCTATATAAACACAAAAAATAAAATTTTCGAATTATTAAATGATATAAAACGTGCTCATCAGGAAAGTGGTGAGCCACCAATAGTTTTTGCATCTATGATGGATGACGAGCTTATGCAACAATTATCTGCAGGTTTTTCGGGCGTAATCGATATATTCAGACCATTTATGCCAAAACTCGAACTCTTAATCGATAAAAAATCATCTAAACAAGTTGGCCAAGCTCACAAAGTTGGCAATGAACACCTCTATCAAAAACGTGTAGCCGCTATCGATTTTAGTCTTGCTACTGATGACGGCCTAAAAACCAAAGACTATAACCAAGCAGATTTAATTTTACTTGGCGTTTCTCGCAGCGGCAAAACTCCAACAGCGCTTTACCTGGCCCTCAATTTTGGTTTAAAGGTTGCCAACTACCCCTTTACCTCAGAAGATTTTCCTGTCTTTTCGCTCAGTAAAGATCATCTGAATAATAAAAAGAAATTAGTTGGATTGATTATCAGTCCACAAAGGCTTTTGAATATTCGCCGTTCCCGTTACAGCATAGGAAATTATGCTGACCCTCAAATTATTGAAAAAGAACTTAATGCCTTAAAAAGCTTATTTGAAAAAGAATCTATCCCCTTTGTAGACACGACTACACGTTCGGTAGAAGAGATCGCAGCAAGGATAATGGCAATCTTGCAAGAATAATAATAAGGCGCGTCAGCCAAATTAAAACCAACGCGCTCCTAAAACATATTTATTTATTTATTGAAAAGTGATTCATGTAACTGGGTTATTTTTGTTTTCGCCAATTCAAATTTTTGGTTGCCTTTAGCGCTCTAAAAAATGCGATTTTTTTCATCTTTTATCTCGAAGCAAAAAATAGCTGGGACTTAAGCTCAACTTTGGCTGAAATTTAAAATTTTTCGAGTATATTGCTAAATAATTAAGACTCCTGTCTTGATTATGGAAAAATTAATTACATTATTACAGTGACGGTTTTTGGCTATTTTCCTCCATAAATCGCTGTGGATTTAACAGACTGAAAATATTCTTATTTTTATAGCGTAATCACCTAAAATTCCTGCAAGGATTTAAATTATGTCATCTAAGCTCATTTATTTCTTATATTTTTTTACTGCCAATTTTCTTTTTTCTTCTGATTTTAGTTATCAGAATTTAATTAAAATGATTAAAGATAATGAAACAGAAAAAATAGAAAATCTTCTAAACAATAAAGATATTAACACTGAAAAAATAAAAGGTATCTTCGCTAAAAGAGATAAAAGTGGTAATACACCAATTCTTTATGCTGCTAGTAAAAACCGTTTAAATTTAGTTGATTTATTTTTAAAAAACGAAGAAAAAACAGGGATTAACATCAATGAACAAAATAATAATAAAGATAGTCTCTTACATATTTTATGCAGATCAAATGCTTGTAAAATAGCTAAAGACAACAATAATATTAACCTTAATAATTCTCAAGATAACATATTTGAAATTTCAGACTCAGAAGATGAAAGTTTTCTAGATTTACTAACAGGACAAAAAAGAAAACATAATGTACTTAACTTGGAAAACTTAGTTAATAAGATACTGAAGCATCAACATATAATATCACAAAAGATAGAAAACTCACAAGAAGAGACCCCTTATTCCTTGGCTATAAGCAGTCATAACGAAAAGTTGTTTGAAGTTTTATACAATAAAAAACCAGACAATGAACAGAAAATAGACTTACTCAAAAAAGCAGTAGAAGAAAGCAATTTAGAAGCGTTTAATTTACTAGTAAACGATGAAATTATTAAGAAAATACTTGAAAAAGATAGATCGTCTAAAAGCGAGTTAAGCAAAGAACTTATAATGTTAATAATACAAAACAGCAATAAAGAACAAAAAAACAATAACAACAAAAAAATACTTAAAAAAATCATTAACGAGCACGGTATTAATTTTGATACTAAGTTAAGTTTTTTGGAAACAATAAAAAATTATAATAACTCTAAGCCAGTAAGAGAAATTATTTACAATTCATCCTTTAATGATTTTAAAATAATTAAAAATAATTCCTCAATATTTATTAAAAGTCATCAAAAATACACTGAAAACTTAAAAATACTACTAGAGCTCTCTATAATTCTAGATAAATATAAAGATTCGGAAGTCATATTAAATCAATTTATTAAAGCAGACTCCCCTAAAAATAACAGTAGAACAAAAAAACTACAAAACAATAAATTCAACAATTTCTTGCATATCTTCAGCCTGGTAATAGAAAAAAAAGAAGACAAATACAAAAGCATTAAAAAAGATATTTTTAATCTGCTTTTATTAAGCATTAATAGTTTTGATAATTTAATTAACGTTGTTAAAAATTTCAAACTCAACGATGAACTAAATGATTGTTTGATTAAACACTTATTAGACAGCGACTATTTAGACGAAACCTACAAACTTTTTCCTTATATTAAATCCATAAAATTCTACAAAAACCTATTCAAAAAAATAGACGAAGAAAAATTAATTAAATTAATATCAAAAGCATATTATGATTCTATCTCATTGTTTTCTTTTTATAACTTCGTTTCCGATAAAGTTAATGTCGCTGTTGATGATAAAATTGATTCCGCAGAAGAACTTACTCTTTTTATCTATCAAGTGGTTGCCGAAAATATTTACATGGACAACAATTATTTTAAAGAAAGAATCATTAAACTTATTGAAAATAAAAAAAGTTTATTTAAATCACTTATTAGTAATATTACGGATCAAACTCACAATTTAAACGGCATTTATTTGGAGCGTCTTAAAATTTTTTCTGATTATTATTATCAGATTATAAACAATCAAGCAGATCACAGTTTAAATACAGGAAATGACAGAGCTGCTGAAGAAGAAATAATAGAGGTAAATAGTAGTTCGCTTGACTCCATGGATAATATTTTACGTGACGCTGCTCGACACGATATTTTGGATATACAAAAAAGGATTATAAAATTATTTAAAGGAAAAGATAAAAAAGAAATGATTGATTTATTAAACAACTCAACAAATGAAAAATTAAATATATTAGACATATTGATTGTGCGACTAGAATCTAATTTACCCAATGAAAACAATGATATTAATGAACTAAAAAATTACATAACAGATCTTATTGAAATGAACGTGTGTCCTAATATATGTGCCGATACCAAAACTTATAAAAAATTAACTAAAAAATGTGAATTGTTTCTATAGGACCATTTAAAGAGCTCTGGTCCAGCATACGTACTTGTGGACCAGAGCTTTTAAATTGTTTTGTAGATAATCTTCAACGCCTTCTAATAAATAAATGTAATTCTTTTTTCCACCTCTCCATCGATTTCAGATAGCTCTTCTACATAGCCTTGATCTTCGTGGATCTCAAAACTAATCGTACTTTGGGAGCGCAACAGTGTGGAATCTTTTTCAGAATTGTTTTGGTATGTTTTTTCACTCTCTTTTTGAATTCTAGAGTAATTTTCGTAAGCTTTTAGTTCTGGCAGAGCTTCAATGTATTCCACTGCATCGGCAGTAAATTTATCAAACATATCTAGAGCCTCTTGAGAAGAATCTGCCGCACACACCACTCCGATTTTTCCAATACTAAAAGTATCATGATGAACGAGGCATCCTCTTGCAGTATCTTTGTTAAATGACAGTGGATGAGTACGTAAGTGTCTATAGAAAAGTTCTTGAATTTTTTCACGGAATGCTTTGGTTGCTACCAAAGGAATTTTCACATCATCAAAGGCCTTGATAAATCTTCCCCTTAATCTCCCCTCACCAATCAACATTTTCAATGCGTTGTAAGGATAGCTCGTCCCGGTATTTCTCACATTATTTTCTATAGCGTAGGCAAGACGCTCACCATATTGATTAGTAATGATAACAAAATCGGTACCAACATTTCCTCGTACACCAATCTCGCTTAGATGATGGGCTATCTTCTCACTCATCAATTCGATATTGCTTGAAGGATCGTCAAGCAAAGGAACAGGGCCTAATGATCCCTTAAAATCCTGAGCATCATCGCCATCACCCAAAATTTGATCGTAAGTATAGCGCATTGAAACCTGATTTTTTCCTGTGATCATGTAAACGGTAGCGGGCGAGGTAAAATCTTTTCCAACGATAAATTCCTCAACAATAGCACCGCCATTTTCTTCCTCAATTCTATCGATAAATCGTGGAGGAAATTCTTCTTCATTGTTGAATCGTTCTCTAATCATGGCTTTGGCATACTCTTCGTCCATATCTTTGCTGAAATCTTCAAACTTCATAACCTTGTTACCATAGCCGCCTGCCGATTCATCAAGCTTGAGTACAAGTTTGGGATAATCAATCTCCATCAAAAGATTATAGATATCGCGGGTAATGTCTTCTAAGGTGAAAGCTGGCTCATAAGTTCCTCGTGGATGCCTCACGCCTGCATCACGAAAGCTTTGCCTGCTTCGACTTTTTTTGATCTGATGTCCTTGAGAACTGGGATTGAGCAAATAAGGAAGCCTTAGCGATTGAGCATGTTTTTCCAAAGTCGGTCCTGTGAAATGTCCTGTGAAACCAACTAAAGTTGAGTTTTCAAATCTATTTCTCTCAAGCCTGTTAAGTATCTTTGGCACCTTGATTCGACGATAAGCATTCTTTCCTCTATACAAATAGCGATGCGGATCGCAACCTGCTTTTTTTCTACCTTTGGTGCTCAAGACATTGAAACGAAAAGTTTTTCTTTCAAACTGTAAAACCCGCTCATCGATCTGATTTTCATTCATATTCTCAAGTTCGCTGCGATGCGAAGTATAGTAAAGGTACTTTCTATATTCCTCGTTGATCCTGGCTGTTGTCTGATAGATAATCATCGATTTACCACCCATGTTGTTAATCTTGTCTGCAAGCAGATAAGTCATAGGAAAGGATCTTTTTTGTTTTTGCCTATTTCGCGGATTCATTTTTAACAATGAAGATTCAGAAAAACCCGATGCTAATAAAACATATCGACTTTTGTTATCTCTGCACATCTGAATAAAGTCTTCATCGAAATAATCGTACTGCGGCTCAACCACTTTATCTTCTACGATTTCACTCGAATCAATAGAGCTCGCGCTTGTACACGTTGATAGTGAAGATCTTATTGTGCTTGAAGTAGATGAGCTTTCTGAAAGATCATTTTCAAAGGATCTTTTTAGCTCATCCAGATAGCTGACTTTGAGATCATTTTCACTAAACGCCAAATATGAAAGAAAAAAAGTAAAAATAATTATTTTCTTGGGCATAGTTTGTCTTTCCTCAGGAAAAATGCCGCCATACTGGAATTAAATTCAATATGGCAACTAAAAGTTTCAATTTAATTCTTACTAATCAAGCAATTTAAAAAATAAATTTTGGTTCAAACCAAAACTATTTTCACTCATGGATTTATCCCTCAAAATAAATCGTTAAAAATAATATTATTTTCGAAGGTTTTTTGGCTTAAAAATTGAAACTATTTATTTGCTATTTAAAAATATTTTATTTTTAACTTTAAAAAAAGTTGCCATACCAAATAAAACAGCATGGCAACTTGTTAATTTTAAATAATTCTACTTATTAATACTGCAATAATTTCTCACTAAAACATATCATAATCTTCATCTCTCATGAATGCATCATTCACGTCAAACATAAGATCGTCATCTGGATTTATGTCATCTACTATTTCTCTTTGATTATTGGGATCTACTATAAATTTCTTACCTAGGAATCTTTCACCTTCAATAGAAAATGTTCCATAGCCATTAGGATTTGGCGGAAGTTTGCTTATAAAACTTTGCAAAACGAATTGGTTTGTTCTCAATCGACGAGAAATCTTGGCCAGCAAAGTGCTTGATTTAGACTTTGATTTTATTATTTTTGATTTATGTAGTTTTCGTAAATCAGATGAAATTTTATCAAGCTTGCGCTTGGTATTGAAGCGTATCAAAGCCACACATAGATTTTTATTTTTTAATGTGCCACGACAAATACTATGTGGATCGTCTTTTTTATCAAAATAAGTGTCGATCAGATCGTTGGCGACCATATCAAACAAGTGCTTATCTTCCACAGCTTCATCAATAACATGTTTCAGTGCTGGTGTATTTACCAATAATTTATAGCTAATACCTACATAACCGATCTGTTTTTTCTTTTTATAATCCGTATCAATAACAAAATCATTTACGCCTACCCGTTCACCTATTCTTTTGTTATACTTTCTAACTTTTTTCACCTTTACTTTGTCATTGCTAAAAGATATTTCCATAGCCAAGCGTAAATCACTTCTTTTCACAGTTTTTTCTTCTTGATTTTTAATTACACGCGCTGTCCCTTCAGCAATCTTGTTGTAATGCTGATTGGTATAGGCAAAATGTTTCCATTTTTTATGTTTGTTAGTCTTGGGTAAATTGATATGCCGATAGGCTCTTTGCTTAAAATAGCCTTTCGATGCAATGTTATTTTGCTTGCCATTTCTTTGATTAGCCGTACTTTGACTCATTTTTACTTGGTGCCATGACATACGGCCGCGTACTAAAAAAGGAATTCCACCTTGCAGATTTTTTGAAATCTTTTTTTGTTTCGTTGCTCTTCGAGTTAAAAGAGTAACATTGTCTTCATCACTATCTTGCGCAACAATTACTTTATTGTGCAGCGCATTTTTAAGAGCTTTACGACCTTCTTCTGTGCTGCGATCAAAAGTATATACCAGGGTTCCATCCCAATCTTTTAGCGCAGTACCTTCAATTTTTGTCAGAGGTAAGGCTTGAATACGCCCGGTTATACCAAAACCTCCGCCCCGGGTAAAAGCAACCCTCACTAAATTTTCATCTAACTTTTGGATATCTTTGGTCCATTTTCCAATCAATACTCCACCAGCACGGACATCGGGACTTACCACCGAAACCCCAGCATAGAGTGCAACCGCCATCATCCCACTTTCTCTTAAATTATCTCCAGGCTCCCATTTATCAAAATGCTTAGGCTTAGTTGGTGTTTTTAATTTTTTCATATCTTTTGCGTCATTATGATTGGAAGCCAATCTCTCGGAGTTACCACTGCTGGTAAACATCGCCTTCATCAGGACATTGTATTGCACAACATAGCTATTGGGATCAACGAAGCTCATGCCTGCTAAAAGACCAATATTAAAAGTACTATGATCCTGAACAAGAAAAGGGTTATCACAGCTTCCATGATCGAGATGAACAATCCGCCGTCCATATTTATCACTATCAGGAACCAACTCCACTTGTGGTTCTTGCTTATTTTCTTCCATTAGTTCTACAGGTGGGGGCAACAATTCATTATCAATGCTCACCAGTTGATCCTGGGATAAAAATTTTCCTTTCACATAAAGAGGTTTGGCCATAGGTTTAACAAGCGGCACAGCTGCCACAAAAGTTGGGATTCCTGGACGTAGCATTATCAATTTTCTACCCTTGCGATAATCCGCATAGGGCAGAAGTATGGGCAAACCAAAAATTTCAAAACCACCGGCACCACCATCGTTATTGTCATTGCCATCAAAATCAAAATCACCATGCGACTCGCTACCGGAAAAACTAGGTGAAAAAATTAAAGAGAAAAATGAAAAACAAAACAATATATTTCTTAAATATGGCCTCATAGTATATCCTTTGTCCGCTACTATCGGTCGCTTAGGATATCGGCCTTATCGTCTTGTTGGTGCTTATTAAAACAACATGTTAAATCAAAAAATAAAATCCTCTCAGTATTTAATTATCAAATTATTTTTAGATTTCTCATTCTGCGCATTACTCACCATTTAGTTATTTTGCTTAACTAATTATTTTGGCGGAATTTTTTTAAAATTTTTTCAGGCAGTTTTTTAAATACAGCCTCTCAATTCAAAAGCAATTCTATTGCTTCCTCGATCGTTGCTGGTCCTTTGAGACGAAGACCAAAATTATCTGATAAATGTTTAACCGAAACATGCGGCAGTAAGCCCTTATTAAAACCGAGACGCGCTGCCTCTTTTAGACGTTCGTTAATGCGAAATACACTACGAATTTCACCAGAAAGACCAAGCTCCCCACAACAAACCAAATCATAAGGAAGAGCAATATTTTTTATACTGGATACAATCGCTAAGGCCAAAGCAAGATCTAAAGCAGGCTCTTTGATATCAATTCCTCCGGCTACACTCACAAATAAATCCATGCGCGAAAGCATCAAGCCTGCATGTTTTTCCAAGACCGCAGCGATAACAGAACAGCGATTTGAATCAATACCTACGCAGGTTCTCCTTGGAGATCCAAACATAGTCTCAACCGCCAATGCCTGAATTTCAACCAACAAAGGCCGTGTTCCTTCCATTGCACAAAATACCGAGCTCCCCGGTTTATCTTTAGGCCTCTCAGCCAAAAAATATGCCGAAGGATTTTCAATACCTTTCAAGCCTGAAGCTCCCATTTCAAACAAACCAATCTCATTGGTTGAACCAAAACGATTTTTGTGTGCGCGCAACAAGCGATATTGATCACTGCGAGATTGTTCAAAGTAAAGAACTGTATCTACCATGTGCTCAAGCAATCGTGGCCCAGCAATCGCTCCATCTTTGGTGACATGGCCCACTAAAAAAGTGGCAATATTATTTGATTTGGCATAACGCACAACCTTAGCGGTAATTTCACGAATTTGCGCAACACTTCCTGCAGCCGAATCAAGCTCCGAGCTCATCAGTGTTTGCACTGAATCTACTACCAAAAAATCTGGGCGAAAATCTTGAGCAATATGAAGAGCTCTACCAATTTCTGTTTCTGACAAAAGAAATAATTTTTCGCTCAAAGCATTGAGCCGCTCAGCACTCAGACGAATTTGCTCTTTGGACTCCTCGCCAGAAATATACAAAACCTTGAGTCCCTGCTGCGCTAATTTGGAAGAAGCCATCTGCAAAAGTGTACTTTTTCCTGAGCCGGGCTCACCTCCGATAAGTGTCACTCCACCCAAAACGATGCCGCCCCCCAAAACTCTATCAAGCTCTTCAATACCAATAGCTCTACGGTTTCGCTCTACACCTTGAATTTCTGTTATGGCTTGTGGATGATCTATATTTTGTGAAACAAAACCTGAGTCTTGGCTTAGTTTTTCTTCCACCATGGTGTTCCAGCTTTGGCAGGCAGGGCAACGACCGTGCCATTTTTTTTCGCTGTGGCCGCACTCTTGGCACAAAAATGCGATGTTATGAGATTTTTTTTTCATAAATTTAGGCCCTTAAGCATGTGCCAAAAAATCAAACACGCAATCCAAAAAACCCCTTACGCGCGCGAAAATTTCAGCTAAAAGTTCACCATGGGCAATTTTACTACCAGAGATTTTTATTTTGACAAAGCGAAAGCTGGCGGCTTTAAGGCTCGCTCTGTTTTTAAACTTGAAGAAATTGATAAAAGCCTCAAACTCATCAAGACGAATTCAGTGGCACTTGACCTAGGGTGTGCACCAGGCTCTTGGCTGCAATATCTTGCGAAAAAAATTGGTCCTCATGGTGCAGCTCTCGGCATTGACTTAACTGAGGTCAAGGAAAAATTTCATAACAATATCAAAACCATTCAGGGTGATTGTTTTGACTTAAGTTTAGAAAAAATTGCTGAGTTGATGAGCGACCTGCAAAATCAATTTAATGGCCTTGATATCGTCCTAAGCGATATGGCTCCTAAAACCTGCGGCATTAAACATGTCGATCAAATCCGCAGCCTCAACTTAGCCGAAAAAGCTTTTGAAATTGCCAAAAAATTACTAAAGCCAGGCGGCCATGTGGTAATCAAAGTTTTTGATGGAGGAGAAGTTTCTCAATTAGTTGGCCAAATGAAAAAAGAATTCAAAATAGTTCGGCACATGCGCCCTAAGAGCGTTCGCTCTGTGAGCAAGGAATTTTATGTGGTGGGCTATAATAAAAAGTAGTGCTCTTTTACTTTTTTTGCTGTGTTCTTGCACGCGTCAGCCTGAATCTCGGCCACCGATTTTATATTTGGCATCAAGCCTATTGCCTCTTAAATCAGCTATCGAAACCAATCTTAAAAAAAATGTTTCCATGAAATTTTTGAACTCATCTGCCATTGCTCAACAGATCGAACAAGGATTTCCATGCGATGTTGTGATAGTTGCCGACAATAAATGGCAAAATTTTCTGATTGAAAGGAATCTTGTCGATAGTCACTCAAAAATTTTTGCCCGCAATAATTTAATTTTGGCAAAAAATAATTCTCAAACAATTTTTCTAACTTTGGAAAAATTAATTTCAAAACACGAAAAAATTATTGTAGCTGATCCAGATTATGTCCCTTTAGGGAGTTATACCAAGTCAGCTTTGGTGACTTTAGGATTATTTAAGCAACTCGAAAAAAACTTCATCAAAGCTCACAGTGCACAAGTAGCGCGCCTTTTACTTAAAGAGGGCGCTGCCAACTTTGCGTTTTTATACGCATCTGATGTTGATAACAAAAATATTTTTCAAGCCACTTTTATCGATGCCAAACTTCACCCACCCATTATCTATCCATTGCTGCAATGCAAAAAATCACAAAAAAATCACGCCCACCTGCTCAATTCATTTTTAATGTCTGATGAAATGCAAAAAATTTTAAAAAACAACGGATTTGGAGCGGCTCGTGAGCAGTGAACTCTTACTCATCCTATGGGTTTCACTTAAAGTCGCTTGTTTGAGCAGCATTATCGTCATGACAATTTCTTTATGCCTAGCTTTACTTTTTGATCGCAAGCACAACAGGTGGCTTAAATTATTAGAAATGCTGATTTATATCCCTATGGCCATGCCGCCGGTGGCACTTGGCTATGGACTTTTACTTTTGGTAGGCCCTAAATCTCATTTAGGTGCATGGCTTTATAAACTTAATATTGAAATCGCATTTAATTTTTGGGGTGCGGTGCTCGCCGCATCGATGGCTTCTTTGGGAATTGGGGTGCGAACAATGCGCACCGCTTTTTCACACTTGGATCCGCACTTTAGCGAAATAGCCTGCCTGCATGGAGCTCATTCATGGCAAATTTTTCGCCACATCCAATTGCCACTCCTAAGCCCGTCCTTAGCCGCAGGATTTTTGTTGGTTTTCATTCGATCTTTGGGTGAATTTGGTGCCACTATTTTTTTGGCAGGCAATACCTTAGGAGAAACGCGAACTTTAGCTCTTGCCATTTGGACTAACATGCAAATCCCTGGGCAAGAACAAAACACCAATATTTTGGTTTTCCTATCAATAACTGTTTGTTTTTCAGCTCTATTTTTATCTGAATTGCTCATAAAAAAATCAGACCGAAATTTTTAGAGAGCTTCAACCTCTTTTTAAAAGCATTGCCAAAAGCTTTTCAGATGTTAGAGCGATGGGGCTCCAAATGATTTTTTTAGGAATTTATTTTGAAAAATGCAGTTGTTTTACTTTCGGGTGGTTTGGATTCCAGTACCACTTTGGCTATTGCTCAGGCTCAAGGTTTTAATGTTAAAGCACTGACAATTTTTTATGGTCAACGCAATCAAGTTGAATTAGATGCAGCGCGGCGAGTAGTAAAACATTTTGCTGTGGACAAACATCAGGTCCTTGATTTGGACCTAAGAGCTTTTGGTGGTTCTTCGCTCACAGATAGCATTGAAGTCCTTGCCCATAGCGAAATATCAAGTGAGGCGATTCCGCAAACCTATGTGCCAGCCCGCAACACCATTATGCTATCCTTGGCTCTTGCCTATGCCGAAGTAAACCAAGCTTTTGATATTTTTTTTGGAGCCAATATTCATGATTACTCTGGCTATCCTGATTGTCGCCCTCATTACGTAGAGGCTTTTGAGAAAATGGCTAACCTGGCCACTAAAAGCGCTTGTGAAGGTGGCAACAAAATAACTATTCATACGCCATTGATCAATCTTACTAAGGCACAGATCATTAAACGCGGTATCGAGCTTGGAGTTGATTATTCCATAACTCACAGCTGCTATGATCCTGTAGGTGATCGTGCGTGCGGTAGATGTTCCGCTTGTTTTTATCGAACCAAGGGATTTAAGGATGCTGATATTCTAGATCCAACACCTTATGCTGCAACAAAATAATATAAGAGGCTACCCTTTTCATGGTAAAAAACTCTACGAGTTTTTATTTTTCACTAGGAAAAGATTGCATCACATTTAAGCATTGCGTGTGAAAAATTTTTCCATAATTCCCGTTAAAAAGACCCATTTTTTTTTCAAAAAAATATTCGATGTCGCTTAAAACAAATGGGTCCTTTTTGATCAATTTTTCAAACTCATCGAGTTGTTTTAGGCGCCTATTTACATGCTGACTCTTGGTGCTTCCTACCGCCTGGTGGCTGAGTTGGCACAGATAACATCCTAGTTGTTTGGGCAAAATCAAACGATAATTTTCGCAGGCTGTCAGTAATATTTTTCGCATAGCTTCATGATTATTTTCGTACGAAAAACTTTTCTCAGACTCTCTCACAGGTTCATCAATAGCAGCAACTGAATGACTATCTGCGCATACACCAAAAAAAGATATTAATTTACCCAAAAAAATAATCCATAAATATTTAGACTTCATGTTCATCATTTAAAAATACTTTCACAAAATTTTGGCACTCTTTGCGACAAACTGAACAATAGTTGTCGTTGCACTTCTCACACTCAATCATATGATTGCAGTCACAAAAGAGAATATTGGGCTGGGCATCTTTGCACTTGATACACGATGGACCTAAAGTTTTAATCTCAGCGAACGGCACACTTTGATCAATTTTTGTCCTACACAAAGGACACTCTCCATCCTCAATTTTTTTTATACAGAGCTCGCACGTTGGCATATGACCGCATGGCAATAAAATATGGCTGGGTTTTTTTTCCCAACATATAGAGCAGCTCGGTTCAATCAATTGATACTCTTTTTGCAGCTCCATCGTGTCACAAAAATTTTGAAAAAAATTTTTGGCATATTGATCTTCGAACGGCCCCAAATCATTCAAAAATTCCCGAGTAATAATTTCATCTTGCTCAGTACCTAAACGTTCTATAAGGTTATCAAGCGCAACTAACTTTCTTAGTTCTTCACGTCGCAACTGGGAACCAAAAACTTTATGTAAATACTTTGTGCAAACACACGCGTACTGATTGGGCAAATAAATTTTATAACCTTGAGCTAAAGCTATAAGTTGTTTTTTTATATTTTCTTTATTGTTTGGATAATCGTGTGACAATAGAGGAAAAGCTAAGAAAAAGAATGCAAAAAAATAATGCAATGGTGTTCTCAAAGATAGTACCTTCAATCCTTCTAAGGGCTTAGGATTAAAACTTCTGAAATAATTAAAATAATCCCCTAGAAAATGAAATTTAAATTACGAATCCGAGTGCTGTTTTTCATAGGCTTCATTAATTTCTTGGAGAATCGCTTTAAGTGAAACGAGCGGCTTAAAACCAAGATCCTCACGCGCACGCCTATCGTCAATGATCGAAGAAAATTTAAGATGCTCAATCTCTCCCACAGGAAAACTCGATTGGCGAGAAAAAAATGTTCCTGCCGTCAGCAGCTTCAGCATTTTTTCCGGCAGCGCAATAGTAGGGCGACGAAGAGCCTTGATAATGCGTGAAAGCGGAGCAACATCTGGACCTGCAATATTAAATACCCCTCGGGCCTTTGAGTTGAGGCTCAAAATAATAGCTTTTATCAAATCCGATTCATGTAACAGCTGAAGCATGGGATCAAAACCCAAAATAGTCGGAATGGTATCGAGTTTTAAATAACGCGATGGAGCATTTCTTAGATGAGGCCCTACTATGTGACATGGCCTTAAAATAATTGTTTGAGTTTTAGGTTGCTTCCAAAAAAATGATTGAACCATCATATCCAAAGATACAAGATCCCGAAACTCAGGACTTTTATTGGCGCCATGAAGCTGCGTGTCTTCGTTTAATAAACCTTGGGTATTGGGTGATGGACCATAGAGATTTGCTGTAGATAGAAAAATAAATTTTTTGACGTTGAGTTGTTCAGCAAGTGTCAATAATTGCGAGGTAGACTCAAGGTTAAAATAATAGGCATTAGCTCTTTTTTTTCTGTGAATTTGGGGACTTCTGATAATTCCTAAATGAATAATGCTTTGAGGTTTTATCTTTCTTAAAACCTCCAAAGCTGATTTTCTTCTTAGATCCAAAGGGTAGTGAGAAAGACCTTCGGGGATAGGCTCCAAAGGTCTTCGATCAACTCCAAAAAGACTCAAGCGCTGATCTTTTAATAATTCTTTGACTAAGTTTCTTCCCAATGCTCCAGCATTGCCTGTGATAAGCACTCGTTGTGTTTTTGACGAAATTATTTTTTCTTGCATGGTGGCACCGGATCGAAGCCTCCCTCATGAAAAGGATGGCACTTTAGCAATCTTTTAATTGTTAAATACATTCCTAAGAACAGGCCCCCGCTAGAAAACGCTGTGTAAGCATAACTTGAACAAGTTGGATAAAAGCGGCAACGAGGACCAAGAAGCGGACTGATAAAACGCTGATAACTGCGGATCAATAGCAATACTGAAGTGACAACAAGATTCATGCCATGAGTATGAATGTTTATTGGGTACGGTAAAGAGAGGCTTATTTTTCTACAAGTTCAATTAAAACACCGCTGCTTGATTTGGGATGTATAAAATTTATTTTTGTTTGATGCGCACCTGATTGCGGTAAATCATACGTAAGTTTAACCCCTTGGCTTAGAGCCTGCTCACTTGAATTTTTTATATTTGTAGTGGCAAAGGCAACATGGTGTAGACCTGGTCCTCTTTTTTTGAGAGAAGCCGAAATTTCAGAGTTTTCATTGATGGGCTCTATGAGCTCTATGCAGCTTTGCCCCATTTTGATAAAAGCTGTTCGAATTCCTCTCTCAGGCACTTCCTCTATGTGGGAAATTTTTAGTCCAAGTGCCTGTTCATAAAAATCTTTCACATCATCAATGCGGTTGACGGTTATGGCAATGTGATCGATATGTGAGATGTTAGTCATGGTATTACTCCGGTGTTAGCTATGTTTCGTTTGCTAAATGTTTTTGTTTACACGTTTTTATTTATTTTAACTGCTTGTGTTCCTGCCACTAAAAACATACAAATTCTTGCTCCTTCTTCCTTTGAGGAGCCTCGAAATTTTACCCCTCCGCCAACGCCAGATGCTTCGGAAAATCAATCTGCTTCTGATAAACCCCCACGCAGAATTTTTTTTCAACGAATAGAAGTTTCTATTCCGCTAGACTTGCCAGAAGGATCGGGCTTATTAAATGCTGATGTATATCGCCCAGAAAAAAAGTCGCTCCCAAAAACACTTGTAATCATTGTGCCTGGTTCGGGAAATATATCTCGTAGAGGGGAAACTGCCGGAGATGGTATCGACAGCTATGAGGAGCCTGTCGAACTCAGTTCTAGTTGGGCTCATGCTTTGGTAGAACAGGGCTATTTTGTCTTGAGCTATGACAAACGCACATGCACAAAAGCTATCAGTACTTTATGTCAGAACAATCCACAAAAAGATATCGAGGAACAAGGTATAACTGCTTTAGCTCGAGACCTTGACCAAGTTTATGAATATGCAAAATCAAAACTTACTTTAAACGACAAAAATGTTCGGATTGTTTTGTTAACATCCACTCAAGGAGCACAGGTCATCTCCCTTTCTAAAAGCGCTCAAGATGCAAGTGGCATAGTTCTTTTATCTCCTATTGTTGGCTCTTTGGAAGAAATGTGGGTAACAGGGCTTAATCGCGCATTCGAAGAAAGCAAAGATTTTCATCGCAAAAATAGATTGGGAAACCAAAAAGAAAGCATGAAAGAATTTTTTAGTTCTTTTAAAGCAGGCAGGTTTCCTGATGGTGCAAATATTCGAGGAGCAAGCGTACAATTTTGGCGCAGCTGGATAGGAGCAAGTCCTAAAACAATTCCACTGCTTCTTGTGAATAAGCGCCCCATGCTCGCTTTATTCAGCAACAAAGATGTGTTTTCTTCACAAGAAATGCTGGGAAACCTAAAAAAATCGAGTGCTGCTCACCCGGAATTTTTGATAAAAAATATTAGTAAGTTCGACCGCAATTTTATAGAAGATAATATGATTGCTCAGACTGCAGTTGATGAAGTTGTAACTTTCATACAAAAGCTTCCAACAGTTCGTCTTTTGAATTACTTTTAAATAGACTAAAAAAACTTTTTTAATACACACAAGAAAAGTTTATGAATTTTACATGTAAGACTGGAGATAGATGCTCTACATTGCTTGCTGATGTAAAACCTAAACGCTACATCTACGTAATACATAAAAAGATCTCATCTGCTGATAGCTACGATTTTTCTTTTAAGGGCGGCAATCTTCATTAATTGTTATTTTGCTCCTAAAAGTATGAAATGGCTCATACAGAGTGCTTGGCTTAGAAAGCATACTGTTAGGATTCGATCTTAAAAAAAACGCCCAGTAGGGCGTATTTTATCAAACAGCGTCAAAATATTTTTTGCTCGCAAAAATTCTGCTTTATGTATCGATTTCCATCTCTATTTTTGTTTTTTCATTTTTTGTTTCTGCATTATCAGATTCTTTAATAGCTTCTTCAATAAAACCGCATGCTTTAAAGTGTTCCCCCATGCACTTAGCCAGCTGCTGTTCCTGTTCTTCAAATTTTCCTTGGGTTTTCTCATTTAATACATTAAATAAGGCATCTATATCTTCGATTTCACAGCTGGCATTTTGATTAATTAAAGTCATAAAACTATTATAATCACTCAGGCACTGAACAAATTCAGAACCACGAATTTCGGCACACCCTGACAAATTCTTTTTGATATTTTCCTTATTAGTTTTGATCACCTGTTCAATGAGCCCCTTGCTAAATTTCATGTAAGGATTTTCCATAAATTCTTGGCAGCTTGGAATTTGTTTTTCACCAGTCAAATTACCTTTATCAAATGCTTGACCATTGATTTTTGAGCCCATTTTTTCGCCGAAAAAATCTCCTTTATCGCCGAAATCTAAACCATTTTTCATGTCTTTAAATTTATTCATCGCCTTTTTAGCAGCGTTAAAAGCAATGCCCTGAAGTTTAAAGCCCGCCTCTACTGAATTCATAAAATCAAATTCATCCAGGGCTTTATCGATCAAACTCTGTGCCTCTTTGGCTACTTCAGGATCGATAACAGATGCTGTATCATTCACCTTAGCTTCACTAAGCTCAGCAGGAGGCAACTCGGCAGGCAGTTCATTAAAGGAGGACATATTTCCAGCTGAGACATTCTTCATTGTGTATCGAGCCAGACCGCCATGGACTGAAATATTCTGAGCCGTATCTTTAATTTCTTTTAGAGTCGCTTTTGAAAGTTGCGGATTATTTTGCATCAATAAGCTCAGGCTCTCTACTGTTGCCTGGTTTGAAGCAACCCTCGCATTTTCCGAGCTACTAGCTGTATCGCCACATGCACCCATGATCAAAAGCAAGCAGCTTGAAGCAAAAAAATATATTGTTGTTTTCATGATTCCCTCTTTTATTAATTAGTTAGAAAGCGAAAAAAGATCTTTTTTTAAAAAATCTTTGCGCGTACTTTATTGGCGAAGGAATCTAATAAAATCCGTCATTTGACCGATAAACTATAATTTTTAACTAGCTGGAATGATACAGATGCTGTCTCATCAAGGCTCCGCTATCAAAAAATAAATAACCTATCAAACTCAGCATTCTTGAAGGCAAACGGGTCGAATAAAGCCCAAGAGTTTCGGCACATCCTGTAATGCAAGCTCCAATAAATGGCGCCCGCGAGCTAAGACAACTAAAATAGGCAAACTTTTTTAAACTTTTATTTCTCTTGGTATCAAAAAAATTTTTATAAGCTCCTAGAACGTCGGTAACTCCACCCGCTATTAAAGCTATCAATGCAATAGGGATATTTTCATAATAAAAAGCCACCAGACCGCAAGTGTCAGACAATAAATTTATTGAGCCACGGGCAATAGCCAGTATGGCAAACTTTTTTTTGTTATTTTTTATAGCCTGCTTGGGAAATTGATGAGCGTTCTTTAGATCAACAATACCCTGATAAGCTTGGAAGATATTCCCTATCTCGCCGCTTGCTTTTCCTATGGTAGCTAAAATCAAACTTGCCAAAATATTCTGCGACTGTTCTGGGGCAAGCATCAAAGTGCTGATGCTCGCTGTGTAAAAAATATACTCAAATATCCTTCCCCACAAATAACAAGCTCCAACCTTTTTGCTGTATGAAATCTGCTCCTCATAAACTTCACTTTGAAACTCAGTCGCACACTCCATGATTTCTTTTATTTCATCACAACTTATTTCGACGATCCTAATTTCATTGTTACTATCTTCAAATTGAGCTATCTCAGATGCCTCACCATCTGCCGCAAAAATTTTGACGCCCATCAAAAATACAGCTGCCAAAAAAATCTTTTTTATGATCATGAATCACTCCATAAATTTTTTACAGCTGCCACAATTATTCTATGCATGCAATTTTTTTGTTAGCTGGCAAAAAAGTCGCTAACTATGCGTAGTGAGAATCAAAGGAGCTTTGTAAAAATAAAAGATATTCCTAAGCTTCATGAACTTTTTTTAGCGATAGTTATATGAAATTCATGATTCATTAAAAAAGGAGTAAGTCCATACTTTACTCTCAGCTTTTCAAGCACGGGAGCCTTTATCTTCAATACGAAATACTGCAATTTTTTTTAATATTGATTCACTCTTAAATGAATTAGAAATCATATTTCATAAGCTCCAGCAAACCACTTTTTTAATCAAGCATTCTATTTGCTATTCATCGACTTCCAATAATTTTAACAAAGGTGCGTTCTCTTCTCGTTGATGAGCAAGATCAATCTCAGCCCTCAAATACCAAGCATTATCTTCCCGATCATCAAGCAGGGTGTGAGTAATAGTATAAAAAGTATCGCTCACCTTTTTTATTTGGCTAAGCTTAGGATTTCTTGCCCGAGGATCAGCAATAATGCCTTCATAATCTTCATAAAAAGGCGCAAAGACTTCTTCGAATTTTTCTTTTGACCATTCATCAGGGTTAGCAATAGCCAAAAGCGCATCCTCATAATTTTTTTGAGCAAGCAGGCGCACCAGGTGAAAAAGTTCAGCTCGTATCTTGGCCAAGAATGCTTTAGGATTGATCCGCGGATCAAATGTCATCAAGCTTGCGCTCTCTCTCCTGGTCATATCTTCTTGTGGTTTTTCTTCGAATAAGCTGGTCCACTCATCTATCAAACTAGTATCGACACGCGCCAGTATGGTACGAATAAATGCGATAATATCCAAGACTTCATCATTTTTATAGCTATCAGGCACACTTTGCATCAAGGTCTTGTAGCTTTGTGAGAGATAGCGGAGCAAAAGTCCCTCGGCTCGAGCAAGACCGTATTCATTGACATACTCGTTGAAAGTTGCACCCTTGCCATACATATCGCGCACAATAGATTTGGGATGAATATTTTCTTCTTGCACCCAAGGATGTTTTTTCTCAAACTCATTGAAAGTTGTATAGATAAAATCAGCCAAAGGCTTATCGTAGGTGATTTTTTCCAAAGCTTCCATCCGGGCATCGTAATCGAGTCCTTCCGCTTTCATCCGCGCTATGGCATCATTTTTATTTCTTTCCACCTGCCGATTAAGAATGGCATTGGGATTTTCTTCTATCGCTTCCACCAAACTCAGAATATCAAGAGCGTATTCTTCGTGCTCACGATCAAGCACACTCAAGGCTTCGATCAGATAGAGCGACAGGGTGTGATGGAGAGAAAAATCTTGTTGCAATGATTCATTAGCGACAATGCGCGATCCTGTGTGAATATTTTTTACGATACTAAAAATATTTGCAGCGATCAGCGATTTAAAAAGCTGAGCACAACGTTTGCGCAAGCGCGATTTATTTTTATCAGTCTCATGGCAACGAGCAATAATTTCGATCAAATTTTTATAGCCAGGATTGCCGTTGTTCTCTAAACCGATCAGTGCGTTAATTATCATTCCATGGCTAATACGAAATTGAGATACCAGCGATTCAGGAGGATCGTTGATCAAGCGTTCAAATGTATGTTCATCATAATGAACATAATTTCTTGTCGGAGCAGATTTTTTAACAATTTTTTTCTTGCGGTTTTTATTATCGGCAGCAATTTTATTTTCAGACCGTTTATTTTCTATCACATGCTCTGGGGCTTGCGCGATAACCGATCCTGCGTCATCAAAGCCTTTACGCCCTGCTCTTCCGGCAATTTGTTTAAAATCTCGCACACTTAAAATGCTGGTCTTGGTGCCATCAAATTTACACAGCTTGGTGAATAAAACTGTACGGATAGGAACATTCACCCCAACTCCAAGGGTATCAGTGCCCATAATAATTTTAAGCAAACCACCTTGAGCTAATTTTTCGGTGAGCAGCCGATATTTTGGCAATAGACCTGCATGGTGAATTCCTACACCATGGCGAATAAAACGCCTTATATCTTTTCCAAAAGGCGTATCAAAGCGGAAACCATCCAAAGCTTTATCAATAGCCGCTTTTTCTTCTTTGGTGCAAATATTGACGCTCATGGCATTTTGTGCCTCTAGGGCACATTCGCGCTGAGTAAAATTAACAACATAGACAGGATATTTTCTCTCGCTGATGAGTTTGGCCAAAGTTTCGTGCAAAGGATTTTCACTGTATGAAAAATCAAGCGGTACCGGGCGCTCAACTCCTAAAATTTCTGCGATCTCTTTTCTGGTATTTTCGCCTAAAGATTTTTTTACCGACTCACAGTTGCCAATAGTAGCTGACATAAGCAAAAAAGTTGCTTGCGGCAAACACAGCAAAGGCAGCTGCCATGCGACACCTCTTTCGGGATCAGAATAATAATGAAACTCATCCATGATTACATAATCGACATGAGCATCTTTTCCTTCGCACAGACTCAAATTAGCTAATACTTCAGCAGTACAACAGATGATCGACGCATCACGATTGATGCTGGCATCGCCCGTAAGCATGCCAACATTTTCTGCCCCAAATTGTTCACACAGTGCAAAAAATTTTTCACTCACGAGCGCTTTGATGGGGCAGGTATAGTAAGAACGTTTTCCTTCTATATAACCTTTAAAATGAAGCGCAGTCGCAACCAAAGATTTCCCAGAACCAGTAGGCGTGGCCAATATGACATTTTTGCCGCTCATGAGCTCTAAGATGGCATCCTCTTGTGCCCGGTAGAGCTTAATACCCAAAGCCTCACTAGCCTCAAAAAAAGCAAAGCCAATCTCTTCGGGAGTTGAAATACCATTTACATAATTCAGGTAGTGGGGGATTTTCTTTGAATCCGAAGTATCCATCAGGCATCCTTTTATTGTGCCATCAATCGATCCAGTATAATGGCTGCTGCTGACCGTACCGACAAATGATTGTAATCATCCCGCCCGTAAATAGGCTCGAGCAAAAAATCTGCCTTTTCAAGTATTTCTGGTGCAAGACCATGGCCCGTACCAAAAATTAGCATTGTACTTTTATGATCAGCGATAAGTTTGCGACCTTTTTGATAGGAAATTGTCTTGTGCTCAAAAACCTTGGCACTGGTGGCAATGAGCAAAGGTTTTTCTCCACTAATATTTTTTTCATGCTCTATGCAGCTTTCAAGATCCGCTTGCACATTAACCAATTCAAAAGCGCGTGCGCGATCTTTGTTACGCTGTTTTCCTGCATCACAGGTCCAAAAATCTGCAATACTTTGCCCAAGTTCACGCTGGGCTGTTATCGGCGATACCAAATAGTACTGATTAAGCCCATAGGTACATGCTGAGCGCGCTATGTCATGCACATCCAGATTGGTAATGGCTGTGGTATAAATCTGGTCATTCCTATCGACTACAGGATGATGAAGCAAAGCAAGACTCAATCTATTCATATTTTTTTTGCCATGGATATTTTTGGTAAGAATCAGCAAACTTTAGAACTTTTTCTTCGTGCTCATCTAAAGGCTGTGCCGAAATCAAATCAGGACGGAGTTGAGTGGTTTTTATGAGTGATTCTTCTAAACGAGCTTTATCGATTTCTTGATGATTACCATTTTGAAACACCTGAGGAACCAAAAAACCATGATATTCTCGAGGACGTGTGTAATGGCTCGCTTCTAAGCGATGATTCATATGACTTTCCTGCTCGATCGAAGAGTAGTTTCCTAAGAATCCTGGTTGCATACGCACACATGCATCAAACACTGCCATTGCAGCAACATCACCATTTGAGAGCACAAAATCCCCCAGCGATATTGCCTCATCAACAAAGTGATGAATTCGTGCATCGATACCCTCGTAGCGCCCACAGACAAAAATTAATTCATGGTAAGAGGCAAGCCGCTTGGCATGATCTTGATTAAAGGGTGTGCCTGCAGGATCAAGCATGACAACACGCTTCTTGGCGCGAGAAATATCATGATGTCTCCCAAGAGCTTTTTTTATGAGCGGCTCAACAACATCGATGCGCATGAGTTCGCCTGGACCGCCGCCATACGGTGTATCATCGACTTTATGATGATTGCCCCTAACGCTATTAAGAATGCTTTCAATATGAATATCTATAAGAGAATTTTTTTGTGCTCGTCCTATAATCGAGCTTTCAGCCCACGCCCTTATTGGCTGTTCGAACATGGCAATAAACTGAGCTTTGAAAGTCATAGCTAATCCAAATCGAGCAAGCCCTCAGGAGGGTCTATGATAATGCGCTTATTCTTTTCATCGATTTCTTTTACGATGGCCGGCACCAAAGGGATGCTCAGAATACGTCCCTCAAGGCTCTCAACTTCCAACAAGTCCTGAGCACCATTGTGAGCAAAATCCTTCAAATGGCCTATGCATTTTCCGCATATCAGTATTACTTCAGCACCAAGCACGTCATTGAGGTAATATTCATCAGGCGCAACAACGGGCAAGTCAGAGTGATTAATATAGACCTCGCTCCCCTGCAATGCTTCAGCGGTTGTGCGATCACCAACGCCTTCAAAATATATACGATCACGAGTTTCAACATGCTCAATCACTAACTGCCTTACAGCCTGCTTTCCTTGTCTGATGCTGAGTTTTAACCCAGGCCTTAAACTTTCGCTTTGAGAATTAAGCAACTTGAGCTTAAGAGCTCCCTTAAGCCCTACGGCTTTGGCAATATAGGCTATTAGAACTAAATCATTCATAACTAATACACAAAAAACACCGCAAACCCTATAAATGGGCATTTGGTGTTTTTTTCAAAGCTCTTAGGTTTTTATTTATTTGTATGGTGACCCACCAAGAGAAAAAAATTCCCAACAAAAACCTTAGGCCTGAACAGCTAACTTTCTGAACTGTTTGATTAAAGATTTTACCGTGTCACTCGGCTGAGCTCCAACTTTGAGCCAGTGATCAACACGATCAATTTTAAGATTGAGGGCATCTTTTTGCGCACGGGGATCAAAAGTGCCGACTTGTTCAATGAAGCGACCGTCGCGTGACATTCTTTGATCAGCAGCAACTACCCGATAAAATGGGCGTTTTTTGGCCCCTCCACGTGCTAGTCGAATAACCACCATTATTTACTTCCTTGTTTCAATACCTAAAAATCAGTCGTACTATAGGATGTCATTAATTGTTGTTTGTCAATCCACCAAGAATCTTCGTTTGGAGGTGGAAATGAAGATAGCTAAAAGATTTTTCTTTACAATTGTACTTGGAATTACCTGTAGTTATATTGTTAGCTGCGCAATGGTTGGTTTAATGAAAACTGATAAAGATACTCGTTTTTTAAAAAATTCTTTGTGGATAGATGAGCCCACAGATCAAAATGTTCAAGCTGTGGTCATTTTACTCCACGGTCTCAACCTAAAACCGGCCAAAATGGACGACTGGGCTCACCTTTTACAAAATCACGGTGCTTTAGTGGTTCGCTTCGCCTTATTTGGACACAGTGGTGAAAAAGATCACATGAGTCAAGTGGACGAAAATATATGGCGCCAACAATTTCACAATGCAATGCTCGAGGCTCAATCTCAAGCTCAGCATCATAAGGTACCGATTTATTTTCTGGGCTTTTCCTTAGGAGCCTTGGTGGGACTTGAATGGCTTGCCCAGCAAGAAAAAGCTCCAAGCCCGTCCATTAGTAAAATGGTGCTCATCGCTCCAGCAATTGCAACACCTTGGTACTCCAAGGCAGCAGTGTCATTTATGTCATGGTTTGGACGCACCCTTACCATGCCAAGCCGCAGCCCCAAAGAATACCGAGCTAACCCCGGAACATCAGTAGCTGCCTATCAGGCCTTGTTTGCGCTCAAAAACTCTCTGGAAAAGACACAATTCAAAAACACTAATATCCCCACACTGTTGATGATTGATAAGCACGATGAGCTCGTTCCCAGCAAAAGTATCAAAAAAATTATTAACTCTAAACGATTGAGCAAATGGATCCTCGATACTGTGGACAACCATTTTGCCTACGATAATTATGGCTTTCGCCATTTGATGGTGGATGAAAACGCTGTAGGAAAAACCTTATGGGAAGAGCTTGAAAAAAAAGTCACCAACCACTTTGGCCTAACAAACTAATTTTTTAAAAAGCGATCTACAGTTGAGACTTTAGTTTGTTCTATTGGCATTAGCTAAATTTTTTAAAAAACCAACAAAACAAATATTTGAAAAACTGGCGGAGAGGGGGGGATTCGAACCCCCGATAGGGCGAAGCCCTATGCCGGATTTCAAGTCCGGTGCATTCAACCGCTCTGCCACCTCTCCAAGCGTTACTTAGCCTTGTGCCGAAAACAGCTGAATATGGCAAGAGTGTTGCCGCTATTTTTGCACATTTATCTGAGAAACTTGCTGCGCATTCTCAAAACCATTGCTAATCAGCGTCTCAATCGCCCCAATACTTTTTAGCAGCACTGGCTCCAGGATTTTTATTTCATCATCACTAAATGAGCCTAAGACATATTGGGCTTCGCCACCTTTAAATTCTGGTCTCCCAATACCTATACGAACACGTATGAACTGATCTCCAACAAGACGGCTAATGTCTTTCAAACCGTTGTGCCCATTATTGCCACCTCCTTTTTTAATACGCATAGTACCCAGGGGCAAATCCAACTCATCGTGAATAACGATAACCTTATCAAGCGCTATTTTATGAAATGACATGGCCTGCTGAACTGATAATCCTGATCTATTCATAAAAGTTTGAGGTTTTATTATGAGCGCCGAACTGCCATTTATTTCAATACGACCCGCTAGAGCACTAAACCCCTGCTTCATTGATACAGGCTGATATTTATCCAACAGAGCATCTACAACAAGAAAGCCTGCATTATGACGAGTCAACTCATACTTATCACCCGGATTACCCAAACCAACAATAAGCCACATAGATTCTCTCCATGAAAAAAGTGCCGATAAACGGCACCTTACAACCAATTAACCGATAAGTGCTATTTCTTAGCTGGAGTTGCTGCACCCTCCTCTTCCTTAGCAGCACCACGTGGCTTCTTGATAGTCAAAATAACCACTCTTGGTTGTTCTGCCAAACTTATGCCCTCAGGAAGTTTAATATCCTGACAGTGGGTCGATCCAAAAGAAAGCTTGGTAATATCTACGTCAATAAATTCTGGAATGGCATCAGGTAGAGCCATAATTTTCATTCTTTGCAACACGTGATCAAGCTTACCACCCAAAACTACTGATTCACTTTTCCCAGATAATTTTATGGGCACCGACACCACTACTGGTTTTTTAAGATCAACTTCGACAAAATCTACGTGAATAAGATCACGACGCAAAAGGTGAATCTGGCGTTCCTTAACCATAACAACGCGGTTTTTCTTTGAGTCATCAGCAATTTCAAGATTAATCACAACATTTCTACGCAAGGGCCCTGATAAAGCCTTGGTTGTTTCACGAGGATCAACGGTGATGGACAACGTTTCTTGCCCCTTAGCGTAAATCACTGCAGGTAACTCTTGATTCATTCTCAGACGTCTGGAAGGGCCCTTGCCCAACAACACGCGCTTTGTAGCCTTTAAATTATACATTTTTTGCTCCCTCGATAACGCTTTAGCCCAGTTTAAGCCTAAAGCCTCGCAAGATTATTGAGAGCCGACCATAAGTCCCGTAAAACAAGACGTCAAGTAGAGAATGAATGATGGGAAAATAAAAAATATTTTTAACCTCAATTAAAACACATGAAAATATATCATTAAAAATTAAACACTAAAAACTCATTACTTATATTATTTGCAGCAGAGCAAGTCTTTGTTGCTGACAGCTTGATACATGCTGACATTTTTGGGTTTTGAATATTTATTGCAAATACTTAAACAGGCTCGCCCGTTCCTGCGGAAAAAATATTAAAAAACACATAAATCAAAGCGCCAAAAATTCAATTCACACCCACTACTCTATGATTATGACGCTAAAATTCTACAATAAAGTTTTGTTTCATTAAGCCATAACAACTAAGCTACTTTTCAGATGAAAAGGGAGGAGACACTTGCACCAGTGTGAACCCTGCTTATCGCCTCACCCACCAATGATGCACATGAAAGCACACGAATTTTCGGACACTTAACAGCATCCTCACGCAATGGAATAGTGTTAGTGATCACCACTTCATCGATCACACTGCTGCTGATTCTTTCTACTGCAGGAGGAGAGAACACACCATGACTAGCGTAAGAACTAATATGCTTTGCGCCTTGAGCTCTTATCGCCTCTGCGGCCTTTACCAAAGTGCCAGCAGTGTCGATCATATCATCTATAATAACCGCTCGTTTACCTTTCACATCACCAATAATATTCATTACTTCGGCAATACCAGGTTTCGGACGTCTCTTATCGATAATCGCCAACGATGCCTGGAGCCGTTTCGCATAGGCACGAGCCCGTTCAACACCGCCAGCATCAGGAGATACCACAACCAAATTTTCATTATCCAAGCCAGACTGAACATAACGCTCTTTTATATCTTGAATAAAAATAGGTGATGCGTAGAGGTGATCAAATGGAACATTAAAAAAACCCTGAATTTGGGCTGCATGAAGATCTAAAGAAATCAAACGATTAGCACCAGCGGCTTCCAGTAAATCCGCCACTAATTTTGCTGTTATCGGCTCTCTCGGGGCAGCCTTACGATCTTGTCTGGCATAACCATAATAAGGAAGCACCACAGTGATAGCCGCAGCAGACGCTCTTTTCAGAGCATCGATCATCACCAGTAATTCCATCAAGTGCTCATTAGCGGGCGGACAAATAGATTGCACTATATAAACATGATAGCCGCGCACACTTTCTGAAATACTTATAGCAACTTCACCGTCGGCAAAACGCTTGATTACAGCACAGCCAAGAGGCATCTCAAGGTACTCAACAATACGACGAGCAAGTTCGATGTTTGAGTTGCCACAAAATATTTTTATTGGTGCATCTGACATGGGATTGTTGGTCCAGTGTTTTAAAAGCGTTGGTTGGGGCGGTAGGACTCGAACCTACGAATGTCGGTACCAAAAACCGATGAATTGCCAACTTTTCTACGCCCCATCAAAAGACACTGAGCCATTCTTTAAAGTAATCGAAGTTAATGTCAATACCGATCACCATAGCAACTATTAGGGAAATTTTTTGGCTCTTTTTTGGTTAGAATTGATACTAAGCAAAACCATACGCATTTTCAAAGGAACTACTATGCATCAAAAAAATCTTCCCTACAAAGTTGCTGATATTTCATTAGCTGACTTTGGGCGCAAAGAAATAACCATTGCCGAGTGTGAAATGCCTGGCCTTATGGCGCTAAGAAAAAAATATAGTGAGAAAAAACCACTTAAAGGCACCCGTATTGCAGGATGCCTGCATATGACAGTGCAAACCGCCGTACTGATTGAAACTTTGGTAGATCTTGGAGCTGAAGTAACTTGGACATCATGCAATATTTTTTCGACCCAAGATCACGCAGCAGCAGCAATGGCTCAAAGAGGAATTGCGGTTTTCGCCTGGAAAAATGAAAGTGAAGAAGAATATGAATGGTGTTTAGAACAGCAGCTTTTTGCATTTAAAGATGGGCTTGGTCCTAACTTAATTCTTGATGACGGTGGCGATTTAACAGGGTTGGTTCACCAAAAATATCCTCATTTATTCAGCCATGATCAGGGCATCGTAGGATTATCAGAAGAAACTACAACAGGTGTGCGAAGGCTCTATGAAATGAGTAAAAATGATCAACTCAAATGCCCTGCTATCAACGTTAATGATTCAGTCACTAAGTCTAAATTTGATAATCTCTACGGCTGTCGCGAGTCACTCATGGACGGTATCAAACGAGCCACAGATGTAATGATCGCCGGAAAAGTTGTCGTTATCGCAGGATATGGCGATGTTGGCAAAGGTTGCGCTCAATCTGCCCGTTCTTTAGGAGCTCGAGTTTTAATAACAGAAATTGATCCCATTATTGCTTTGCAAGCTGCTATGGAAGGATATCAAGTTGTAACTATGGAAGAGGCCGCACCGATAGGAGATATTTTTGTGACCGCAACTGGCTGCATGCAGGTAGTAAGAAAAGAGCACATGGTACAAATGAAAGATCAAACTATTTTGTGTAACATCGGGCATTTTGATTCTGAAATTGATGTTGCCTCACTAGAAAATGATCCCGAAATAAAATCAACTTCGATAAAACCACAAGTTGATCAATTTACTTTTTACAATGGAAAACGGCTGACCCTGCTTGCCCGTGGACGGCTGGTAAATTTAGGTTGCGCAACCGGTCACCCTTCTTTTGTTATGTCATCTTCATTTACCAACCAAGTGTTAGCACAAATCGCCCTATGGCAAGATGCTCAAAATAATCAAAAGAGTTTCAAAATAGGTCAGGTTTATACTTTGCCAAAAATTATCGATGAAGAAGTTGCTCGCTTGCATCTCGATCACCTCGGTGTCCATCTTACAAAACTTAGTTCAGAACAGGCACACTACCTTGGCGTTGACGTAAACGGTCCTTACAAACCAGATACTTATCGTTACTAAACAAAAAATTTTCTCTTTCAAATAAAAAACAGGGCTTATAAAGCCCTATTTCTAAAAAAGATTATTCTTATCCAGCAAAGATTAAGCACTTGCTGAAATTTTTGCCTCTAGTTTTTGCAATGTATGAATAAAAGAAACATCTTTTTCTTTGTTGCTTTCAACTTTTCTAATGGAAGAAAGAACTGTCGAATGATCTCTTCCGCCAAAAGCCCTTCCTATTTCAGGTAAACTCATATTCAACATTAAACGACAAAATGACATCGCTACTTGGCGAGCAAAAGCTATCTGACGTTGGCGAGATGCACCTGTTAAATCACTTGTTCGCAAACCATAATGAGAAGCAACAATTTCACAGATTTTTTGCCAAGAAACCGCTGCAGATTTTCTCTTGATCACAGGTGCCAGAATTTCTCGTGCTTGGCTCAAAGTCATTTCTTGTTTCGTTAGCGAAACACAAGCAGACAGTCTCACCAGTGCTCCTTCTAACTCCCGCACCGAATTGACAACATTGGTTGCCAAAAAATTAATTACATCGTCAGATAGTTTAACATTGAGGCTCTCCGCCTTTTTGTGAAGAATAGCAATTCTGGTTTCAATTTCTGGAGGACGAATATCAGCGATCAATCCCCACGATAAACGAGTCTGTAATCGCTCTTCTAATCCACTTATTTCGTGAGGATACTTATCAGAAGTAACCACTATTTGTTTTTTTGCTTCATGCAAAGAATTAAAAGTGTGAAAAAATTCATCCTGACTGGCGTCTTTTCCAGCTAAAAATTGAATATCGTCTATCAGTAAAATATCGCAGCTATTTCGATAACGATTTCGAAATGAATCAAATTGTCTCTCCCTGATAGCTTGAATATAGGAATTGACCCATTGCTCAGCAGAAAGATAGACCACTTTTAAAGTTGGATTGAGTTGTTTAGCCCTTAGACCGATCGCATGAAGCAAGTGAGTTTTACCCAATCCTACACCACCAAAAAGAAAAAGAGGACTGAACTGAGTGCCAGGATGATCAGCTACAGCTAAAGCTGCGGCATAACCCATTTGGTTGGATGGCCCCTGAATATAGGTTTCAAAACTATAGCTTGCATTCAAATTGGTATTAGATAAAAGAGGAAGCACTTTTGCTTCATCACCAATTCCTGGATTTTTAACAGGCAACAGCGGAGCATTTTTTTCAGGCTCATTGCTTTCTTGATGGTATGCGCCGTTTTCTAAACTTTTTTCTTTAGGAAACTTAATTTTTTCTTTTGCTTTTGGTTGAGGCTTCATGCGAGGACGCGAGTCGCTGCAAACTATCTCTATTTTTATATCCTCGCCAGACACCTCGGAAATAGCTGCATTAAGCTCACCCATGTAATGATCCATCACCCAATTGCGATGGAAAGAAGTAGGAGCTTCCAAACAAAGTTCCTTTTCACTGAGCGATAATGCATCCAGGGGTTCAAAAAAACCTTGCCAGACAAAAAAACTCAAGCGACGCTTAAGCACCGCCCTGGCTTTAGTCAATAATTCAATCGCCTGTTCCCTACCAGAATCACTGGAGTGTTCATTCATTTCTTTTATCGCAACCATGATAATTCCCTGACAAAAACAAAAATACCAACCATTATTCTTAAATAGACAACATCTTCGATATTGGTCTTTTAAACCAGATTAACAAATTAAGTGCCCACTGGATTTTTGTTCGCTAACCTCTATTCTCTAGCAAATAGAAAAGGGTTTTAGCAATGGAGTTTTTTGACAACCAGTTAACTAACTGAAAGGATTACACAATTTTTTTGCTGCTTATTTAATTGATTGCTATTGTTTCTCGGAACAATTGAGATCAAAAAAAGCATATATTTTCTATTATTATTTCACCTATTACTAGATCATTTTTTAGCATTTTACGTCGACATTCCCCCATTGAAATTTTTTTTTCAAACTGCGCCATTATCCACATAATTTTACAGCCTAAATGAAGGAATTTTTCATGAAAGATCAAAAATTTCCACGAAGAAAATTTTTAAACTTACTCAAAGGTGCAACAGTATTTTCTGCAGGCCTTGCACTCGTTCCAACATTTTTATCTGCTTGCAAAAGAAATCAATCTAAAGCAACAGATAAAAATGAACAGATAAACGCAAAAAACGATACAATAACGTGCCAAACAATAAATATGAGCGATGAACAAAAAGCTCGCAGAAAAAATCTTAGATACACTGATAATACACCCATAAAAACAAGAACATGTGATAACTGCAAACTCTATACCCTCCCCACCTCAGCATCTGAATGTGGAGGGTGCACTGTGGTTCCCGGCCCAATCCATCCTAAAGGCTGGTGTTCCTCTTGGTACTATCGAATGTAGACCGTTCACTAAAAAAAGGCTCGAACACCGATCAGTCCTGTGGGCACTTCCAACTTCCACCCTTGTCTATTACCAATGGGAAAGTGAAGTTTAGGAGCAAGCCCAATATCAAGAGCCACAGACTCTGATAGCGTAACCAATATCCCCAAATTTAAAGCCATATAAAATAAAAACTCTTTACTTACAAATTTATAATGCGGCGTAATATTAACACCACAATAAGGAAATATTGGCGATTCAATATCGAAGTAATAACTTGATAAAACCGATATTCCTACATCACTTTCACCAAGAGGTAAAAGCATCCATTTAATTGGTATAGCTAAGCCAAATGCAAAATTATCTTTAACCAAAAAACCACCGGCAATATCCGAAAATAAATCTATATGATTTTCATTATTTTTTAAGCTAGACAATTGATAATCTAAAGAAAAAGCCCCTCTCAAATATAAGCTTCCTTCACTTAAATCCAAACGGGAACTCGAAAATAAAGATGCTGCACTAAGACAAATAATAAATAGGATACATCGGTGCGTTTGTAGATTTTTCACTTTACTTCCCCCATCTCTCCTACAACGATTATCCACTATCTTGAATTTTATTGCTGGCCCGACTTTTGAATTCTGTTAGATTGGGCCTTGTCCAATACCATCAAAACAAGCATAAAGTTCACAGGTCCTCACAGCATTATGGAATCTCGTCTATGGGAAAAGAAAACATTCAATTAGATAAAAATTTTGACCGCCAAAAAATAGAAAATAAATGGTATAAAATCTGGCTCGAAAATAATTTATTCAAAGCAGGCTATCAACAAAATCAACAAAAATCTCCCTACACCATAATGATGCCGCCTCCAAACGTGACGGGAGTTTTACATAACGGCCATGCTCTTTTTGTCACTCTGCAAGATATACTGGCTCGTTTTTGGCGTATGAAAGGCAAAGACGTCTTATGGCTCCCAGGAATTGATCATGCGGGCATTGCAACACAAACAGTGGTAGAGCGTGAACTTATAAAAAAAGAAAAGAAAACTCGCCATGAGCTGGGACGAGAACAATTTTTAGCACGTGTTTTTCAATGGAAAGAAAAACACGGCTCAAACATTATTGAACAATTAAAGTTAATGGGCGCCTCTGCTGACTGGGATCGCCTGCACTTTACTTTAGATGAACAATGTTCATACGCGGTGCGCACAGCTTTTGTTCAGCTTTGGAATGAAGGCTTAATTTATCGTAAAGAACGCTTAGTCTCTTGGGATCCTAAAGCCAAAACTGCTTTAAGCAATGAAGAAGTGGATCACATAGAACGTGAGGGAGAGCTTTTTTATTTTGCTTACAAGATCAAGGATGACCCAAGCAAAGAAATCGTAGTTGCGACAACGCGCCCAGAAACCATGCTTGGAGATACAGCAGTTGCGGTAAACCCCAAAGATAAACGCTACCAACATTTGATAGGCAAAGAACTCATCCACCCCTTTATTCCAGAACGAAAAATTCTCATTGTAGCCGATGACTATGTCGAGCAAGAGTTCGGCTCTGGGGCGGTAAAAATAACCCCTGCCCATGATCCAAATGATTTTAAAATTGGTGAGCGTCACAAACTTCCTTTCATCAACATCTTTACACTGGATGCAAAAGTAAACGAACATGGCGGAGAATTTGCAGGCTGCGATCGATTTTTGGCCCGCACACTTATTAAAGAAAAACTAGAGCAGCTCGGACTTAAACGAAAAAGTGAAATTATCACCCATGCTGTTAGTGTGTCTCAGCGCTCGGGTGCTGATATTGAGCCTATGCTTAGCAGGCAATATTTTGTCAACGCAAAGCCCTTAGCAAAAAAAGCCTATGATGCAGTAGAAAATGGTGAAGTTAATATTATCCCCGGATCGTTCAAAAAGATCTGGGATCATTTTTTGCTCAATATTGAAGATTGGTGCATTAGCCGACAGCTGTGGTGGGGACATCGTATTCCGGTTTATTACCACATCGAAACACTCAAAGACACCATACTCTGTGAACAAGAAAATTCTCACCTCAACTGTTACCAAGCACTAAAGAATGGTGAACCTATTGAAAAAGTTGTGCGTCTCGCACTTGATGAGCTAGACGAAGCATCAATTCTTGCTTTTTCCCACGTCTTCGTGGATGAACCACATGATTCTCATAATTATCTTCAGGAAGAAGACGTGCTTGATACATGGTTTTCTTCTGGCCTATGGCCTTTCGCTACATTAGGTTGGCCCTATCAGACTCCCGATCTTGCACGTTACTACCCAGGCTCAGTACTTGAAACTGGCTTTGACATATTATTTTTCTGGGTCGCCCGCATGATGATGTTTGGCATCCACTTCATGGGAAAACCTCCATTCAAGGATATCTATCTTCACTCCATGGTGCGCGATGCTCATGGCAGAAAAATGTCTAAATCTTTAGGCAACGCCATTGATCCCATCGATGTAATTGAGGGAATCACACTTGAAGCTCTAATAGAAAAAGTTAAAACCTACCCTGTGCCAGAAAGTCATTTGCCTCTCGTTCTTCAAGGCATCAAAAAGGATTTTCCAGAGGGAATTCCCAGTGCAGGTGCTGATGGCCTACGTCTGAGCTTGGCTATATTTTCTGGTCAAGGAAGAGACGTCAAATTTTCTGTACCAAGAGTGATGGGCTACCGTGCTTTCCTCAATAAAATTTGGAATGCGACACGCTTTGCGCTGATGAACGTAAATGATGAAAAGCTCTTAGATCTCAGTGAAAATTATGAAAAATTATCTCTCGCAGATCGCTATATTCTTTCAGCTCTTAATACAGTTGTTGATAAAGTAAATTTATATATTGAGCACTATCGCTTCAGCGAAGCTGCAGAAAGTATCTATCATTTCTTTTGGAACGAATATTGCGACCGCTATATTGAGTGCGCCAAAGTTTCTCTTCGACATGACAACGAAGAACAGCAAAAATTAACCAAGAGCATATTGGTATTGTTGCTTGATACCAGCATGCGTTTACTCCATCCTTTTTGTCCCTTTATTAGCGAAGAAATCTGGCAAGTGCTTCCAAGCACCAAAAGCTACAAGGAGAAAAATATAAATTTCTGCGCTGTTGCTCCATTTCCTGATTGTGATGCTGCCCTGATCGATGACAACGCTGAACTCACCATTGATACTATTTTTGAAGTCAGCACCATGATTAAGAACGGTCGACAATCATCTGACTTACCAGCAAGTCTCGCTGTTCCGGTCAAACTTTATGCCAAAGATGATAAAATCAAAGAACTTCTTTTGGCTAATACTCATCTCATCGCCCATCTTTCTAAGACATCAACCATAGAGGTCTTTCTTAGAGGTGAGCCTTTGCCCACAGAGTTGAGCGTTATCAATAGTAGCGCCTTGGCTGATGCGGTGATCATTCTCGAAGGTTTAATTGACGTTAAAAAAGAAACACAACGCCTAAAAAATACACTTGAAAAAACTCTGTCCCAAATTACGAACTTAGAAGCACGTTTAAATAACGAGTCATTCATAAAAAAAGCGCCTAAGAGTGTTATAGATACTCACCAAAAAGAACTCACTGCCTTAAAAGATAAATATGAACAACTTGTTTTAGGGATCAAAAGACTAACAAAATAAGTGTCTCAAATTTAATTGTTGCTCATCAAAATTTTTTGTCCGTAAATTGTGCTCTTATCAAAGGAGCACAACATTTTTTAAAAAAAGTAGTTGCCAAAGAGATTTTTTTGCGACATAAGTCTTGGTTATTCGGGGTGTAGCTCAGCTTGGTAGAGCGCCTGCTTTGGGAGCAGGAAGTCGTAGGTTCGAATCCTGCCACCCCGACCATTTTTTTTGCGCTCTTAGCTCAGTTGGATAGAGCATCGGCCTTCTAAGCCGAGGGTCGCAGGTTCGAATCCTGCAGAGCGCGCCAACTATATGCAGTACTTCCTAATCAAAATCGCAAGTAATACTATGGAATCGATGAGCTGCTTTTGAAGCAAAAATTAGATTCGATTAAAAAACACATGAACTGCTAAATGTTATACATGTTTTTTCAACAGCTTACAGGCCTGCTTGACTTTAGTTTTTAAATACTTAAGCTTCAATGCATGTTTGGATTTATATTCTTCACCACTGCCACCACCTCAGCCGCCACTCAAACGAGAGGCTTGGGCGTTTTTTAGGCAGACTAAAGGTAAGCAACAAAAACTCCCGGCCCTCAAATCGCCGGGTTTTTTTTTGCACCAAAGAGGAGATTAATGGTGTCTAGTAAAAAACCTCCCAGCAGCTTTGTCGTCGGGTTGGCGCTTTTTTCCATGTTTTTTGGTTCGGGAAATTTGATCTTTCCTCTTATGCTCGGTGCTCAATATCAAGGATATTTCTATATCTGCGCTATAGGCTTTGTTATTACCGCTGTAGCCCTGCCTACCTTAGGAATTATGGCTATGATTCCGGCACAGGGGCATTACGATCAGCTGTTTGATAAGCTCTTGGAGCCCAAATATTCTCGATGGTTCTTTTTGCTTATCTTATTATTTTGGATACCGCTTGGCTCAGGCCCCCGATGCGTGATCCTTGCCCATGCATCCATCAGTACATACGTCATTGGTACACCTGTAATGTGGCTATTCTCAGCTATTTTTTTGGCTTTAGTTTATTTCTTTGTAAATAACCGGAAACGATTGATAGAGCTCTTAGGAAAAATTCTTACCCCTGCTCTTCTCCTATCTATCCTATGCATAGTAATTTCTTCTCTGGTTGCCAAAGGCGATCTCGATGCTTCAGATATTCCTGCCTTAGAAGTTTTTACCAAAAGTCTCATGGATGGTTATTACACCCAGGATCTGATTGCGGCCGTATTTTTCTCTGCCTCTTTAGTGAGCATGCTCAACCAAAACATGAACGAAAAGCTCGCACTAAAAAAAACTTGGAGAGGAGGACTCGTTGCAGTAGCTTTGCTTGCGCTATTTTACGGTGCCCTTATGGCCGCAAGCGCTATTCACGCGGAATACCTATCTGGTTTATCAGGAGAAAAACTGGTCTCAACGCTCGCTCATATCGCTCTAGGAAGTTACTTTGGAGGAATTTCTTCTATTGCAGTTTCTCTCGCTTGTCTCACAACAGAGATCGCCCTAGTGCTTGTCTTTGCAGATTTTTTGGCAACTCATTTTTCTCATATTCCATTTAAAATAGCACTGCTGTTCACTCTAGGCTTGGTCTGGCTTATGTCGTTGTTGCATTTTGAGGGCCTGATGGCTGTAATCGCTCCGGCCATGCAAATTATCTATCCCATACTATTTCTTTTAGTTATTCGTCTATTGTGGATAAAAAGATACAAGAGCCACACCGGAGAGCTAAAATGAAAGAGGGAGCACCAACATTTGTTGTTATAGGGCTTGCTTTGTTTTCAATGTTTTTTGGCTCAGGCAACCTAATATACCCTTTAATGCTTGGTCGTGATGCGGGATCATCCTTCCTCATAAGCGCATTTGGATTTATCTTGAGCGCGGTTTTAATACCCTGTTTGGGGGTTGTCGCCATTGCTTTTGCGCAAGGTGATTATGAGGCAATTTTTAAGACAGTGTTTCCCAAAAAATTAAGCCTCGCCTTAATTTTTTTGGTTCTTCTCTCATTTATTCCATTCGGTGCAGGCCCACGATGCGTTGTACTCGCTCATGCATCATTACAAACTTTTTTTCCTATGCCGCCATTGTGGATATTTTCTGTTTGCTTCCTGAGTGCAGCAGTCTACTTGATCAACGACCGCAGTCATCTTGTTGATAACTTGGGAAAGATCCTCACTCCTCTTCTTTTGCTTTCAGTTGCTATCATGGTCTCTTTCGCCTTAATCAATGGCCACATAGATCCGCCGCTCAAAAATAACAGCACTCTTTTTAAAGAAAGCCTCTTTGAAGGCTATAACACGCAAGATTTACTCTCTTCTTTATTTTTTTCAAGCTCACTCATTATGCTCATAAAATCAAACTTCGAAAGTAAGAGAGAAATCGTACTTACCACACTCAAAGGATCTTTAGTGGCAATCACGCTTCTTACTTCACTGTATGTTTCGCTCATCGCTGCGGCTTCTTTTCACAATGATATTTTGATAGAAAAAAATGGCATTGAGCTTGTTTCTATCCTTGCTAAACATACCTTGGGATCATTTTTAGGCCCCATCGCCGGATTAGCTGTTGCCTTAGCGTGTTTTACCACCGCCATTGCATTGATTTTGGCGTTAAGTGAATTTATCCAGAATCACTTTTTAAAAAAACAAAACAAAAATTTATCTTTGCTGCTCAGCACAACAAGCGTTTTTTTAACATCTTTACTAAAATTTGAAGGCATTATGGCAATCATCTCCCCAGTGATGATGGTTATTTACCCGCTTATTGTTTTTATTGTACTGGTTTACCTTTGGCAAACATGGCGAAGCAATGCATAAAAGACTATTGCTCCTACCAAACAATAAAAAAATTCATAATGCCAAAAATAGCTATAAATTCTTTAACTCTGCTCTCTTGACCAAAAATTCTATTTCGGCATAGTTCTGAATGGATGCCCAGGTAGCTCAGTAGGTAGAGCAGAGGACTGAAAATCCTCGTGTCAGCGGTTCGATTCCGTTCCTGGGCACCAAAAAACACCTTATTTGAGGTGTTTTTTTTTGCATTTACGACGTGCTCTCTAAATTTTTAAGTAAAAAATTCATTCGAATAAATCACTGTTGAAAGTGAAAACTAAAAAATATTTACTTAGCTATAAAATATTTTTATATTTTAAACATGAGTATTCTACAAGAATTTAAAGAATTTGCACTGAAAGGCAATGTCATTGATTTAGCGGTCGGTCTAATTATTGCCAATGCCTTTGGAAAAATAGTATCTTCGCTCGTTCAAGATATTTTAATGCCTGTCTTGGGAAAAGTAGTAAGCGATACAAACATTGCCAAATACATAATAACTTTAGCTCCAGCCAAAATAGAACATGGGAAAGAAATATCACCAGCTGTCATTTTGCATGTGGGTACTTTTTTCTCAACCATAGTTGATTTTTTCTTTATCGCCGCAACGGTTTTTATAGTGGTAAAAGCAATAAACCGCGCCCGCAGCGGACTAACTAAGTCTACTCTTAATTAGTTTTGCTCCCAAAGAATCAGAACTGAGTTTTTCTTCGTCAAGAAAATGTCCCATTCTTTGACCTTTTACTTTTAAGTAGTCCTGTGCCAAATGATGCACATCCGTCAACAGCGGTAGACGCTCAAGGACATGAATACCTGCATTCACTAAGGAATCAACCTTCATTGGGTTATTGGTTAGTACACGAACTGAGGCTACCCCAAGATCTCGCAAAATACGGATGGCACAACAAAAATCACGGCTGTCATCTGGAAACCCCAGAATTCGATTAGCATCTACCGTATCAACGCCCTTTTCTTGCAAATGATAGGCTTTAATTTTGTTTCCAAGACCAATACCACGCCCTTCTTGACGTAAATACAAAAGAATACCGGTACCTTCATTTTCGATGAGAGAAAGAGCTTTATCCAGCTGATGTTTACAATCACATTTTTGTGATGAAAAAACTTCTCCAGTCAAACACTCAGACTGAATTCGCAAAAGAACACCCGGTTTATTTGCCACATCACCTTTAATTAAGGCAACATGCTCGAGGCCATCCTGTAGATGATAGACGATACAACGAAAGTCACCAAAGTTTGTTGGCAACACTGTTTCTGCAAAGCGTAATGTTTCAGCCATAATCGCTTCTTTGTTTAAGCAAGCAACCATATAATACCTAGAAATAATTTTTTTTGTATATTAGCACTGGGATTTTGTTCGTCTAGCATAGGCCGCCAGGCCAGAAAAAATAGTAATTTCAATATATTGAAAAGAAACAACCCTAATCCTTGACCCCTAAAATGTCTGTGACTATGGCAATAAGTGGATTTAATAATTTTAGAGGATTAAGATGCCTATTTATGAATACAAGTGTGAACAATGTCATGAAATCTTGGAAGTTTTGCAAAGAGCAGACGAAGAGGCACCTGAAAAATGCGTTCATTGCGGCGCTCAATGGACTTTAAAAAAAATTGTCAGCAACAGTTCTTTTCATTTGAAAGGAGGTGGATGGTACAAGGATTTATATTCATCGACCAAGCCAAATGACAATAAAGCTTCCACCTCAAAAGATTCAAAATCAAAGAAGCCAAAAGAAAGTGCAAGCAAAAAGAAATGCAATAAAACTTAAAATAGGAGACCACATGGGCAAAAAAGCATTTATTTCAGATATTAAAAAAATCCGAGAGCGTGCTCGCAAACACATGGAAGAAGGAGCCGTCACTGAAGGCTATAGAGCAGATCGCAAACAAGTGATAGCTATACTCAATGAAGCTCTCGCCACAGAAATTGTTTGTATCTTGCGTTATAAGAGTCATTTTTTTCTAGCCAGTGGTATTCATTCTGAAACAGTTGCCAAAGAATTTCTTGAGCATGCGAATGAAGAACAAGCTCATGCTGATGCAATTTCTGCCCGCATTGTACAGCTTGGAGGAAGGCCCAATTGGTCGCCCGAAGGGCTGGAGTCAAGAAGCCACGCAGAATATGTTGAGGGCCAAGATCTTAAACAAATGATCGAAGAAAATCTTGTTGCAGAGAGAATTGCCATCGATAGCTATCGGGAAATGATCGCTTATGTCGGTGATGACGATCCTACAACGAGAAGAATTTTAGAAGTAATTTTAGAACAAGAAGAAGAACACGCTGATGATTTGGCCAATCTCATGAGCGATTTAGGAAAAAGCAAATAAAAAGCGAACCATTAGGGTCCGCTTTTTACTTTAGCGTATCTGCTTTTATATTTTTATACTGATCAATCCAGCGCTAATTCACTGGTCGATCGCTCATCTTCAAAAGTCTTTGGCTTTAGTTGAGAAGCTGATGCACCAGCTAGGAAGCGATCTGAAACTCTAATTGCCAATGCTCCATCAGGGGCATTATAGGTTTCCACAAATCCTTTGGCCAACAGCTTGTCGAGCACCATGCGTCGATTATCAGGCGTTGTGTCGAGGTGGGCAGAGCGCCAGCGTGTAAGAAAATAGCCAAGCCCAACATAACCACCACTAAATTTATTCTGTGCTTGTTGCAGTTCAGCAAGAAAAGAATCCATCGAGATATCACCTGTTACGGTAGAAATTTCTAAATTCGACTCATGTTCAGTAACATAAGGTGAATAACTATCTTCATCAGGACCGATTTCTCGTTCAAATTCAGGTAGCCCTTCCAACATATCAATGTGATCAAAAGCTGCACTCCTAATACGCTTGCTTACGCCTGTCCCCCCCCAACTGGCAATAAAAGCTTGCTTGCCAAGTTGACGTACTGCTTTAATCGCTGGTGCGTAATCGGCATCGCCCGACATCAATACTAAAATGTCGTAAGAATTTTGTGCTGCCATCTGAACCATATGGGCCACCATTGTGGTGTCCACTTCTTTTTCCAAAATGTAGCGATTTTCTGTTCCACAATCAGTACAGGTAATGGAGCCAACTTTACGTTTAAAAGTATGTACAAAAAAACCTGGCTGAGTTTCAAGCATATCGAGAAAACCTGCCAGTTTTTGTTGAGGATCTGCTTGCCCTTGCTGAATTGAATCATCTATTCCTGTGTAATAATAGGCTCCCCAAAGACAATTTCCTCCGGCTTTTTCGACCAACCAATCAGCCAAACGAGCAAAATCAATTCTTCTACCCTTAGCCGCCTCACGCCATCCAGAATAAAAATTTTTTCCATCGAAAAATAGAGCAACACGCATTTACTAACCCCACATGAAGAAATTGTTCTCCAAAAAATTATTAACTTCTAAACTTTTTACCATGTACAATTAACTTTCACTGGCACACTAACCAATATTTCTTTTGTAACGGCTTCGAGTCGTTGTCGAACTGCCTTTTTATAAAGATCATTTCGCACTTTCTCAAGTGCGGTTTCACTCATATCCGTCGACAGTAGCTTTTCTATCCGCACAATCATAACTACCGCACCACCATCTACAAATGGCTTGGTAATCAAAGTTGAAGGGTCACTTTTAAGTTGCGCCTCATACTGCGTTCTTAAAACTCCCTCTTCGTATTCTATTGCACCACTAAACCTTACATCCTTGTCTTGTTCATACTTCACTTTTAAACTTTTTAAGGATTTTTTTGACAAAAACTCCTTTCTAATATCGTTTGCTTTGCTAAATTGAGAAGTTGCAGTAACTTCCTTGGTTTTTATATTATCTTGCTTGCCAGGAAGTACTGAAACAAACACCACTTCAACTTTTTTATTTTGAGATTTATTTTGTTCTAGGGCTCGTTTAGCATCTTTATCAGTTATTTGAATACTGCTTGCGATAGAGGCTTCAATTTGGTTTTTTAAAATCAAAAAAGCAGTCTCGTACGAGTACTGCTGAAGCGTCGTAAAATAAGGAGCACCACGCAGAATTTTATCAAATTGATCTCTGTTGAGTTTATTTTCCTTCATGATCTTTAGAATGTGCTCTTCTGCTGCCTTATGGGTATCCATCGTACTAAATTTAAGTCTGCGGGCATAAATGCTAAGAGCGCGATCTCGCAAGAGTTCTTGTAGCGCCTCAGAGGGATTGAGCTGTAATTCAAGAGCTTTCTTATTGACATCACTCAGCAAAATCGGCGGTTCAGAATCAACGATCGCACAGATTTTATCGATTAACTCATTGTTATCGCTAGATTTTATGAGAAGAACTTCTTCACTCAGCGCATTTGGCTTTTCTTTGGCTTTTTCAGCCAAAGCGGTAGTATCAAGTGGCGGAATTATCTGTTCAACTCTAGATTTTTGAGCCAAGCGCGCAGGAGTACAAGACCCTAGAAAGGCCAAAATAGCACATGGCACACTGTATAGCAGTAAGCTAAAAAAAACATTCATATTCAAATCCCGCTTTGCCCGACTCCATAGAACATTATTCGCGCAAAAAAAAGGCCAGCCGTAAAGACTGACGTTTTTTAACCTTAACCCTCAGTATTTTATAGTTAAATAAATTTAATGAGCGCTGGCGGTGGATTTTTCATCTGTCAATTTTTCTTCACCTAATTTGGCAACCAAATCCTTGTGAATATTAATTTTATATTTCTTACGAATATCATTCATGAAGTTTTCATAAACTTTTCCTCGTTGTTCATATGCGATACGCTTTTGAATTTTTGGCTTGGCATCTGCAAAACTTTCATTCAAAGCTTTGCGCGATCCTGTTTTCATAATGACAAAATAATTTGTACCATTTGATAAAATAGGACCCACCTCTCCTACTTTTTCCATTTTTTTAGCAAGCTCAAAGGAACCCTTACCAAATTTATTGTCAAAATCAGCTTTTTCTAAATAGCTCGATTCATTGGTCTCAAAATTGATCTTCATAGAATTCATATTTTTTTGCGCATGCTTTAATGCCAAGCGAGCGAATTCCTTGGTGTTAGCGTTTTTTACCGTCTCCTTAGCATCTTTTTGCAATTCAGCTGCTAATTTTTTGGCATCTTTTTCATTGCTCTGATACGGAATAGCAAAATAGGCTACCTTAACGGCCTCACTGCGATTATAAAGATTGGGATTATTTTCGTAGTGCTCTTTCATCTCTTCTTCAGTAGCCACATATTCATCTTGGGCCTTATTCAGCATTTTGCGCATTAATTTTTGTACAACAATTTTCTCAATATCCCTCTTCACATCCACATCATTTAAGAGCCCTTCTTCTATCGCTTCAAGAAAAAGAGCTCGTTGATGGACAGCGTTTTTCGTATACTCAATCTTTTTTGTCTCGGTGTTTAGGTGAGGAGCTCCTCTAAATGTTCCCTGTCTCGATAAAAAATCTTCACTCAGCTCCTCCAATGTAAGCACGGTATTTCCTACTTCTGCGATAGGTGTTCCTTTAGAAGATTTAAATACTATGCTAATATCTTCTCCCGTTTTTTTAGTTGCATTTTTATTACAAGCAAAAGTCAAAGATAAAATCATCAAAGCAAAGGTTAAACTGCTGGTTATTTTTTTCATATTCTTCCTCGCGACAATTAAAAATGCTCGCTCTATAAGCGTACTTTACACAATCTTGGTTTTATTTTTAATAAGATGATGAAATCTAAAAATTATTTGAAATTTTTTATGAAAAAATATGCGGTAGTTTATTCAAGATTCCACCGAATGCACCATTCGACATAAATAACAGCACGACATCATCGCTGGCACATTTAATTTCTTTTTGCACTTGTTCGTAGTCAGTACATGCATGTGCCTGAACCCCTCTGTTATTGAGTGATTGCGCAATAAGCAAAGTGTCAATTTTTTTATCCGCGGGTAAATCGCGTCCAACCGGCGCAAAAATTGCTTTATCACACGCTAAAAACGCTTCTTGATAGGCGCTCTCAAAAATTTTACTGCAACTTGTGGCCGAACGTGGTTCAAAAATAGCCCATATTTTTTTTTGAGGATACTTTTGCTGTGTGGCCCATATCGTCTCTTTTACAGCGCTGGGATGATGGGCAAAGTCATCAATAGCTATTATTTTTTTTTGGTCAAAAATCTCTTCCATTCGTCGCTTGACACCTTTGAAAGAAGAAAAACCCTGAGCGATTTCATCATGCTCAAGCCCATATTCTTTAAGCATGGTGTAACAACCAAGGGCATTAGAAAGATTATGCTTGCCGTAGAGTGGAATGCTGAGCACTGGAGAAACACCTTTTAGAGAGCCTACCTTAAAACTCATCCCTTTTTCGTCAAAAATACTCTCCACAGCCTGATAGTCAGCGCCTGCGCCATAAGATACTAGTTTTGCTTTTGTTTGAGAGCACTTTAAAGCCGCATGAATATTTTTATCTGCAACATTGTAAACAATTGTTCTATCCTGATTGAGCGTTTTTAATAGCTTAGAAAAAGCATCGATAATTGACTCTAGATCTGGATAGATATCTGCGTGATCATATTCAATTGAAGTAATCAACAAGTAATGCGGATTGTAATGAATAAATTTAGGCCTTTTATCAAAATAGGCTGTATCGTATTCATCACCTTCAACCACAAAGGGATAGTGTTGTTTTTTAGAAGAAACCCGAAAACTTTCACCAAAATTTATAGGAATACCGCCTATCAAAAAACCCGGATCCCTACCAGCCTGATAAAGACAGTGAGCTAACAGGGCAGAGCAGGTAGTTTTTCCATGTGTTCCACTAGCAACCAATGGAATAGATTGAGTTAAAAAAAATTTATTTAAAGCGCTTGGAAAAGATTCGTAGGCAATACTGGCTTCTCTTAATGCCTGGGCCTCTGGATTATCTTTTCTGATAACGTTACCTACAATCACTAAATCGGGTCTTTTTTGCAGATTTTCACTTTTATAAGGTGTTGTATAAGAAATATTCCACTCGTCTAATTTTTCTTTCATGGGCGAATACACTGCGTTATCAGAACCGCTTACATGATGCCCACTTTTTTTAAGTAAACCAGCAAAAGCGCCCATTCCAGTGCCACCAATACCCATTAGGTAAATATCTCGTAACTGTTCTTTGTTAAACATGTGCAATGCTCCGCTTGACCATTGGGGTTTTGAGTTTACCAATAACTTTCTTGTGACTTTCATTGGACGTTTTTGGTTATTTTGCTTAAAGCCTTGTGTGCCGGATAGTTTTCACAAAAGCAAGTGTTAACCACTAAGCTTGAGAAAAAACAGACTTGACCGGGCAAAAATGGATTCGTATAGGTTAAGCGAGTAAAATATATATTTTAAGGTAAATAGAAGCTGCTTCTTTTTTGAACGAGGGTTGACATAACATGGGTATATTTTCAAAAATCTTTGGTAGTAAAAATGACCGAGAAGTAAGGGCCCTTGGCCCCATCGTTCAAGCTGTAAATAGCTTAGAAAATGAAACGCATCAAAAAAGTGATCAACAGCTGCTCGAAACAATCCAAACGCTTAAGGAAAATATTTCAAAAGAAGTTTTGGCAATGGAAAAAAATAATTCTGCGCCAAAAAGAGATGATTACAACAAAATTTTAGATCCTGTACTACCAAAAGTTTTTGCCACCGTCCGCGAAGCAGGTATGCGCGTGCTCAATATGCGTCACTATGATGTGCAACTTATCGGTGGTATCAATCTTCATCGGGGCAGAATTTCAGAAATGAAAACCGGTGAAGGAAAAACCTTGGTCGCCACCTTGCCCTTGGTTCTTAATTCATTGTGCGGTAAAGGTGCACACTTAGTGACTGTCAACGACTATTTGGCATCACGTGATGCTGAGTGGATGGGAAGAATTTATCGATTCTTGGGTCTTAGTGTTGGGGTTGTTGTTCCTCAAACAGGTGAAAACGCCAAAAAAGAAGCCTACCTAGCAGATATCACCTACGGGCAAAACAACGAATTTGGTTTTGATTATTTGCGCGACAACATGAAATTCAATTTGAGAGATTATGTACAAAGAGATCACTTCTTTGCAGTGGTTGATGAAGTTGATTCCATTTTGATCGATGAGGCGCGAACTCCATTAATCATTTCAGGTCCATCAGAACAAAGTACATCGACCTACCAGGTTGCCAATGAAGTCGTCCCTAAATTAAGAAAGGATTCTGATTTTTCTATCGATGAAAAATCACGCGCAGTAATGCTCACAGAATCTGGTATTGAAAAGTCTGAAAAACTTTTAAACATAAACAATCTTTATGATCCTGCTAATATTGAATACCTTCATCATCTCAATCAATCATTGCGAGCTCACTCTTTATTTAAGCGTGACGTCGATTATGTAATTGAAAAGGGCGAAGTAATCATCGTTGATGAACACACTGGACGTTTGATGCATGGTCGTCGGTGGTCGGATGGTTTACACCAAGCCATAGAAGCAAAAGAAAATGTTCGTGTACAAGCTGAAAATCAGACTTTAGCAACTATCACATTCCAAAATTATTTTCGTATGTACAAAAAGCTGTCAGGTATGACAGGAACCGCCGATACCGAGGCAGAAGAATTTGCTCAAATTTATGACCTTGATGTTTTAGTTATTCCGACTAATAAGTCGCTGCAAAGAATCGATGAGCAGGATCTTATTTACAAAACCGAAGCTGAAAAATTTAAAGCCGTCGCAACAGACATAGAAAAATCTCACCAAAAAGGTCAGCCAGTACTTGTGGGTACCGTATCCGTTGAAAAATCAGAGATCATCTCGCGCTGGCTGAAAAAGCTTAATATTCCTTTCCATGTACTTAATGCCAAAAAACACCGTGATGAAGCTGCTATCGTCGCTCAAGCGGGAAGACTTGGAGCAGTTACTATTGCAACCAATATGGCAGGTCGCGGTACCGATATCATCTTAGGTGGTGATCCCGAATTTATGGCTCGCAGCAAAGTCGCTCAAGCCATGCATGAAACCACCGAACAGATCGCACAGTTTGCCTTTCTTACTGGACGACCGGACTTAATTAACACACGGAATCTCGCTCAGCGCGATAGTCACGAACGAATGTATATTGCCGAACTCGATCAGCGCATCAATCAACTCAAAGAGGAAGGAAAGGATCCGTCCAAGGAAGGACTTCCCACAACACTTGAAGAAGCTCAAAAACTTATTTTTGAGGAACGCAAAGCTTTTTACGATAAAGCCGTAGAGCTCTACACACACGAGTTAGAAAAATCTACCGCCATTTGTCGTGATGAAAAGAGCAAAGTTTTAGAAGTTGGTGGGCTACGAATCATTGGCACAGAGCGCCACGAGTCACGACGAATTGATAACCAATTACGTGGTCGTGCAGGGAGGCAAGGCGATCCTGGGTCCAGCGTATTTTATCTTTCATTGCAAGACGATCTTATGCGTATCTTTGGATCTGATCGCATGATCGGTATGATGGAACGCCTAGGAATGGAAGATGATGTACCCATTGAACATCCTTGGGTAACTCGCTCGATCAAAAATGCACAAAAACGTGTAGAAGGTTTTCACTTTGATTCCCGTAAACAATTGATCGAATATGATGACGTTATGAATCAACAGCGCAATACTATCTATGGATTGCGACGACATGTTTTGGAGGGTCACGGGATACGGGAAATGATCTACGATCTCGTTGAACAAGCCATAGTCAATTTAGTAAATATGGCGGCGCCTGAAAAAATTGCCCCAAGTGAGTGGAAATTAAATCAACTCGAGAAAGATCTTGCACAGCTATTTGGTTTGCACATCGACCTTAGCAGCTCAGTAAACGGCGACCGCGACGAATTGATGGATTATATCTTCGGTGCTATTAGCAAATTTTATGACGACAAAGAAAACAATCTTGGACAGAGTTTGATCAGACAAATTGAACATTTTGTCTATCTGCAAACTATTGATCGCCGATGGAAAGAACATTTGCAGGCCATGGATCACCTTCGTGAAGGTATCCACTTTAGAGGCTACGCACAAAAAGATCCTAAACAAGAATACAAAAAAGAAGGATTTTATCTTTTCTCTAATATGATGTCTTTTATTCGTGACGAAGTAATCGAAAAAGTATTTAAGGTTGAGATTAAGCAAGAGTCAAGCGATAAAGCTCGACAAGAGATGGAAGCACTGGAAGCTAAGCAGCAAGAAATGGCTAAAAAAATGCAAAACCGACAAGTATTTGGCCGAGGACAAAGCGGCAACAATGCCAATAAAAAACCAACGGCATCGGCTATAGATGGAGAAGATGCGGATGCTTCATCTGATGATAGAAAACTTAATCGACATCAGCGCCGTGCCATGAAAAAATACGAAAAAAGCGGTGCAAGACGTGGCTAGTTTTTCATGACAATAAACAAAAAATCGCCCAAAGAAATCGTTCTTGAAAGCGGTCTCAAACCGAAAAAATCGTTCGGGCAAAATTTTATGCTCGATCAAAAAGTAAACATCCTATTTGCGCAAGCTGTAGCCGATTTTGGATCTGAGCTGAGGGTTGTGGAAATAGGAGCTGGCACAGGATCTTTAACGCACCATCTGCTTCGAATAAGCCAAAAACTCGACGTAATTGAGAGAGATCGTGACTTGATACCTATTTTATCGAAAGAATTTGCAGATAGTATCACCTCGGGCCGATTGCTGATTCATGAGGCAGATGGTGCCCGTTTTGATCTCTCGTCTATCATTCCTAGCAATAATTCTGCGGTTTTGGTGGGCAACCTACCCTATCATCTAACAAGCTCAATAATTTTTTTGATGCTCAAGTACCTTGATTATTTAAAGGGTGCAGTTTTTTTAGTGCAAAAAGAAGTCGCCGATCGACTGAATGCCGAAGTCAACACAAAAAGTTATGGCTTCCTCACCGTTGTTCTCAATCTTTTGTTTGAAATTGAAAAGGTTACTAATGTAAACCGCAATGCTTTTTGGCCTATCCCCAAAGTTGATTCATCGATCATCAAACTAAGAAGACGCAAAGATAATACAAAAGTTAATGATCTTGATGACTTTGTAGCTTTCGTGCGTGAAGTTTTTCAACAGCGCAGGAAAAAACTCTCAACCATTTTGCGTTCGAAAATATCTAAAGATAATTTTGAAAATATTGCGATTGATGGAAATAATAGACCAGAAAATCTTACAGCCCATGAATTTTTGAATCTCTACCACCAGGTATCGAAAAATAAAATAAGCTAGTTTTGTTTGCATCAGCTCTGAATATATACGTTAAGCCAAACTTAAGCTTTTTTAATTTTTAAAACAAACTCTGGGGGATGCATGAGTTACACAACCTTGGGATTATTTTTGCTTGGAGTCGGTCTATTCATGGGTGATACATGCAACAATACTGAAAATGAAAAGGGAAATTTTATTTTAACAAGCACTGCATTTTCTCGAGAAAAATCAATACCGACGAAATATACGTGTGAAGGTGAAAATATTTCATTTCCTCTTGAATGGAGAGGGTTTCCCAAGGCAACCAAAAATTTTGCACTCATAATGGAAGACCCTGATGCCCCTCACGGAGTTTTCGTTCACTGGGTAGCATGGGGTTTAGAAAAAAATATTAGCCAGCTTAAAGAAAATAGTTCAGCTGCACCTGGTGCGCTACAACAAGGCCTCAATAGCACTCATAAAAACGGCTACATGGGCCCATGCCCTCCTTCAGGGACTCACCGCTATTTTGTACGGCTCTATGCACTGGATATTGTTTTAAACCTTCCTAAAGAAACGACCAAAGAAAAACTTTTACATGCAATAAAAGGACATACTATCGCTACGGCAGAGCTAATGGGCACATATAAAAAAATTGCCAATCGCTAAAATTAAAAGTCAAAAGTAGATTCTGGAGCAATTAATTATTTCTTTACTCCAGAATCAAAAGATATTTAGAGTCGTCACTATTGCTTTTTCCATTGAGAATTATCAGGCTTTAAATAAAAATTTTGCCCCACTACTTACCAAAAATGATTTCGCAGCTTACTTCAAAATACTTTCAATAGTTTATTCAGTTGCTATGAATTATTTGCGATTCAGATGAGATTTAATTCGCTAAAAGCCTTTACAATTTCTTCTTTTATAATTTCACTTAATAACTTTTGCTTTTCCAAATACAAACTCAGTTCACTTTTGATAGCCTTCTTATTTAGCACTCCATCCGCCGCAGAAATAACAGCTCGTGATGCACGTTTTTTCTTAACCGATTCTTTTGGTTGAATCATTGCTTTAATAGAATTTTTCAATTCGTTTTCGCGACTAAATTTTTTATAAGCGAACTGCCTCATAATAACGCGAGTCGAAAAAATACTCGGATGTCCCCGAAATAATTCTTTTATTTCATCATTCCAGTCAGCCATTTTTAAATAGTGTTTTATTGTTCGAATATCACGACAAAAATGGGCTGCTAAATCCTGTTCTGTCCATCCTGATTCAATCAACTTTTTGTAGCCATCAGCTACGTCAAGACAGTGTAAATCCTCACGATTAAGATTCTCCGCAAGTGCTGCACCTATGTGATCGCCTTTCTGTTTAAAAGCTTGCAGCAAACAAGGTACCTTGGTAATGTTTTTAGCCATTTTTGCAGCTAAAATTCTGCGATGCCCTGCAATACAAACCAAGCGGTAATCTGTTTCTTTTTTATTAACTCTCAATTCTGCAACAACATTTTCCAATAAACCGTACTTTTTGATAGATTGAACCAAACGCTGAAAAGCTTCAGATTCAGCATCTATCGTTTTTCTCACATTTTCGTTGGTCTCAATTTCATCGATAGGAATATTTGCAACTTTCCCAATATGTGCCCTAAGGGAAGTGATGCGTTTTTTCTTTTCGTTGGTCGCATCTTCTATATCTGCAAATACAAAATTCATGGTTTTTGCTACGGCATTAGTAAGATTTTCCATTACTTCTCCAAATATTTTGTAGACACGTCTACTTTAAATTTGTTTACAGCTCTGCTGCAACTTCAAGTTCAGGTGTGAAGGAGGTTTTTCTTAAAGAACGACCTGGTTTTTGATTATTTTGTTTCTTGACCAAGCCCACGATTTCTTTCGCAAGAGATTTATAAGCTTTGGTTGCAGGTGAATCGTTTTTATAGTGAAACAAGGGCAAACCATGTGCTGCCGCTGCCGCCACGGATTGAGAATTAGGAATATTAGTTTTAAAAACTCCTAATTTATTTTCTTTGGCAAACTTTCTAATCAGCTTTTCAAATTTTTGATGAGTCGCGTTGTAACGATCAAATTTAACGATGGCACATCCCAAAAAATTTAAATTTGGATTTAGATAACGTTTTACTTTATCTATGGCCTGAATTTGATGCGCCAAACCTCGACTTGAATCCGCCTCCGGAAAGAGTGGAATTACATAATGATGGCTTGCCGCAACAGCTGACTGGAAAAAACAATCCAAAGATGGATGGGTATCGATGATAACAAAATCATATTTTTTGCTTTCTTTACAATCTAGCAAAAAATCCACCAACCTAAATTGATTAGGCTGCCCAACCAATTGCTCTCTCAAATCATCGAGCTCACGATTTGATGGAACAATATCTATATTAGCAAACGAAGTTTTCACAACAACTTTATCAAGAGTAAGATCATTTTTTATCGCATAAGTAAATGAATTTTTCTTTTGCTTAAATTGATCATCCCCACACAATAGACTTGTAGCGTTTGCCTGATAATCACAATCAATTACCAAAACCTGAAAACCACTATCAGCCAATGAAGCCGCAATATTTGCAACTGTTGTTGTTTTTCCTACGCCACCTTTTTGGTTCGCTACTGTAATTATTGTTGGCTTAGAAGCCATATATTATTCTCCAATGTACTTTTTCAAGCTCCGAAAAATATTCTAACGCTTTTTTCTTTCATAATGTTATTCAATTATTTTTTAAATAGAGGAATAAAGCGCTTTGGAGAAATGATCCTAGCCATAACAAGCATATTTTTAAATCTTCCACCTAAAAAATTCTATTTAGTTTCTTAGGTGCAAATTTTACATATATCTGACTAATAGTTGAACCTTTATTTTAGAACTTATTTTTTTATCTTTGGATTGAGTGTTAAAAACTTTTTATTTATTTTTCTTTTATACCCATCTTTAACCAATAAAGTTTTCGTCTTATTACGCGTTGATGACGTTGCACTCACGTTTTCTTTTACTGTGATGCGCTCTTCTCCATTTACCGCCCAGCCACACAAACTAATCATCATCATACCAAGGTATATTGTTATTATTTTCATGCTTCCCCCAATTAATTACTTACGAGAGATTTCTCTATTTTTTGATCACTTATCAATAATATTAGTAAGATCCATTAAATCACACAAAAAAATTTTCGCTATTTTTTTAATAGTAAGAAAATCACTTAATCTAATAGCATTTGTTCTTATATTTGAGCGATGCTTATCTTTAGCCGCTTTCTCTTTTCTCGCATTTATATTTTTCACAAGGGTGAACTATGGGAAGTAATATCTCAATCATTGGTGCTGGTCTTAATGGATTAATGTGTGCTGCTATGCTTGCTCGTCGAGGATTTAATGTTGAGATTTTTGAAAAACGCTCAATCCAAAATATCTGCGCTCCAAAATACAATATCAACGGCAAAATTGGCCGTTCAATGAGCATGGATATTTCTGCTCGAGGCATACATGCTTTGAAAGAAATTGAAATTTTCGATGAAGTCATCGCTCATTGCACACCTATGAATAACAAAATATATCACCTACAAAATAATCACAATGTGACAATCCCTTATGGAAGAAATGATTCAGAATCTATACTTTGTATATCAAGAACAGATCTTTTTAATATACTTTATAAAAACTGTTTGAGCCACAAAAATATAACTTTCAATTTTAGATATATTTTGCACGACATAGACACTAAATTGCGCCTGCTTAATTTTATTGTTCCCGACGAAAAAAGAGAAGCACAGGTAAGCACCGATATTGTCATTGGCACTGATGGTGTAAATTCCAAGGTAAGGGAAATACTTGAGAGGGAAAATAATTTAGCCTTTAAAAAAACTTTATCTCCATTTTGCTATAAAGAGCTCGCCATACCAAAAAATAAAAAGTTATCTTTAGAATTAAATGCAATGCATATTTGGCCTCGACAACAATTTATGCTCGTGGCTCAACCAAACTCAGATGCTTCTTTTACTTGCGCGCTCATTTTGAAAAATGATGACTCAAGATTATCATTCAAAAATATCAAAGGCGATAGCTCTATAATAGATTTTTTCGAGACTTACTTTCCTGATATAGCTAATTATATGCCCGCCTTGGCCAGCGAGTATAAAGAAAATCCTGTAGGATTTTTCAAAATCATTCTTGGGTCGAGATGGGTTTTTGGAGATTTTTTGCTTATTCTAGGCGATGCAGCACATGGCATGGTGCCTTTCTTTGGCCAAGGTGTAAATTGTGGCTTTGAAGACTGCACTGTTCTTTCACAATTGCTTGAACAAAATAATGATCATTGGCCAAGCACCATGAAAATGTTCAATGAGACTCGCGTTCCCAATGCCAACGCTATCAACTCAATGTCAAGTATTAATTATCCTGAATTATTGGATAACCCAAATCTAGAAAAAATTATGCAGGAAAAACTGATAGAAAATATTTTGAGCAGAAATTACTCGAATGATTACCGCACCTATCACAACTTAGTCTGTTTTGACCGCACTCCCTACTCTACCGTTGAAAAAATTCGATCTGTGCAGAAAAAATTTCTGAGCCAGATCGATCTTAGCGCTTTAAACCTCGATAGAACTGACGACATTTTTCTTAAGAATTTAATAGATAAATATAAAGAAGAACTCAGAACCAACAAACTCAATAATTTCGTTGGCGTTTAAAACAAGACAAGGGCGAAATATTTGATTATTTCGTGAAAAATCACCATAAAAAAACCTCATCAATGGATGAGGTTTTTTCTAGAAGTACATAAATCCTTTAAAAAACTTACTTTCTCTTCTTTCCGCCAAACGGACCGCCAGAAACCTTAGTGAAACGGCCCGAGCGAGGCTTTGAAGATCTACCAAAGTCTGGTTTGGAACGATCGCCTTTAAAACCTCTTTTTCCTCCAGCTGCGTCATTAGAAGAGTTTCGCTCCTTTCTAAAACCTTGGGGAGCAGCTCTCATCGGTCTTTCTTCACGAGCTTCACCAAAGGAACGTCTACCATCTTTCTTAAAAGAATTATTAGAGAAAGGTGAAAAATCCCTTTCGCCTTTGTTAGCCTTAAAGTCATCTTGACGACGAGAAGAATTTCTAAAACCACGTTCTCTATCACGTCTTCTGAAACTACCTCGGTCTTCACGTTCGTTTCGCTTTTTACCGCCAAACCCCATGCCGGAATATCGTTTTCCCTGCATAGCCATAAATGAAGCGTCATCCATGGCATGCTCATCAAATTTTTCCAAGGCAATTTTGATGAGACCTGCAGCGATATCTTGCGAATCTAGGCTTTGCTTAGACAAAAATGCGCGGTACTCACCGATCAATTCAGAACTAAGAGCAGCCTCAACTTTGCTAAATAAATTGCTAAGCTTAGCAGTTTTTACATCGTTAATTGAAGGTGGCTCTTCTTCGTTGATATCAGCACGAGCAAAATGAACAATCTTTCTCAAGCGCGAATTATCACGCGGTTCAACCAAAGATATCGCCCGCCCCTTTCTCCCAGCACGACCAGTTCGACCGATGCGGTGAACATAGTCCTCAGGATCATGAGGAAGATGGAAATTAAGTACCAACTCAACATCGTCAACATCTATGCCCCGAGCAGCAATATCTGTTGCAACCAAGACTTTTATTTGACTTCCTCGGAATTTTGCCATAACGCGATCACGCTGATTTTGATTCAAATCCCCATGCAACACACCTGCTTCGAATCCTCGGAATTTTATCTGTTCAACTATCTCGTCAGCCGTACTTTTTGCGTTGCAAAAAACAACTGCCAGTTTAGGATTTCTATAATCTAAAACCCTGCACAAAAGTTCTATTTTTTCCTTACCGCGGACTCGATAATAACTTTGATCAATTCTTGCAACTGTCAGATTTTTTGATTCGGTCTTGATGATAATTGGGTCGATCAAATAAGTATGTACCAAATCTAAAATGGCTTTAGGCATAGTTGCAGAAAAGAAAATCCTTTGGCAACTTTCAGGCAAAAGCTCAAAAATTTGTTCAATTTCGCCTCTAAAACCCATATCAAGCATTTCATCTGCTTCATCCAAAGTAATCATAACGACACTAGAAAGATCAATACTACCTCGTCTCAAGTGATCAAAAAGACGGCCAGGAGTTGCTACCACAATCTGAGGTTTTTGGGTTTTTAATGCCCGCATCTGTTGTTCAATCGCTTGCCCACCGTAAAGCGCTACCGCACTTACCCCTTCTGTATGACTGGCAAGCCGCTTAATCTCTTGGCAAACTTGCAGGCATAGCTCTCTTGTGGGACATACCACCAAGGCTTGAATATTTTTGTTATTGATATTCACTTTCTCGATTAGAGGAATTGAAAAGGCTGCAGTTTTTCCTGTACCCGTCTGCGCCTGCCCCAAAAGATCCCTACCAGCCAAGAGTTCAGGAATGGCTCGTTCCTGAATTGGTGTTGCATCATTAAAACCAATCTCTTGCAGGGTTTGTTTCATGCCATTTGATAATGATAAATCATTAAAAGTCTTACGTTTATCCATTAATAAACCTTTATCTTCGGGCGCTACGCCCCTTTTATAATTTTTGTTAGTTTTTATAGATTTGAATTGAGGTGGTAGCGTCAACGCTCGTAGTGCCAGGTCATTAATTGGTAGATTTAAAACAGCACCGCCAAATCCTTAGCCCTCATTTATCAGAACATTTATATGCTGCAACGGGGAATGGCTGCTTTTATTAGTTCATAATATTTCTGTAGACGCGTCTACCAAAACATACTAATTCAAAGCCTCCTGCAACTAATAAAATTCATAAGGCCTCAATTTATTGATATTTAAATAATTTTAACCCAACCCAATCAGCTTCTTCTTGCTATCTCGGACAGATCAAAAAAAAATCAAATAAATTCAAACTACTTTTACAAATAGAAAATACACTCTTGCGCAAAGTTAACGTGTCAATGTTTTCTGGATATGACCAAAAACTTTAGCAGCTTACCCCCTTGGCGAATTATTTATGGGCTGAGTTAATATCTGCGTAAAACTTAATATTTTCGAACATTATGCTAAAAAATGTACCTCTCGCAGAACAACTGCGGGCACAAAATCTAAATGACATAGTTGGACAAGATCATCTCTTTGGAACGACTGGACTCATTTCTAAAATAATCACTTCCAAGCGCCCGTTGTCCATTTTACTATGGGGCCCTCCGGGTGTAGGAAAAACTTCTATCGCCCGACTTTACGCCAAGGCTTTCGATCTTAATTTTCTATGTTTTAGTGCTGTAAATAACAGCAGCGCCGATATAAAAAAAATTATTAAAGAACAAAGTGTTAACCCACTCTACGCCAGAACCAGCTTAGTTTTTGTTGATGAAATTCACCGTTTTAATAAGGCTCAGCAGGATAATTTTTTACCTTTTTTAGAAGATGGCTCTATCGTTTTGGTCGGAGCAACCACTGAAAATCCTTCTTTTTATTTAAACTCAGCCTTACTCTCACGTCTGCGTGTATTAACCCTAAAGCCTCTCGATAATAACAGCCTAGAAAAACTTATTAAACGATATGAACAAATATTTTCTCAGCTTCCGCTTACTCAAGAAGCACGAAACTATTTAATTCATTCAAGCAATGGCGACGGAAGATATCTTTTTAATTTGATTGAAAATATTAATACCGACAAAGAAAAAAAAATTCTTACTCTCGATCATGTGCAGGAACTTCTTCAGCAGCAGCAGGCAAATTATGATAGAGCCGGCAACATGCACTATAATCTTATTTCAGCTCTGCACAAATCCATTCGTTCATCAGACCCAGATGCTGCTCTTTACTGGTTTGCACGCATGATCAACGGCGGAGAGGATCCACTATTTTTAGCCCGCCGTTTAATTAGAATGGCAACTGAAGATATTGGTCTTGCTGAACCGGAGGCTCTAAAGGTAGCAATCGCTGCACGCGATAGCTACCAGATGCTTGGCTCACCAGAAGGAGAGCTTGGCCTCGCTCAAGCTGTAGTTTATTTAGCTCTTTGTCCCAAAAGTAATGCTGTCTATAAAGCCTACCAAAAAGCAATGCTTATCGCTAAAACAACTTCTCACCTTCAGCCTCCTAAACATATTCTCAATGCACCAACTAAACTTATGAAAGAACTTGGTTATGCTAAAGATTATATTTACGATCATGACACAGCTTCAGGCTGCTCAGGAGCAAATAACTTTCCCCCAGAAATGAAGAGGGAATGCTTTTACGCTCCAGTCGAAAGAGGGTTTGAACGGGAAATGAAAAAGCGTCTAAACTATTTTGACGCTCAACGAAAACAACAAAATAATTCCTAGGCAAAACTACACGAGAATTTTCCTTAAAATTTATTTAATTTTTGTTTTGTTCGTAAAATTCCGTATAGCTTTTTTGATGATCGATGACCTGCGTATCTTTGATTTCAAAAAGTCTGTTGCTCACTGTTTGAGCAAAATGAAGATCATGCGTCGTAAATAATACTGTACCAGGAAATGCAATAACGCTGTCATTAAGCGCAGTGATGGTTTCCAAATCTAAATGGTTGGTTGGTCCATCGAGAAGCAAAACATTGGGGCCAAGCAACATCATTTTTGCCAACATGCATCGAACTTTTTCACCACCAGAAAGAACACTGGATTTTTTGAGGGTTTCTTCACCTGAGAAAAGCATGCGTCCCAAAAAACTACGAATAAAATTTTCTGATTTATCCTCAGAATACTCTCTTAACCAATCAATAAGGTTTAGATCCTTATTTTCAAAATAAACATTGTTATCTTTAGGCAAATACCCTCTGGTAGTAGTAACTCCCCATCTAAAAGTACCACTATCGGGCTCAACTTCACCTGTTAAAATTCTAAACAAAAGGGTCTTGGCTATCTCGTCATCACCGACAAAAATAGCCTTATCTCCCTTTCGTATCGTGAATGTCACATTCTTGAGAATTGTTTGTCCTTCAAGCGCCTTCGAAATATTTTCTACTTCAAGCAAGATATCGCCTGCTTCTCTTTTTTGTTGAAATAAAATATTTGGGCTCTTACGAGTTGAAATAGGAAGCTCTTCCAAGGTGAGTTTTTCTAGCTGTTTTCTTCTTGACGTTGCTTGGCTAGATTTTGAAGCATTTGCACTAAAGCGACGAATAAACGATTCAAGCTCTTTTGCTTTTTCCTCTTTCTTTTTATTTTCGTTGCTGCGCAATTCTCGTGCCAATTCACTCGATTGCAACCAAAAATCATAATTTCCCACATAAAGTTGAGCTTTTCCGTAATCGATATCCACCATATGAGTACAAATCTTATTCAAGAAGTGACGATCGTGGGAAATAACAATCACCGTATTAGGAAAATTGAGAAGATAATCTTCAAGCCAGCGAATCGATTTATCGTCGAGATGGTTGGTAGGCTCATCCAGCAACAAATGATCTGGGCGAGCAAAAAGGGTCTGAGCCAATAAAACTTTGAGCTTATCAGAATCTTTAAGCTCTTTCATTTGCACCTGAAGCAGCTTTTCACCAATACCAAGCCCTTTAAGTAGGGTCGCAGCATCAGTCTCCGCTTCCCAACCACCAAGTGAAGCGAATTCTGTTTCAAGCTCAGCAGCTCTATTGCCATCTTCTTCACTAAAATTTGGATTTGCATAGATAGCTTCTTTTTCCTGCATAACAGACACAAGCCGATCATGCCCCATGATGACAGTCTGAATAACTGTTTCATCTTGATAGCGAAAATGATCCTGTTTCAAAACTGCAAAATTTTGGCCTTTTGAAAACTCTACCTGCCCAGCAGAAGGCTCCTGCTCACCTGACAAAATTTTAAGAAAAGTAGATTTTCCTGCGCCATTCGCGCCAATAACTCCATAACAATTACCTTCAGTAAATTTTATATTTACATCTTGAAATAATTTGCGGGCACCAAAATTTAAAGCAATATTTTTTACAGTTATCATATCTTGATTTTAGCTTCTTAAAGTATATAGTTTAGATTTTCACTATACGAGACGAGTGGCAAAATGCAATGGCCAAATCACCGTACTTCTATTCAAAAAAATGATTATTTAAAGCTCAGTGCCAACTTTCACTTTTGCATTTTTTAACTTTCGGCAATGATAAGTGCTGAAAAATCAAAAAGAATGCAGGAAATTAGCCGTGAAAAAAGTAAGTACAGGTATTATCGTAGGAAGTCTTAGAAAGGAATCTTATAACTTAAAGTTGGCAAAATCTATTGCTTACATAGGCCAAAAAGAATGTGATTTTAAATTCATTAGCATTGAAAAACTTCCACTTTATAATCAGGATGATGATGATGATGTATCAACGGTAAAACAATTTAAAAACCAAATCAGCACATGTGAAAGTTTAATCTTTGTCACGCCCGAATATAATCGCTCCATCCCAGGAGTACTTAAAAATGCTCTTGATCACGGCTCCCGCCCGCCTGGGGAAAATTCATGGACCAACAAGCCCGCGGGAATCATTGGAGCTTCTATCGGTTCTATAGGCACTGCACTTGCCCAACAACATCTGCGTACCATTCTGGCCAGCCTAAACATGCCCACCCTTTGTAAGCCTGAAATCTACATACACGCTACAAAAGATTTTTTCGATGAACAGGGAAAAATAAAAAACGAAGAAAATTTAGCCATTATTGAAAAATGGTTCTCGTTCTACCTCAATTGGGCAAAAAAATTTATTTAAGGTAGGATCGATTCCCTTAATATTTAAAAATCTCCTAGAAATTTTTTAATAAAAAAGAGGGAAGCCTAAAAGTTCCCTCTCCTTGAATAAGATCATGTGATTTATTTTTCGCTAGAAGTTGGGGAAATAAAAAATAAATTTTCTTACTTTATTAGTTCTTTACGGTCTCACTTTTATAACCTTTTAGACGCACCAGTTGTCCCTCTTTATCAAAAACTACTATAGGGTGACTATAGCCTCTATCAATTCTTCCTCTAATCTCTACTACCTGTGGTCCATTCACAAGTCCAAGTTTGGCATTAGTTTCCATAGCATGTTGGCACTGTGAGATTATTTTTTCTCCCTCATCCGCGCTTACGGTGTAAAAAATACCATCAGGGCGTAAGTTTCCTATTAAAATAGATGAATAAAATTGGAGCGTCTTGTTATCGATGGCAATCATAGATTTAGAATCCTTTAAAGTGACATAGTCTTTTTCTTTTGATGGCCAAATAGATTCTCTATCGAATGTATTGTAGCACTCGACAATAACGTTCCTTTTGAAAGACTCCACCAAATGCGCTGCCATTAAAAATGAATAAAAATTTGCGTGATTAAATGTCCCTAAATCGCTTTTGATAAAGGATGAAATGCCTGTCAGCGATGTAATTGCCTGATATTCACCGATCGAGTTATCGTAATAATTTTTTCTTACTTCCGGCCATGTTTTTGTCATCTTGAACAATGCGAAAGGATTAGCTATTTTGCTAATGACGTCGCTACTGCTTGGAAGAGGATCTCCTACTAACTTGAGAGCTTTAAATTTTTTGAACGGTGTTATTTGAGCAGTCTCAAAGGTTCTATAAACTTCATTTACCGAAGCCTGTAGCGCCTCTCTAATTGCTTGTCGATTATCCAAACTTTTTACATCAAAATAAGAACCATCTCCGAAAGCATTCCAGATTTGACCTTCTTTATTTTTCAACCATAAACCGGAATAACCATCCTCATCATGCATAGCATTTGCCATTAGACCTACATTTGAAGCGGTATAGCCCATTGTCCGATATTTAATAGAATTGGATACCTCAAGTAGCCCCCCCCTCGGAGTTCTCAAATGACCAGAAGAAAAGAGATCGGTTAAAAAATGGGAGGCAAAGGCATCCATAGCATATGCCATATTCAAAATTGCAACGGCTTCCTCTTGTTCGCCTTTGGCTTTTAATTCATAGGCTTTTTTGGCTTCTTCCATAGCTAAGCTGTGGCCTATAGCGTAACTAATTCTCGCATCATCTTCAAAGTGATCAACATTAATTGACAAAAGATCGACATAACCAGGTGACTTTGAATATGCCCACTGGTCTTTTATTTTGGAGGTAACGGAATGTGAACTAGCGTTGTTAAAATGAACCCCATGCTTCTTGCTCAAGTTCAGTATGAGCGATTTGTACTCATTTTTAAATAATCCACGCAAATAATCTAAGTTATTATTACTATAAATAGGGTTCTGCTCCGAAGGCAGGAGAGCTTCAAATGCTCTCCGAAAATTATCTTCGAGTCTTGAACGCATTTTTTCGAAATGCTTAATTTCTACTCCATCGGAAATAGTTTTATCACTCATTCCGACAAAGTCTCCAGCTAAAGCTATAATCTCTCCATAGGCCAATTTTAAAATCTGATCGCCATTGCGAATCGTAATATACTGAGGATTGTACTCTATCTTACCTACCTTTGGCTGATTTTCATGTTCAAGCAAAAGCTCATAAAAAAGTTTGTATGGAAAATCATCGAATACTTGGCTGTTTTTTGGGAAATGCAATTGCACCCCGTTAGTACCAGTAGCAATATGCTCATAACTATCGAAACCAAGAACCTTAAATGAAATAAATAAAACAAATAAAAATTTGTATAACTTTGTTCTCTGCATGCAAACCTCTCAAGCAAAAACAATAAACTATACCAATTAATACAACAGTATTTTACTTATATAAAATATTTATTCCCATAGTCTTGAAATAAACACATATGCTGTTAAATCTATCAAACAAGATCAAAGGAAAGTATCATGAAAAACCCCAGAATTCTTATAGTCTGGTCAAATTATCATCATGCATTAGCTGAAGAACAATTAGAGGGTTGCCTAAAACTTTTACAGAATTCAAAGTATACTTTTGAAATTGAAACCGTCAGAGCGGGCTGTTATGAGATCCCATCGGTTATACGAACCTATCAGAAACAAAAGCCCTTTGATGCATATATAGCTCTAGGTCTTCTATTAAAGGGCGAGACAGATCATTATGAATTTATTTTTCAACATGTAAAAGATTGCTTTTTGAAATTTTCTATGGATGGTCTTTTAATAGGTAATGGCATTATCTCTGCTCCAAACAGCGAACTGTTGACCAAAAGAGTAAAAAGTGCAGAAAGAACTTTAGAGGCTTTTAACGCTGTTGATTATTTATTAGACTTTCATAATCGACTGCTCAATAACTTATAAAAAAATAATGCAGTTTTATGAGACTTGTTGGATTCATACAAAGTAATATTTTGTGACCTTAGATAATATTTTTTTCTGAGGTCACACGACAGCGTACTTAAACGGAAAAAAGCTAAGCTTATCCAGCATGATCTTGAACTAATCAACTAAGATACTGCCCACCGAACCATCGCTTGTTAAAAAATTTAAAACCACTGGCCTTGGCAAATCTATAACATCATAGCTTAGTATTTCTGAGCCACAGATATCTCCAGGCAGAGGAAAAGGACTTTCATCAATAACGTCTACAATCACATCGCATGAAGCTGGAAATGTTGCCTGACAAACTCCCTCTAAGAAATCTATCCGTGGCAATTCTTCATCATTAAAACAATAACCAACTTCTAGCTCTACCACTTCATTAAATCTATTGTAAAACCCAGATAAAATTGTTGCAGACCAGGCTGTTTTAACAAGCATCAAAAATAGCAAGCTAAGTAAAATCTTTTTCATAATTTCCTCCTGGTCTTAGTTTGCTAGATTTAAATTTTGATTTCTAATTTTTTAACTCTTTAGATAGATTTGTAGACGCGTCTACAAATCTCCACCTTTCAGTTATAAGTATCCTACACACTCTGCGTTAACCCCATAGTATCGCCTTTACTCACAATAAATCCAACTGTGCTACAACGCATTAGTGCCTGATTATTTGGATGATTTTTGCAGGAAATGGGCAGGAAGTTGATCGACTGTGCACGAATGTGCTCTAGCCGCTAATATGCTGCGACGTTTTTTTACGACAAAGAACGACCTTGCTAAGGGGAGCATGATCATGAGAAGTCTTAAAACGGGGCGCTATTTAGCAACGAAGTACATTCTAGCAATACTGTCTTTTCTTTTTGTTAAAGAAATAGGCGCAACAGTAATTACCGTTACCAGCACAGGAGATACCATAGCTGTTGATGGTTTTGTAACACTAAGAGAAGCTCTTACCGCTTCAAATACAGATGCTATGTCAGGTGATGCGGTCGCTGGTAGCGGAGTGGATACTATCGAGTTCAACATTCCCGGAGTTGTGGGTAGCATCTACACCATTCAACCAAGCAGCGCACTTCCCGCTATCACCGATTCGGTTATTATCAATGGATACACCCAACCAGGTGCAACTGAAAATACTTTGGTCTCCGGCAATAATGCCTTCATCGCCATTGAAATAGACGGTACCAATGCTGGTGCCTCCGCAGGTCTTCAGATCGATGCTGGGAATTCAACCATTCAAGGTCTCGTGATAAATCGATTTGCGAATGAAGGCATTTTAATCACCTCTCTTGGTTCGAATCTTATTCGTGGTAATTTTATTGGTACTGACTCTACCGGAATGCTTGACAATGGTAACCTAAGCGACGGTATAGCAATACAATCATCCAACAATGTTATTGGAGGAAGTACACCAGGAGATAAAAATTTAGTCTCAGGGAATGATGGTAACGGGATAAATATCTCAGGTAACGTCACTGGCAATAGAATTTTAGGTAACATTATAGGGGTAGCTGCCAACGGGGTAGCGTCTCTTCCCAATAGCTCTTCAGGGATTTATATTTCAGATGCCAACACTACTACAATTGGTGGTCTACTTGCGAACAACGCCAATCTCATTGCCTTTAATGGACAGACGGGAATATTAATTGATTCCAGCGCTGGAACAGGCAATTTAATTTTGGGAAACTCTATTCACTCCAATAGCCTCCTCGGCATTGATCTTGATAATGACGGTGTTAGCCTTAACGATTCACTTGATTCAGATACTGGACCCAACAATTTACAAAACTTTGCCGTGCTCAGTTCAGCTACAACGAATGAACATGGCTTAATTGTCAAAGGTACCCTTTCTTCTACTCCAAGCTCTGCTTATCGGGTTGAATTTTTTGCCAATACAGTAGCTGATGCCTCAGGCTATGGAGAAGGTCAAAATTATATCGGTTTTATCGACGTAACAACCGATGCGCTTGGTGAAGCTAGCTTTGTTTTTCAATCATCCACCAACCAAATGGTTGGAACACTCATAAGCTCAACAGTAACTGATCCAAACAATAATACTTCAGAGTTTTCAGCATCTATTTCAGTAAGCTATCTTGCATCAATAGAAGATGATGATGATTATGGCGACGATGATGCAATTTTCTCGGATGATGATTACGGAATATTTCCTTTCCCATTTGCACCTCCATTTGCTCCTGTTCCTCCTGTTCCTGCAGCCACCGGTGCTCAATTAACAGAAGAAGAATCTGTAGCAGTAGTTAAGGAACCAAACGCTTCCTTGAAGCAAACAAAGGCTGATAAATCAGACGTCTCTTCGCTCGAGAATGCTCCCGCGATCGAAAATTCTCACATTGATATCCGTCCTAAACCTAGGAGACAACAAAGAAATACTGAAGGGTCTGGTTGCTCAACTGTCAATGGAACAGATTCCACTCTTTCCTTATTCTTTGTATTGGCTTTTGCTTGGCTAGGCATACGCAAACGCAGGAAAGCATAAAAAAACAAATAAGAAAGGCTCTTTGAGAGCCTTTCTTGTATTATGAAAATTTCATTTTTTTCTTATTATTTATTTTTTAATTTCATTTAAAACCTCTCTTGAAAAAATCAATCGATACCCTATATTTTTTTAGAGAGAAATTTATATGATTGATTTAATATCAGCACCGTTGTTTCATGGCTTTTTTCTTAGCTTAGCTATGATTTTAGCCATAGGAAGTCAAAATATCTTTATTCTAAAGCAAGGAATGAGCGGACGTTATGTTTTAACTGCCTGCCTCACAAGCTCTCTTTGTGATGCTGCTTTAATTATTCTCGGCGCCATGGGTTTAGGAAAACTCGTAACCTCTCAGAAAACCATGCAACTGTCTCTGTGCCTAGCTGGTAGTATGTTTTTGGCTTTTTATGCTTGGGGAGCATTAAGACAGTTTATGCGCAGCTCGGGCTCAAACCTAGAAACAAAAAATGAGACAAAAAACAGCATGAAAAAAATAATAGTTATGTCTGTAGCCTTCAGCCTCTTAAATCCTCATGCTTGGCTTGATACGGTAGTTGTTATGGGTAGTGTTTCTAGTCAATACAACGAAAGCTTACAGCTTTTAGCTTTTACTATTGGCGCATGTCTAGTTTCATTTACTTGGTTCTTTCTCTTAGGCTTTTTAGCAAAATATTTTCGGCAGTTTTTATTAATGGCAAAAGTACAAAGAGGACTTAATCTTTTTGTTGCAATCATTATGGGAACTATTTCTTTTTCCCTTGCGCGTTATAGTCTCACACTGTTTTAGAAATATATTAAAATATTCGGCAAGCCTTGTTGGTTATGAGCTTTCTCGTGCTGAATAAATCTCTTAAATATCAATCAATATTTTCAGTCCCCTAGTTCAAAATATTTTTAGAAGCTGTTCAGTAATTTTTTCGAAATAGAGTCTTGGAGAACACACCGTTTTATTGCATGGCCTTAGTTTTAAATTTTTTCTCTATAAAAAATTTTTCAATCAACTGCTTAGCTTGTTGATAACAAAACGGAAACATTTCCGAAAAAATATTTTCCATCGTCTTCGTAATTTCTGCTTCGCAAACTTGTTTATGCTCTTCATCGGAAATATTCTCTTCATATTCATCAACATCAAGCAAAACAGGGACAAATTTTCTATCGTGATTGAGCATTAATTTGATATCGAGCTCAAGATCAACCCATTGATAACCAATTGGGTTTTTTTCGGGAATCAAATTAATATTAATATACATTTCTACAGGATTATAAGATTTATCTATCGCCACCGAGACAACATGGTATTCATTTTTGCCTACCAAAACCAATTCCGAATGAGCTAAAGAAAATTTTTTATTTTTCTTATGATGAATTATTATTGGATCGGGACGAGCATAGATAACATAGTTTTCCCTGTCTCCAACTAAATATGCTGGTAGGTCATACTTTTTTTTTCCATCGATAGACTTGCAACTTAAGATTTGTAATTCTGAAATATTATTTTTTCCGACAGACATTTTCTATAACCTAACAATTTATGCACGACTTTGTTTTATACAAAGCCTGCCTTTTTAAAGATCTATCCCTAAACACAGTTATTCCTTTGAGATTCTGATTTATGAAATAGCTAAAAATATTTTTAACATCTTCTCGAGTTGAATATCGAGATAGGTTTATAGTCTTGCTTATGCCATTTTCTACATGCTTTTGCCAAACGCTCACCATATTTAGATGACTTGCATAGTCGATTTCGTGAGCTGTTTTAAAAACTGATTTTAGTCTTTTCAGATAATGATTTTTTTCTTCTTTTGAAAAAATATTTTCGCTCAACATTTTTAGGCTTCCATCAAATTCGTAGTATGGATTTCTATTTTTAGTATCAGCGATCCACTGAGCAAGGCTATAATTTATTTTTTGTAACTTTGCCTCCAAAACTGAGCACGTACAACTCTGGACTCCTGCTGCATTTCTATCAAACTCTATCAAGTAATACGGTTCAATTCCGAAAGAGCAATCTGCCAAAGTTGCAATGTGTCCTGTTGGAGCAATAGTTGATAATGTGGCATGCCTTCGAGGACGTGAATTTGCGTGCCTGGAAAATTTAAAATTGGGATAGACACCTCTTTCATCTGCTAGAATTTCAGATGCTATTTCCAGATTTGATTGCAGCAAAAAACTTACTTCTTCGCAGAATTTTAATGCTTCATCGGAGTCATAAGGAATCTCCAATTCAGCCAAAGCATCAGCTAAACCCATCACCCCCAAACCTACTTTCCGATTTGCTACCGATACTCGATTTATTTCATCTAAACCATGATTACTAGAACAGATCAGATCATCCATTAATCTGAGTGCAAGTTTTATGGTGTCGGAAAATAATTTCTTATTAAATTTCTGATCGATAATGAATGCTTTCAGATTAAAACTACCTAAATGGCAAACTTCATAAGGCAAGAGTGGTTGTTCACCACAAGGCGTGGTACTTTTAATAGATCCTATTCCGATTTGTTTTATATCGCTATAGCGAGGGTGAGTCGGATTATCTTGATTAATCGCATCCAGATTTATTAAGCCAGGATCACCACATGCATGAGCCGTATCCGAAACAAAATCCAGTAAAATTTGTGTATTGATATAAATTTTATTTCCTATTAATTTCCCAACGAAATCACCAACACTATTACTATATATTTTATTTTTATTTCTTAGTTCTAAATCAGGTTTTTGAACTGATCGACAATCAGCACACAATTTCATTTTATCAAGGTGTTCAAGAGAAAAAATCTCTGCACTACCTTCATTTTGCCAAAATAGAGGTAAATAACCATTTACCTCGAGTGATTTTTTAAGCGCAGTATCGAAAGTAAGTGAAATATTAATATTTTCGATCCTTCGATGTCTCTTCATCGATATAAACTCAAAAATATCTGGATGCTGAGCAAAAAGTGTTGCCATAAATGCTGCTCTCTTAATCCCCTGATAAGTAGCTGGACTCTCTACGGCTTGAGCTAAGGTAATAAGCGTTTGTATAGGGCCTAAACTAGCCTGACTATTGATCGGAAGAGAGCGAGGTGGAAAGTGGCTCAAGTCCAGTCCGACTCCAACTCCCAAGAGCAGCATTTTCATTATCTTAGGGAGAGCCGAATTAAAAATCTCTTCTAAGTTTGTAGGTAAAGGAAAAACCATGCAGCCGGCAAAAATTCCGTTTTTATAAATGGTATTTGCCAAAGCAGAACTTGTTGGTAAAAATATTCGTGATTGAAGTAATTGAGTATATTTTCTCGTGTAATACTCTCTTTCCGGCTCCGCATAATGACTGCACACACATTTAGCAACATTATAGAACCAATCATCAATGGCAAATTCGCTTTTAAAAAGAAAGCGTTTTTTGGCTAAATTTAGAGCATTTTTACTCCATGAGGGAGGTTTCGAAAAAACATATGAATCATTTTCATATAAACTCATATGGTTAACACGTGTTGTTTCTCTAGTTGTTCCTTAATATTTTTTGCTTGAGTTTGAGGGTCCTCTCCATTTTGTTTCACTCTGATAAGTTTAATATTTTTTTGTTCAGATAATTTTTCAACAGATTTTTCAATATAATTTCTGTATAATGGAAAATTCTCCTGGAAACCTGATATAAAATCTCTTTTTCGCTTTCGTTTGTTCAGGAATTTTTTCCATGTTTCAAAATCAATATCTAGAAGAACCATGCAATCAGCATCAGGAAGATTTTCGGTATCTAATTTGGTGAGCAATTCAGCAGCATGGAAATAGGGATCTTGAGGAGAAATTAACCATTCCATCCCTGTTTTTCCCAGATAATAGCTGGTTATTTTATCGTAATAGGAATCGGTTATGGCTATAAATCCATCTTCTTTATATTTTTTTGCATCATATAGATTTTTGACCCTTAGGTTTCTTAAGCTCATCATAGCCGCAAATTCACCATAAAAATGGCTCTGGGTAATCAACTTTGGCCATTTGTTTTCTTCTGGTTCTAAAAAAAGTTTCGCATTAATAAGAAGCGACAATTCTTTAGCAAGAGTAGACTTGCCGCTTCCTGAAACACCAACGAAAACAATTAATTTGCCAGCTTTGTTCTTGTAAATTTGTTTTAAATTCGAATTTGAATAAAAACAGCAACTTGAAAAATAAAAAAATGCCGATATGAAAGCTATTAATACGCTAAAAAAATGAAATATACCTGATCCTGTTTTTCTAAGCATGCTAGCCTCGTTGAGGCTACACTTCCTAACACACAATTTTTGATTATCAATGAGGAATTATCCAAGTATAACGCTCTCTAAACCTTTTTATATGGATATATTAAGGAGCAGTGATGATTGCAAAAACAGCACTCGTAACAGGTGCTAATCGAGGCCTAGGCTTGGCTTTTTGTAAAGAATTAGCAAAACGGAATTATACAATTTTTGCGCTCTGTCGTAGAGCTTCAAATGAACTCAACGCTAAAAATATCCATGTACATGAAGGTCTAGATCTAAATTCAGCAGAGCAGATCAAGAAAATTCCTACCCTATTCCGCTCTACAAATTTAGATCTAGTTATCAATAACGCTGCTATAGGCTTCGATGATTGTTTCGATTCCATTGATACACATGGGTTACTACAACAGTACAATGTAAATGCTGTTGCTCCTCTCCTGCTCTCGCAAGCCTTGGTTCCTCTGATGAACCTCAAAAGCAAGATTGCGCTGATTAGCAGCCGCATGGGATCAATATCGAAAAATGATATTGGCAAAAGCTACGCCTATCGCATGTCCAAAGCTGCCCTAAATATGCTTGGAAAAAATTTATCACTCGATTTGAAAAATAAAGGTATTGCTGTCGGAGTATACTCTCCAGGCCAGGTCGACACCGATATGCTGCGCGTACTGGGAACATACAGTGGGCGCCCACCACACGATGCAGCTTCTAAAATTTTAGATTTGATCGACGATTTGAACCTCAATAACAGCGGTAACTTTTGGCACATTGATGGCAGTATATTGCCTTGGTAGAATCCGACAGATACGTGTTCTAATTGTTCTTTAGGAAGTAACAATATTTGCTTTCTACTTTGACAATAAAAACCAAGCGATAGTAAAACAGTAACTTCAGATACTATCCAAAAATATTTTCTCTGCGAATGTAGACATGTCTACATTTTTTCATCCCAGACATTTTTAAGAATAAAAGACTACGCAATCCCTGGCTTTTTGCTTAAGTTCCTCTACGTTAACTTTTACTTTTTCATGAAAGGTATCAAGGAATTGATGGTCCTCAATCCAAAAATATAATCGTAGGAAAGCAAATATAATAAAATGAGGTATTAACTCAACTTCTTCATCGGGAAGATAACGAACAGAGCGATAGCCCGTTACTAAATTTACAACACAGTCATCAAGCATTTCACTACTCATTATTTGTTGATTTTTTAAACTCAAAAAATATACCACAATCGCGATATCAAATACGTGCCAATGAAAACAGCTATCGTCAAAATCTATGACCGATAACATATTTTTTTCCAGCAAGATATTTTCTCTGCCAATATCTGAATGTATAAGTCCATAATTTTCATGATTTCTAGAGCATGAAGAAAGCAAAAGCACCATTTCTTCAAACTTTTCTCTCATTTCCAAATCGCTCGTTCGACTTTTTGCTGCTATGGCGTGACGTATTCCACGCTCTTCATACCACTGTTCACGATAAAAATCGGAAACCTCAGGAATATAATGTAGCGTTGCCTCATGCATTTTTGCTATAAGCGCTCCTATTCTTTGCAGAAAATTTGCATCCATCATTTGAGTATGTGTTGGGTGCTGACCGATTACTTCATTAAAGACGCATACTTCAAATTTTTCAGCTTGATGAATAAGCGTTGTGCTGGGTTCTAGATATTTATTTTTAATTATCCTGGGCACCGAAAAACCATACTTAAATAAAAATTGCATCCAATCAAGCTCCGAACGAATTTCATGTCGCGCTCTTCTTAACGGACTGGTAAATCGAACATATACTTTCTGTTTTTGCTGCATTGCTGAATAAACTATGTTTTCCATTTTTCTGATGAAAACAAAATTATCAAGATCGTATAATTCCTTTGCTTGTTCTAAGATAATATCGCTTGGCATTGACTCAAGTACTATGTTCTCTCTCATTAAATTTTTCCTCGTTGCTCATAATTTTTAGAATATCAACAGCAGAAAATTAATAATAGGTTAGTGTTTATGTGAATTATTTTTTTGCCAATTTAAAATATTTTTGCGCCAAAAATATCGCTCACTTAATAAAAACTAGAGTGATAATTTACTTTAAAGTGCATGAAAAACATCGACAGAGTTTTTAATTATTTAAACATCTAACAAATTAATAAAGTTTTTAACTTGCAACAGAAAGTGGTTTGCCTTTAAAATTTTGGCATCATTAATGATCTCAAAGATCATTTTATGAAGGGGGAAAGAATGAAAGTTAAAAAATTTTTTTTAGCTAGTATCGCAGGAACGTTGTTAATAACTGGGTCATCTTTTGCTGCTCCATCCAACAACCATCCTGTTTCTATAGATGAAATAGAATTGATCGAAGAAAATATTATGGCCAGTTCTTCTTCAGAAGAAATAGCCAACCATCATCGTGAACGTCGCGGTGGCTGGGAACGTCATGGTGGCAGAGAAAGACGCGGCGGTTGGGAACGTCGTGGTGGTAGAGAAAGACGCGGCGGTTGGGAACGTCGTGGTGGTTGGGAACGACATGGCGGATGGGGTCATGGTTGGGGCCACGGCCATTGGCATCGTCGTTAATATCTAGAATATTTTATTGTAGAGCATGAGGTGGGCTATGGCGCATTTGCTTCCTTCTCGTTTTTTAGTATTTTCAAATGCGTTTGCCCGCTTTTCTCTAAACTTGGCATGCACAACGAGTGATGCAACCCAAAAAACTTGGGCATTTAGACTATTTCGCACCTTCCTAATTATAAAAATTTCTCTTCCTTACTTTTTTCCTTACGGATTATCCCGCTCATTCGATCCAGTTGCATGGATAATTTTCACAGGGATTGTAGCATTATCTTTTTCAAAAAAATTTTATATTTTTTCACTTACCACTGCTTTAGCAATTTCTTTTAACGAATTATTGAACACCTGGCCATTTAGCATCAACCATGGATTTCTTGAATTTTTTATATTAATTTTATCCTTACTCATCCCTGAAAATGAAGACATCTCGTCTCAACTATCCTGCACTGACTTAATAAAAATTTTGATGTTATCTGTTTGGTTTTATTCCGGCGTCCATAAACTTTTTGATGGATATTACTGGAATGCAGAATTTTTTGCTCTTGAAGCACTTTCCGATAACACTACCCTAGGGAACTACCTCAACAGCATTCTAAATATATTCGGCCAAAGCGATTCTTTTGCAGGCCAAATTCCATTTGGCTGCTGCAGCCAAGCAGTAATCCATTTTGGACTCTGGCAACGTGGACTGCTGCTTGCCTGTTCGTGGTTCACTATTATAGCTGAACTGGGACTGCCAATTTTGGTTTTAGTTCCAAAATTTCGTAATCTTGGTATTACTGGTCTTTTTATTTTTCAAGTTACAATCGCTTTTTTTTCAGGTGAAATTGATTTTGCATTTTCAGCTCTCGCTATTTTGCTCTTGTTTGTGCCAAAATCAGCACCCTACGGCTATGTCTTGTTAACGTGTTTAATTTTTATGGTTCAGCCATGGCTTTAATGCTCAAAACAAAACTGAGAACTTTAGCTAAAAAAACAGCCTTGATCCTTTTTGCAGCGCTGCTTATATGGCCAATTTTTCATATGCTGTTTGTTCAAACCCTACACTTATCACCTTGGCGTTTATTTGGCTGGGGAATGTATGCTGCACCTACTCCTCAGGCTCAGTCTCTGCTTTGGGTAGTAGTAAACGAAAACAACCAAAAAATTGATTCAAAAAAATTATTTAATTTGCTTGCTAATTTGAAACATGATCCAACTCAGGAAAGCAACTGTATAAATGTTTTCCTACAAAGAGATGAAAAAATGCTCAAAAGAATTCCTTTGAGCGGCCTATGTAGCGACAGCGTAAATGAATCGCATCTCGAACAATTTTTGCATCTGGGTTCAACTTATCATCTTAAAAAATTTGTTGATGCTGCCCTTTTACGAATCGGGCTAAAGAATAATCAAAGCTATGCGTTTTGGACTCATCAACGATTTAATATTTTTTTTAATAAAGCATTTTTAGAAAGCTATTCGTACAGCATATCAGCCGATAACGCACACTATCTAGGAAAAATTCGCAGCGAACGAGGTTAATTTATTATGAAAAAATTCGCTAAAACAATGTTCTTAACGTGTGCTCTCCTTCATTTAACTTTAGTAACAATGAGCGCTTCATACGTAAGAATAGCTGATTGGTTTTTGGGAAAAAATTTCATTGAGTGGTACCAAAAAGCATCGGGAGCAGATAGCAGTTATGGTTTTTTTGCTCCAGCACCTGGCCTAAAAACCCGCGGCGTTTTTGATATTGTCAAAACATCAGGCGAAAAAATCGAAGATATTCACTTTATACCAACAACTGAAAGAGAAGCTCAGATTCGTATGGGAGGAATTTTTGAAGAATTCACCAGTGAAGAATTTGAATTTCCCGAATTCCGCAAACCCTTAGCTTCAGGTTTAGCTGCCGTCATCTTTTCACGCTATAACGACGCCTCTGAGGCCAAACTTCGAATACAAGGTTATCAATCAGTAAGCATGGAAGAATATCGTCAAGGGCTTCGCTCGCAGTGGGCTGATTATTACACCGCACAATTTTCTCGCTCTACAAGATAATTGGAGAATAAATAATGACAGTCTTAGAATATTCTCAAAACAGCATTGCGATTAGATTTAAAAATTTTTTTGACGATTTTTTTTTCAAACCAGCATCGGCAAAACCCTTAGCCCTATTTCGTATTTTCCTTTGTATGCTTTTGCTCGTTCAAGCATTTGTAATGCGCAAGCATTTTTTGTTTTTTTTCTCTCCACACAACTTAATTCAGGGAGAGGTTAATGCCATTATCAGCGATCCAACACTTCCTAACTTATATGGCGTGCTTCAATTTTTGTCGGAAGCGGGAATCTCAACCCACCACGCTTTGATTGCACTGGCTGCTTGCTATATCTTTGCACTGATATTTCTTTTGCTCGGTCTCTACAGTAACTTTTTTGCTTTTTTAGTATGGTTTTTACATTGGTCATTGCTCAACACAGGCTACAGTGGTGCTTATGGGGCAGATATGTATGCCCACATATTCTTATTTTATCTCATATGGATTCCATGCGGCTACCACTACTCACTCGATCAATTTTTTAAGCGAACAAATGGACTCCCATCATACAAAGCTCGTTTAGGTTTACGGGTATTACAACTTCATATGTGCATCTCCTATTTGACAAGCGGAATAGAAAAGGCTTCGTCAGTGCAGTGGTGGAATGGTGAAGTGATATACAAGGCGCTCAATACCCCCGGATACAACACAGTTAACTTTGATTGGCTGGCTCATGTTCCAGCACTTCCCATGTTCAGCGGTTGGTGTGTTTTAGCCATAGAAATTTTTTATTGCGTACTTGTTTGGCCACAAAAAACACGAGCATGGTGGATCTATACAACATGCTTAATGCACATTGGTATTGCTCTCTTTCTCAATCTGCCAATCTTTGGTTTTTTAATGTGCATTCCCAGTTTTACACTATTTATATTCTCGCCAGAACCACAATTAACCAAAGCATAGTTGCCTAAAGGCTGTTTTGAAAATAATTGTCAACTTACTTCTTAGGATATTTTTAACAGTCTCCAGATCTTACTTAGAGACTGTTTTTTTCTTCATTAAAAATACGAGCAACCGCGGCAGGATCTTGCCCTTCTCCATCTACTTTAAAATTAAGATCTCTAATTTGTTTTTCATCTATCGTTCCTACTAAATTTTTTAAAACTTGATTTAGCTTAGATAATTGCTGTCCAAACTTTTTACTCGTCAGTATCATCGCATCAAAAGATAAACTGGCATTTTTATCATCTTCTAGAACAAGCATGTCATGAGCATCAATGTGCCCGTCAGTGGTGAATACCACAATTACATCGACGTTACCCTTATCTGCTGCCTGATATACCAAAGCGTGATCCATAATGATTTTTTTGGAAAACCTAATTTTGTAACTCTCTTTAAAAAGCTGCCATTCAGGACGCCCAAAAAATTCATAATCACCGGCTAAAATCAGATTTGAGTGTTGAGCTAAATCGCTCAAGTTCTCTATGCCCAATTTCTTGGCTAACTCACGCTTGATAGCAAAAGCGTAATTATTTTTAAAACCAATTTTTCCCACCAACTCAACACCATCTTTGTTCAAGAATTTTTCAATCTTTTGATAAAGATATACTGAATCCAAAGGGTGCTCCTTCATCTGCATGGTGTGATTCCAAAGTGTCGCAGAATACTCAACAAATACGTCGATCTCATTCGCTTTTAATGCCTCATAGGCTGTAAGCGACGACAAAGATTGACGAATTTTTACCTTACAATCATCCTGATTCTCGATTTTTTGCTTTAATATTTCGCTCAAAATGTATTGTTCAGTTATTGCCTTTGCCCCTATAACTATCTGTTGATTTTTAGAAGGCCAATATTCTTTTACGGCATCGTAAACTACGTATGAAAACAACAATGCAAATAGAGCGAAGGCACCCGCAACCCATGATTTTTTTTCTCGCTCTAACCCATAGGCCAATACTCTCACGAGAGTATCCAACCCAACTGCCAATACTGCTGCAGCGATACAGCCAATTGTAATAGACGCTATATTTTGAGTTTGCAGTCCAACAAAAATATAATTGCCTAAACTTGTTGCACCCACTGGAGTGGAAAGTGTTGCAGTCCCTACGGTCAGCGTTGTAGAGGTTCTTATGCCAGCAATTATCATCGGTGTGGCCAAAGGCAATTCAACACGAAATAAGCGCTGCGCTCTTGTCATCCCTACGCCCTTAGCCGCTTCTATAAAGGCAGGATCCACAGCCCTGAGTCCCACCACGGTATTTCTCAAAATAGGAAGAATACTGTAAAGAACTAAAGCAATAAAAGCAGGTAAATAGCCTATGCTATGAGCCCCAAGAAGCGCAAGAAGAGGGACCATAGCAGCAAGCAAGGCAAGACTTGGAATTGTTTGAATAATCTGAGCAATTCCTAAAGCTATTCGTTCAACAGGTTTAAAACGAGCGGCAAGTATTCCTAAGGGAACGCTGATTAAGATTCCTAAACTCAAAGAGGTCAAGGTCAAATTTAAATGCGCTGATAGGTACTCTGGTAAAAGGCGAAGCTGCTCAATCATGCATTATCTCCGAGCAGATCGTCCAGTGCTTTTGTTTGTCTTCGCGGGGTATCCATTATTTGCTGAACATAGTGATTTTTTGGATTATTAAGTAATTCTTGTGGCTCGCCAACCTGAAGGAGTCTCCCGTCTTTCATAACAGCGATACGATCTGCAATAATCATCGCTTCTGAAATATCGTGGGTAACCAATATCGTCGTTAATCCGAGATTTTTTTTGAGCTCTAAAAAAGTCTTTTGGAGTTGCTCCCTCACAATTGGATCCAAAGCACCGAAAGGCTCATCGAGCAGCATTAATTCTGGTCTTACAGCTAAACAGCGAGCCACACCAACCCTTTGTTGTTGTCCCCCGGAAAGTTCACGCGGCCTTCTACTCTTTACAACGACATCAAGACTCACAAGCCTAAGCAATTCATCTGTGCGAGTTCGAATTTTTTTCTTATTCCATCCAGCTAATTTCATTGGCACCGCAATATTTTCAGCAATATTCATATGAGGAAACAAACCTACTTTTTGAAACACATATCCAATTTTTCGACGCAAAATGTGAGGAGAAAATTTTCTGGTATCTTTTCCATCGATCAGTACTTTGCCTAGGGATGGATCTATCAAGCGATTAATTGTTTTAAGCGTAGTGGTTTTACCTGAACCAGAACCACCAACTATAGCCAAAGACTCTCCCCTCATCACTTCGAGCGAAACATTTTTTAGAACTGTTTTCCCATTGTAGGATTTGGATAAATTGCAAAGTTTGATCATAGCTTGAATCTCCTTGCTTTAGTTTTATGGCATGATTGCACTATCGGTTGGATAAACAGATCCAACACTCGGCCCCTCGGTACCCAAATGCACAAAGTTAAGGGGCGAATTTTTGAAAAAATAATTACTGGTTTATTTTTTTGTTATGAGAACTACTCGTCTCTTATTCTCGCAAGCTCTCAAAAAAAATTGCTTTTGGCAACCATGGATAGATGATTTTGATTTTAGTCAATAGCCAACCCCCCAAAAAAATACAAAAATATTTTTTGCGCTCTTACTAATGGATGATTTTTGGACAAAGTAATTTCTTCGGTAGTGTTGCAAAAACACTGCCCTGATGAGTGCTGAGATGTTGAAAAACAAGAATACGATAAGCAATTGGCTTACTTTTATGAACACAGTACCCAAGTCCTAGGTAAAGTTTTACCTAAAAAGCTCAAAGAAATTCATCGAACCCTAGGCAAAAATGAGCGTGAAAAAATTCTACGTAAAATAGAAACAACGCTTTCTAAACAATATTTTTCAACACAATTGAAACATCACACACGCAAACAATTTATTATGTTTTTATTTGTCTTAAAAACATCTTTTATTTTTAATCAAATAGTCTATACAATAAAAAGAGGTGTTCACGGTGAATGTGAGGTCATTAAATAAAAAATTTTTAGCCTTGTCAGTTATTACTTTTGCTCTTTTGATGCAAACTTCCTGTGGACCCGAAAAACCTATAAGAAAAGTTTATTTAAGCAAAGAAACTTATTTCAAAGAACTAAATGAAACACTCAACGATCATCATTTTCTCACCCCCATCAAAGAAAATGATTTTCACGTTGTTGGCAACACAAATTCTATCTACGATGCTGATGTTGTTGTGTTCGGTGACTTTTATGATAGCCCTGATGTAACGAAAGATTTTATTCGTTTCGCTAATTCCTTTTTAAGAAAAAACGATAACATTATTTACCAAGCTGACTCTGAAAGAATTAGCAACATCATTAACTATCTTCATAAAAACAATAAATTTTACATATATTCCAACTATATCACCAGAAATAAAGCATACAATTTGGTTAAAAAATCAGATAGTTGGGACGATCCATTAGCGGCCTACACCTATATTTCAAATAAAATAAAATTCGATATCCTTCTCGCCCTTGAGTCGGTTCATGATGAAATAAAGTCAAAAGCATCTGTATGGGACGAACTAAAAGTTGATGGTTGGGATAAAACTGCACTCAACAATGAGCTTGTTCCGCTCGAAAATTTTTCCCAAAGAAATACGCTGCTGGCGCAAAAAATTAGTGAAAAACAAAGCCAAACCAATAAAACTTTAGTGTTTGCTGACGCACTTCATATTCCTCACTATGGCATTGCCTTTGCAAAAACCCGGCTCATGAAAGAAGCCCCTCAAACTCCAACTATCAAGCAGATGATTTCAACTCAAAGCGTGCAAGAATTTTTTAAGCTTTGTGGAACACTGCCCGAACAGATTCGCAAGAAATCGCTATGTGGTGCAACTCAAGGTGTTTGGAGCTCTCTCATGAATAGTAAGAAAAAATTTGTACTAATGAGTAAGAAAAAGCCTGAAAAAAGTCTTACTCAAGAATTGCACAAAGGTTTTGGAGAAGACTATCGAATTATAAGAGAAAAGAACTTAGTTCCAAATAAGCTCTAAATCAATTTTATTGTCCTATCTCTTCGAGCTCCTGCCAGCGCGCATAGAGTCGTTCTATTTCGTTCTCAACTTCTTTAAGGCGTTGGATTTTTTGTGCCGAAAGCGCAGCATCGCGAAATATCTCGCTATCTGACAAAGCTTGGTGGATTTCACCTTGTTCTTTTTCTAACGCTTCGATCACTTGAGAAATTGTTTCAAGCTCCCGTTCTTCTTTAAAACTACGTTTTTTTGGACGCACCCGCTCTCTTGGTGTTTTGGGTTCAGCTTTTTTTATTGGCTGCTCAGGAGTTATTTCCCGTGATTTTTGTACTCGGTAATCGCTGTAGTTGCCATTATAAACTTCCAAATGACTCTCTTTATTTTCTGAATCACTTGTCTCAAAGGCTATGATATGCGTGCAAATTCGATCCAAAAAACTTCTATCATGGCTTACAACAAACACTACACCATCGTAATTCATGATGATGTCCTCTAAAACAGCAAGACTTGAGACATCAAGATCATTGGTAGGCTCATCCATCAACAGACAGTTAGCTGAGTGGCGAAATAATTTTGCAAGCATCAATCGGTTTTGCTCGCCACCAGAAAGTTGCCCTACTTTACGCCGTGCATCCTCACCAGAAAAAAGATAACGCTCAAGATAGCTTGCTATATGGATCTTTTGATCATCAAGATAAACGTAATCGCCATGATCCGCCAAAGTTTCTTTTAACGTCGCGTTTGCATCGAGTATTTCTCTATGCTGATCAAATTCGATAACCTCGGTGTTTTTACCAAATTTTATCTGGCCAAAATTTGGTGCACGTCTTCCGGCCAAAATAGATAACAGCGTTGTCTTACCCACTCCATTGGGCCCTAAAATTCCATAACGCTGGCCTGCCTTGACCTTAAGATTAAAATTTCTGAATAAAATCCGCTCTCCAATTTGTGCGCCAACATCATCGAGTTCCAAAACAGTAGAGCCTAAGCGTTTAATTCGTGCTGTAGACATCTGCAATTGATTTTTCCGCTGTGCTTCGCTGTCTTTAGTAATCTGATCCATGAGCTCATAAGCCCGTTCAATTCGTGCATTTTGTTTGGTTGTTCTGGCAGGTGTTCCAGCTCTGAGCCATGCAAGTTCACCTGCCATCAAACGCTCTCTACGATGAAGGCTGCGCTCCTCAATCAACTCGCGAATCAGTTTGTTTTCTAAATAATTAGCGAATGGAGGCTCATGAGTGTAGAGTTTTCCATTTTCAAGCTCCACAATTTTAGTGGCCATTTCATCAATAAAAGCTCTATCGTGCGAGACAAAAAGCACTGCAGAATTTGATTTGGTAAAAAATTCAACCAAAAATTGAATGGCTTTAATATCGAGATGATTGGTTGGTTCATCCAGTAAATATATATCAGGAGCCATCAAAAGAATTCTTGCCAAATCCACCCGGCGCCGCTCACCACCAGATAAGGTCTTGATGATTTGCTCACGAGCACTCACCCCAAGACGACTTAAGATAGTTTCCACTAGATAATCGGTATCAAATCCACCTTTGTGTTCGATATATTGCACTAAGTAATCGATTTTATTTTCAATTTCTTTGCTTGCCTGCGGGTTTGCGCTTAAATCCTCACATAAATTCTGATGCTCTTTTATCGCTTCCAGATGTTCTTTCATGCCTAAACGAACAGTTTCAATCACACTCAGATTTTCATCAAGCTCTGGTACTTGTTTAAGAAAGGCAATAACAATATTTTTACTCTTTTCTATTTTGCCGCTATCAGGTGTTTCTCCTGCTAGAATTTTTAAGAAAGTCGATTTACCTGCCCCATTTTGGCCAACCAGGGCAAGCCTCTCTTTTGGCAAGAGTGAAAGAGAAACATCATTAAGGATGGTACGATTTGCATAAGAAAGATGTAGATTTGAGGCATTAAGCATAAGTTCTTATGGACATCACGAGCTCACCTGGCAATGCCAGTTGGTATCAAATTTTAGTTGGCTAACATTTCGCCTAAAAAATGAACTCAACTTAAAAAGCGCTTCATTTTTTAGTCAATCCGCTTACATTTTAAGAGCACAATGATAACGCATACATGCGATCATACGCGGAGAATTTATATGTACAAATTTATTCCAATCATATTTTTTATTGTAATGCTCAACATAGGCTGTGATCCTGTAGTTAATGCACATGTTCCTCAAGCTACTCAGCATGCAGTAGAAATAAAAACACAGGGCCAAGCCATAAAAACCAAAGGTATTTTCCAAGAGACATGTGTCTATGGTTTAGATAAGTCGATTTCCGATCATGCCCCCATTATCTATGGCGCACGAGCAACATGGAATATTTGTCAGAGAGTTAGCCACCGACGCTACCAAAATGCCCAAAAAAGCTATTATACCCATAAGTTTAGAGTTGATGACGATGGAGCTTTGGTCAATAAAAATGGTGATAGGGTTTTAAATGATGCTCTAAGCGAAGAAAATTTTAGAGATCCTCGTTGGATAGCAAACCAATTTTATGCCACCCGCCTCAAATCAATAGCAGAAAGGATTAAGGAGATGTTTGACGAACACTCCCTTTCAATGATGGCTTTGCAAGAAATTCCAACATTTTCAGCTCGTGATGAGGAAAACAAAAATTTACGAAAAATTTTCATCAACGCTCTTAAACCATTGCAATTTCTATCCCCACTTCAACCACAAGCTGGAGAAAGAGCACCGGATGTTGCTTTAGTTGTGAAAGCTGACAGCAGTTTTAAAGCTGATAAAGTGAGTGGTCCCCTGAGATTGCAATCTTACTGCGATGATAGCAGCAAGGAATGCGTCATAAGTGCTCACATGAAATATCCTGCCCAAGATAATGAACTTAAACAATTATGTGCTGATACTGAAAAATTTGTTGGTGAGCTTATTAACTCTGGCTTTAAAAAAATAGAAGTGCTGGGGGATTTCAATGTTGATGCCCAAAAAATTCAATCGATATGTACCGATTGGAAAATCAAACCAACAATTTTTACAACTTTAGAAGGCAAAAGTAGTTGTATCGATAACCAAGGAGGGCTCGCGCCACATAATATTGACCTGGCGATGATATTTGAGGATCAATAAACAAATATTTTTCATGAAGAAGTAAAAAATTTTACGCAGCTAGAATTTGTTTGCTGCATAGATTAGAAAAGTCCGAAATTAACGACTTGCAAAAATTCTGATATTACAAAACAAAAAACCCACAAGCGTGGGTTTTGGCCAATTTTACTTTACCTAAAAATTATTCTTCGCCCATATCAACGCTAATGAGATTTTCTTGCCACGACATTGAGAGCTGATTACCGCTATCCTGTTTTCTTGAAATTGAACCAATTCGAAATATTTTCTTTTGTTCAGGATAAAAGCTTAGGGTTTCTTCAAAAAATCTGTCGTCCATATCGATGCTCAGATGACATTGATTGCTGTGGCAATAGCCCGCTCCCATGTAGAAATAAATTCCTCCATCGCTCGAATATTGCACGAGCGATGCGATGAATGAAGCATTATCATCAAACATAAACTCTATTTCATAGGATTCATTGCCGTACTCTCTTAGATAACTTATCTGCCAATTTTCTTCACCTACCTTGAGATAACTTGAATAATTTCCATGCTGATTATCAGCAGTAACATAATGACCGAGCCCCAAATAATGGCCACTCGGAAACGAAGCAATAGGTGATAGAATTGCTGTTTGAGTTTGGCCATTAAGAGCAAATAGACTTATGAATGCAAATAAAAAAGATTTCATGATCCCCCCCGAGAACATGTGATGTTTTAATCATCGCTAAGTGACTTAGAAAATAATTACAAAAATCACAAGTTAAGTCGAATTAAATTGGGATCACCATCATTTTTGCCGCACTAAACTTAAATATTAGTAACTATTTATTTTTGAAGAGCCTTAAGGATCTGCTTCTTTTTGCGTATAGGGCGACCAAAAGTATTAATAAGATAAAATCATTTGGCATTTGTTTAGTGCTACACCCTAAACTTGCTTGGGCACTGGTTCTTATTTTTTTCTTTGTCCCTTGTTTGGGATTGGTGCATTTTGCTCTGTTTCACTAATTTCTTCATCACTTTTTTTAATAGGCTTTATTTCTGGAACCGGTACTAAATTGGGCAGAGGTGGCATAAAATTCCCAACTGGCATAGGGACTAATATTTTGTCACAAGCATCACCTACTCCATCACTATTTTTTAAAAAAACAAAAATTTTTCCTTCAGAGATATAACTCATGTTCTCCTTACTTTTAGATAAGAAATCTCTTGCTCAAGCAAAAGCATAACTTGCTCTTCAGGATTAACAGCAAACTTATTAGATAAATTAATTTTAAGCTCAATTTTATTGTTTACTCTCATGTGCAAACGAACAGACTTTTCTCCTGGGAACTGAGATAATAATTTTTCGATCTGATGCAGAGTATTTTCATCAACCTCAGATTTACGCAAATCGATATCAAGATATGAGCATCGGCTTATCTGTGCTTCAGAAAGCAATCGCACCTCGCTCAGGCGCATTTTTGGTTTTTGCTGTTGACCTTCATCATCAACGTCATCGATCAAAGCTCGCCCACTAAAAATCAAAGGCTCTTTGGTTTTTAATAAATTCTCTGCTTGCTCATAAGCTGTGCTAAAACATAAAAGTTCAGCCTGCCCAAAACTATCTTCTATCACCACAACAGCCCACCGTCCCTTGCCACTTTTTAATGGGCGTTCCTTTAATGCACTCACCACACCCACCACACTTACTTCCTCTAAGTGTCGGGCACTCACCAGTTGTACAGTAGGAATAGCACCAAGATCTTTGGCATCTTTTTCATAAGGATCGAGAGGATGCCCTGAAAGATAAAATCCAACGGCCTCTTTTTCCATCAAAAGTCTATCTTTTAAAACATACTCTCCGACATTGGCATATTCTTCTATACTTTCTTCACTGCTACTGCTCGAAAACATATCAAACATACTGGTCTGACCGCGGTTATGGTCTCTTTGTATACGTTGAGCTTGAGATATCGCTTTATCTATGGAAAGCATTAATTGCTTGCGTGGTCGAGAAAAACAGTCAAAGGCACCCGATTTTATAAGTGCTTCCAATACTTTTTTATTTACTTTCGACTGCGCCACGTTCTGACAAAACTGATACATGCTTTGTGCTGGGCCTTTTTGATTACGCGCTTCTATGATTGAATCGAGCGCAGCCTGCCCTAATCCTTTTACCGCCCCAAGACCAAAACGAATCTGTCCGTATGAATTTTTTCCCGAAACTTCAACTTCATAATCAACTGTAAAATCGCTCGTTGAAATATTAATATCCGGCGGTAGAACTTTAATACCCTGGGCTCGAGCTTCACGAATATATTTCACAACATCTTCTGTAGAGCCACTAGAGGTAGTCAGTAAAGCAGCCATAAATTCAACAGGATAGAATCGTTTCAAATACGCGGTTTGATAGGTGATGAGGGCGTAGGCTGCAGAGTGACTCTTGTTAAAACCATAACCGGCAAATTTTTCAATGGTATCAAAAACCTGTGCAGCTTTTTCGGCAGCCACTCCATTCTTTTGAGCCCCAGCAATAAAACTAGCTCGCTGTTTTTCCATCTCCTCAAATTTCTTTTTACCCATGGCTCGACGCAAAATATCGGCTGCTCCCAAGGTATAGCCCGCTAAAACTTGAGCTGATTGCAATACCTGCTCTTGATAAACAATGGTTCCATAGGTTGGTTTCAAAACAGGCTCAAGCATGGGGTGTGGATACACCACAGCCTTGCGGCCATGCTTGCGCTCGATAAAATCATCCACCATGCCCGACTGCATTGGTCCAGGACGATAAAGAGCACCGGCCGCAATAATATCTTCAAAGCAATCAGGCTTAAGTTTACGACACATGTCCTGAAAACCACCCGACTCAATTTGAAATACCCCGAGCGTATCTCCCGATGCGATCAACTCAAAAACTTCTTTGCGTTCTGGTGCTAAAAGTTCCACAACCAAATATGGAATGCTTTCGCTGTCTTGCACTGCATGAGGATGATTTTTTAATTTTTCCCTGCGCTTAGCATGGTCTAATTTATTTTCCTCATCGATGCGTCTATTTACCATCTTTTCGGCGTGGGCAATAACATCAAGCGTTTTTAAACCCAAAAAGTCAAACTTGACTAAACCTGCTTCTTCTACTTTGTCTTTATCAAACTGGGTAATAATTTCCCCATTGGCTCCACTAAAAATGGGTACATATTCGACCAGATCTTTTTCGCCAATGACAATACCGCCTGCATGCATTCCTGCTTGCCGATAAAGCCCTTCAAGCACACGAGCATTTTCTAAAACTCGCTCATAGAGAGGATCGGTTTTGGCTTTAGCTTTGAGATTGGGTGCATATTCGAGCGCCTGTTTGAGATCCGGCTTCTTGCCCTCTATCAATAATGGCATTGGCTTGGTCAGCTCATTTATCTCAGCGAAGGGAATTCCTAAAGTGCGCGCCACATCTTTAACTGCACTTTTAGGGTTTAAGGCTGAATAAGTAGCAATTTGTCCAACGCGTTCACGTCCATAACGATCAGCAACATAGTTGATAACTTCTCCCCGACGCTCCTGCATAAAATCGATATCAAAGTCGGGCATGGAAACCCGTTCGGGATTTAGAAAACGCTCGAATAATAAATTGTAGGGAATCGGATCAATATCGGTAATACGCAATGCCCAGGCCACAAGCGAACCAGCACCAGAACCTCTGCCAGGTCCAACTTTTATTTCGTGATTCTTGGCCCAGTTAATAAAGTCTTGAACGATAAGAAAATAGCCAGGAAAACCCATACCGATGATCACTGAAAGCTCTGTTTCAAGACGAGATGTATAGTGATCAATATCGATAGGATAATTAATTTCTTTTAAGCGTCGCATCAATCCTTGATGACTCAAATGTCGCAAATAATCTTCTTCATCACGATAATTATCAGGACATGGAAAGGGCGGCAAATAGGTTTTACCCAACTCAATATTGACATTGCAGCGTCTACCGATTTCACAAGCATTGGCAAAAGCGTCAGGATAATCATTTTTTAAAAGCTCATACATCTCATCGTGAGATCGAATGTAAAATGCATCGGTTTCATGTTTGTGAAGCGTAGGATCGTCCCAAGCTTTTTGTTGACGTATGGCCATCAAAATATTTTGCGCATCATGTTGATCACGTGTCACATAGTGGCAATCATTGGTCGCTACAATTCTTAAACCTTCATCTTTTGCAAGCTGCGCTAAGTGGCCATTAACACGTTCTTGTATGGGAATTCCGTTAGGTTGAACTTCTAGAAAAAAATTGTTTGGTCCAAAGATATGCTTAAATTCTTGTACAGCTTTGCGTGCACCATCGATATCATTGTGCGCGCATTTCTTGGAAACTTCACCACCCAAACATGCCGTCGAGGCAATCAGCCCCTCACGATGTTTATATAAAAGTTTCTTATCTATACGTGGAAAAAAATATTTACCATTAACAAAAGCTTCTGAACTGAGCTTTCTTAAGTTGCGATAACCAACATCATTTTCTGCAAGCAAAACGAGGTGAAAATTTTCTCTGACTTTTTCTGTATAGTCTGCCGAACCCGTAACATAGGCCTCTATGCCTATGATAGGTTTTACCCCTGCATTTTTGGCTTGCTTGTAAAAGTCGAGGGCGCCATACATATTGCCATGGTCAGTAACGGCGACCTGTTTCATGCCAAGCTCATTCACCTTACTTATCAAATCTTTGATGCGAATCGCGCCATCCAAGAATGAATACTGGGTGTGCAAATGAAGATGGGTAAAATCTTTATTCATAAATAGCCTAACTTTCAAAATATTGTGTGGAGCCTAACGTGAACAGGCTAAAACTTGAACTCGGGCAGACTTATTTTTGACAATTTGGACAATAAAAAGTTGACCGGCTACCCTGTTTTATCCGAACTATAGATGTTTGGCACCTTGAACAATTTTCACCCTCTTTTTGGAAGACCTTCAAATACTCAAGATTACTCCCTTTTTTTCCTGAACCGTCTACATAATTTGAGAAACTTGTGCCGTTATTTTTATAAGCGAGCAGCATCACATCTTTGACAGCTGCAATTAATTTTTGATAACGAGCCGTACTGATTTTACAGGCCAAGATTTTAGGATCAATTCCCGCCATGAAAAGGCTTTCAGAGGCGTAAATATTGCCTACCCCAACGATAACAGCTTGATCGAGCAATACTTCTTTGATAGCACGGCTCGATTTTTTCATAGCTTCAATCAAAGGTAGATAATCTTTTGTTGTCATACAAAAAGGGTCGGGACCCAAGCGATTAATAATACATTCTTTTTTTTCTTCATCGCACACATCGATTAAACCAAAACGCCGAGGATCAACGTAACGAATTTCTTGTGCACTCTCTTTAAGCGGCCACCTCAGATGCGTATGCAGAGCAAGAGGAGTGTCTTGATCTTCAACCTTGAGTTGACCTGTCATGCCCAGTTGAGCAAGCAAAGAAGTTTTATTTTCTATCTCGAAAAAAATCACTTTGCCATAACACGAAATATCGCTGATTTTTTTATTTTCAAAAAATCTAAATTCTCCATAGTCAACGGCTTTTCTCAAATAGAGGGAACTATGCCATAGGCGGCCAAGCTCCTTTCCTATAAGTTGCTTTTTAAGTGTTGTCGTTACTGTTTTTACTTCTGGTCCTTCAGGCATAGGGCTATTTGAATGAGAAAGCTGTTGAGGTAAAGCGGGATCTTTAATAAAAAACAAAAAAATATTTTTTATAAAATATTTAATCAAATTATAATTTTATTTTTTAACTTCTTTTCTTATTAAGATTACTCCTATCAAAGCCACTACTCCGCCAGTAAATTCAAAAAATGCCGGCCACTCATTAAATACCATCCATGCAAATAAAGTAGAAAGAAATGGAAGCATGTAAAGGTAGATACTTGCCTTTGCCACCGTGGTTTTTGACAGTCCATAACCCCACAACCACTGGCCAACTATAGAGGGAAGAAAAGCCAAAAATACAACAGCCAAAGAAGATCTTAGTGGCGCAACCTGTACCTCACTAATTAAATCCGAAGCAAAAACCAGCAAACTTGCTGTTGCAAACCACACCGAAATTGCAATGACATGAAGCGGCGAAAGTTGATGCAAAATATATTTCTGAATGGTCGACTGAAGGCTGCCACAAAAAGTTGCCATCAACACAAGAATAATTCCAAAGTTAAAATCACTCTCAATCGGTTGACCTATAACAATAATGCTCACCCCAATGCAGCTCACTATTATAGCCAACAAAGTATTAAAACTCAGGCGCTCTTTTAAAAACACAAAGGCAAAAATTGAATTGGTGACAGGGGTTTGGGCGATTAAAAAGCTGGCCATAGCAGGAGAGATGCTTTGCTCACCACTGTTTAGAAATATACTATAAGCAGCGGTACCAAAACTTCCAGCAACTGCCAACATAAGTAATTGTTTTAGATTTATCTTGGGAAATTTTGCATAGAATGCAAAAAAAATTACAAAGCTCATAGAAGCCAAAATAAATCGAAAAAGCCCTACAGACCCAGGAGAGTATCCCTCAAGACTCAAGCGAATGGCAATAAAAGAACTTGCCCACAGGATCATGGCAGCTAAAAGGGCGCAATTAACCTTGATAGTATTTGTCATAGTTCGCAAATTTTTATTATGACTATTTTGTACACACTATTCTTTTTAGCACTAGTGAGAATACAAGATACGGCACCAAATTAAAAACTAAAAACAAAATCTTGTATACACCAAGTAGTTTATAAGATATTTGATCAAAGCTTTCTCTCGAAATAAAAAATATTTTTTCATGAATCTCATATATCCAATCAGCAGCGTAAATAAAAAATATTATCCAAATAATTAATAGCCCACCATTAATAATAGAATTCCATAAAAAAAATTTCTTAATCAATTGAGCGTTCATAGAAAACCTCCAGTATTAGCTTTGTAAAAATAGTACAATAAAAAGTAAAATAAAAATTTAAAAACAATGAAACAGCGTAAAGTTTTAAACAAGGTTTTGAATTTTCTCTCCCCTTGTTCTATTTTAAAAGCTCGATAGAAATGCTCGATAACCTTGCAAATACGTTGGTAAAAATCATCAATCATGAATCACACAAAGCGCGCTATTAAGTTCTTCTTTTCAATTTTTTTAGGCATTCTGGTTTTTATTTGTCCTTTACCTGCAGGTCTCGAGGCAGGTGCTTGGCAACTTTTTGCCATTTTCCTCAGCACTATTTCTTTGGTTATGTTGGGAGTTTTTCCCATGGGCGCAGCATCACTCATGGGTATTACGATGGCAGTACTTACAAAAAGTATGAGTTTTCAACAGGCTTTTAACGGATTTACCTCTCCCATTACATGGCTCATCTTGAGTGCATTTTTTATCTCTTTCGGTTTTGTGCATACTGGATTAGGTCGCCGTATCGCTTTGTTTTTTATTGCTACCTTTGGAAAAAGTTCGCTTGGCATCGCTTATGGTGTTGGACTTACCGAACTGATTCTCGCTCCTGGAACTCCCAGTTCCACAGCTAGAACCGGAGGAATTATTTACCCTGTGGTAGAATCTATCGCCCGCTCCTTTGAAAGTTTTCCCAATGACAAGTCAAGCAAACGCATTGGTACCTATTTAGTTTTATGCTTATTTAATTTTACGGTTGTCACTTCAGCTATGTTCATGACTGCTATGGCTGCAAACCCATTAACCGCCAAGCTTGCTAAAAGCGCTGGCATAGAAATCACATGGCTATCATGGGCGCTCTACGCTTTTGTTCCAGGCTTAACAAGTTTGCTCGTCCTTCCTTTAGTTATGTATAAAATTTCTCCTCCCGAAATCAAAGATACCGCTCATGCTGCCGCCAATGCTAAAACAGAGCTAAAAAATCTTGGTCCCATGAAAAGCAAAGAACGGCTCATGGCTTTAGGTTTTATTCTTCTTATGACTCTGTGGCTTTTAGGACCTCTGATCAAAGTCTCTGCAGTAATAGCCGCACTTTTGGGTATGAGCTTTTTGCTTATTGTTCAGGTTTTTACGTGGGAGCAACTTTTAAAACTTCACAATGCATTTGAGACTTTTATTTGGTTTGGTGCTCTACTTGCCCTTGCTGAAGGACTTTCAAGTACTGGCTTTACTTCATGGTTTGGACAATTGGTTGCATCTAACATGAGTGGCTTTAACATTGGCATTGCTGTTGCATTGTTATTTGCAGTCTATTTTTACAGCCACTACTTTTTTGCAAGTTGCACTGCTCATGTGGGAGCTTTATTTTTACCATTTTTGATGGGAGCCATTGCTCTTGGAGCAAAAGCTTTGCCGTTTGCATTAGCCTTGAGTTTTGCAAGTTCTTTATTTGGTTCTCTTACTCACTATGGTATTGGCCCTGCTCCAATTTTATTCGGTTCGGGCTACGTCAAACTTGATCACTGGTGGCGCATTGGACTCATCATGAGTTTAGTCAACATCACCATCTGGCTTATTGTTGGCGGATTGTGGTGGCGAATATTAGGAATTATTTAAAGTTGATGCGTGGAACTTTAGCAATTCAATGATTTGTTCTTGCTCATTAAGCTCTTCATTTGAGTTATTATTGAGCAGTCGTTTCATTCCCCAGTTATGACGCAAAACTTCTCTCATCCATAGTTGCTTTTCTTCCCACACTCGAAGTTCCTCGACGCTAGCCAAAACGATCTGATTGCCATCATGAGCTATTGACTGAGAAATTTTATCGAGTTCCTCGTTGAGATTTTGTTCACTTGATACAAAATTTATTTCATTCACAGTCAATAATTGCTTACTACTTGCCTCAATAAAAAATTTATTACCTTCTTGATTAAGAGATTTAAAAACTCTTCTTTTTATTTCTTCTTCAATTTTTTCCATTAAAAATATCATTACTTTTCTTTCATATTCATCAATATTTTTACTACCTAAATTTTTAAGCACCCCTTGATAAAACTCTATTCTTTGTTGCGAATTATTGTTTAAAAATTCAGAACGTGAGAATAAAATATCTTCATCATTTTTACTTAATAAAACTTTAAGATTTCTAAAAAAATAACGAAGTTTTTTTTCGTAAGGAACAAAAGCTAATCCCTTATCTTCTAGCTGTAAAAAATTATTCACACTCTTATTTTTTATAGGCCATTCAACTTTAACCAGCTGTGCTTTTTGAGCGCGTTTTATCACACCACCTGGCGATAATGCCGCATGCTTGAAAATACTTTGGTCGTCCACCACTGATTGTAGTAAGGCTAATAGTTCAGTTGCACAATTGTTTTTAAAAAATTCATAGGGCCTGTCATAACGGGCTATTCTCATCAGCTGATGCGTAAATAAAACAATCTGATCACGGTTTAATTCCAGGGGAATTGCAATAATGGTTCTTTTCTCTCGTTCTAAATAATGATCGAGTATTTCGTTGAGGGAAGTCATAAAAAGCCGCGATGGATATGAACCAGTCACTGCTCTAAGTGGATTGAGATGCGATGTGGGGGGAACTTCAGCGCGAAACATCAATACCACATGAAAATCTGTATCCTTTAAACATTCATCACTGATCTCACTTCGTTCAGGGTCACACATAACAATACGAAGAGCACTGTGACCAAAAGCATTGGTGAGAGAATTTCCACCTTCCATTGATAACAATTGCAAACTATGAATTTTTTCATGATGAAGAACAACGGGCCAAAGATGATGGCGTAATTTAAAATCCATCCGATCCAAATAAAAAACCATAGATTTTTCGAGCAGCGCATTGTTATCCCATCTATCAATCTCAAAAAATGTACTCAAGCGATAAGCGATGTCTGGCTCTTCTTTGATAAATTGCGGGTCACTCGCCCACCTTAAGGTAAAACTCTTAAGAGTATCTTTAAACTTGTAGTTATAAATTTTTTCTTCTTTAAAAGGCGGCCTTATAGTTTGCTCAACATCTCGTCCTCGAAGAAATATCACCTTTCTTTTTTTAGGGTGCCCTAAGGATGCACTCAATTGTTCTCGTTGGATATTTTTTTTATGATCTCTACCCAGTGATTTAATGTTTCTTAGTAGATTCGAAAGTTCTGCATCTAAAATATTTTCAAGGTCATTATTTGGATTTTTGATAGCTTCAAAAAATTCTTGGTGAAGAATTTTTACTTCATCAAAAGACTGACTGAAAATATTTACAACATAAAAAATACAAAAATAAAAAACCAAGTGACGTGTCATAGATCCCACCGCCGAGCAAAATTATTACCTTAACATTGCTCGACAGATAATTATTCCTAGATATTTTTTACGCTTTCTCTTCAATCACAAATTCATCCTGTACAGAGCTCAATATCAATTCAGATTCTTTCATCAATGATTCCTCTTTTTTAGATTTTTTCATGTTTTTTTGAGCTTTTTTGTTTTTCTTTACCGTTGTCTTAAAGCTTTTCCATTCATCATCTGTTTTGGGAGATAAAAAGAATCTTTTCCAAAATTTTATTACTCCACGAGCGATATCACTTTTACAGTTAGCTTCTTGTCCTTCCAAAAACACATAGACATTACCAATAATTGGAGCATTCCCTCCGTTGTAATTTACGGCACCGATTGCACAGGCACTAGTAGATATTCCAGATATAGTTGCCGAGGTTGTGGCAGCACCAGCAACCACTCCTCCTGCCCCCGTGATAAAAAGTGCTGTTGATCCCATAGGAGCGAGTGTAGAGAAAACAGGAATCATCTGGCCGATATCCTCGCCCCTTTGGTTGATACTATCTAAAGAAAAAGAAAGCTTAGAAAACAATACAATAATACATAAGTAAGTTGACAAAAAGCGCATTGGCACTCCTTCTATTTGCTAGATATGGCGTGCCAACATGTTTTTTTTATTTTTTATTTCAAAAAGTTTTTTGTTTCACTCTTTATCTTTTTCCAAAACAACAACTTCACACTCAATATTTTTTTCTGACAACTCTTCAACGCTCAGGTCTTGTTTTACCTCACACTTAAGAACTGCAGATACAGCCTTGCCATTTTCATCCACCGTTTGTCCTGGAATTTCTAGCATCTCAACTTCATTGATTTGCTCAATCTCAGTCTGTTCTGCTTTATTGCTTTTCTGATTCTTCTTATTTTTCTTACTCTGCTTCTCTTGTTTTTTAGCTTCTTTTTTATCTCTTTTTTTCTGTTTTCGATCGGCCCAATATTCATCCCATGCTTCTAGGCTTTCAGGACTGAGAAATAAATTTTTAAAGTTTTTAAAAAACCACTCAGTGATGCGCCAATCAGAGTTGTGCTGCAATTCTTCTAAAAACTCATAACAATTCTTACCCGTAAAAGGTATGTCTCCATGATTGAGATTAACCGTCGTTGAAGATGTTCCGCTTGTGGATATGCCCGATGTGGTTGTGGAAGATGTTGCTCCTCCCCCCATGGCTGCAACAGAAGTTGTTGCCCCTACCCCTGCGCTCGTAACAATTCCAAAAGGCCAATAGCATGGACAAAAAGTGGTAATAATCGGTAGCGCAACAATACTACCTACAGCTTGAGCACCTGCATCATTTTGTGCGCAAATTAAGTTTGAATAATATATAATTAAAAAACCCAAAACAGCGGATAGCTTTCGCATAAGTGCTTCCTATCATTTGCACACAACAAGCGCTGCTAAAACCACTTTCAACGAAAACTTATTCCTACTAATACTCTTGCGATAATCGAATAATTCTATCCCATTCATCTTTGCTAATCGGACACACACTCAAGCGAACCTGCCGCAATAAACTTAAGTTAGTTAATTCTTTCACTGATTTTAAATCACTCAACTTAACTGGACGGGTCAAATATTTCTGAAATTCAACGTCGACAGCACACCACGCGTTCTCTTTGGTGGTTGGATCGGGATAGGCGGTCTTTATCACTTTGGCAATTCCGACAATTTCTTTTGGTCCAACTGAATGATAAAAAAAAGCTTTGTCGCCAATTTTCATCGCCTGTAAATTATTCCGAGCCTGATAGTTTCTCACTCCATCCCAAACAGTTATCTTGTCTTTTTCTAGTTGTTGAAATGAATAACTGTGTGGTTCACTTTTAATAATCCAATATGAAGTCATAATTTTTTCTCCCCAATTCTCCGATCAAAGCATACGAAAAATCGAAAAAATTTAGCAGATTCTTTGGATCCAGCAAATAATTTTTAGGTTTTTTATTCTTAAGCATGAAAAATCTCTTTAAAACGCAATATATTTTACTCAATTGGCATTTAGTAATGAGCGTATTCAATTTTTTTGCTCACCAAAATTTTAAGAGGACTAGAATAACTTTAGGGACAAGATCACTTTTTAAGAGATCAGGAGATCAAAATGCCTCTACATTTGCTGAGCGGAATAAGGTCCGGTTTTTTTATAGCGCTCATTGCAATGCCTCTTTGCTTGGGTATTGCCATAGCAAGTTCGTGTCCACCCATTGCTGGCATTATCACAGCTATCATAGGCGGAATTATTGTAAGCTTTCTTGGAGGTTGTAAACTTTCTATCAAAGGGCCTGCTGCAGGACTGATCGTCATTGTCATGGGTGCAGTTATGGAACTTGGAGCTGGTGATCTAACTGCAGGTTATAAAAAATTTCTTGCTATAGCGGTAATCGCTGCATTGCTTCAAATAATTCTTGTGTTTTTTAAAACAGCACGCTTTGGGCGTCTGATGCCGCCATCAGTTATTCACGGAATGCTTGCAGCTATCGGAATAATTATTGTTGCTAAACAAATTCACATATTGGTGGGGGCAACCCCTCATCAAAAAACAACCTTAGCTCTTATCGGAGAAGTTCCTCACAGCATTCTCAACATTAACCCAGAGCTTGCTTTCATCGGAATTTTCACCCTTGCGTGCATGATACTTATTCCTCTTATTCCCAGTAAGATCATAAAAATAATTCCACCAGCTTTAGTTGCTCTGTTTGTGGTGGTTCCTTTAGGAATAATATGGCACCTAAAAATTCCTCACTCCTATCATGTGCTCGATCATGATTTTTTAGTAGGGCCAAGTAATTTGGTTAATATCCCAAGTAATATTTTTAACTCTTTGGTGTTTCCTGATTTTTCTGTGCTCATGGAACCAACGGCATATAAATTTATTATCATGCTTGCCCTCATTGGGAGCATTGAGTCAGTTCTCACCGTCATCGCAGTTGATTCAATCGACCAAACTAAAACAAAATCAAATCTTAATAAAGATTTGCTAGGAATCGGTATCGGAAACTTGATCTGCGCTTTTATCGGCGGCCTTCCGATGATTTCAGAAGTTGTCCGAAGCAAAGCAAATATCGATAATGGAGCAAAAGATCATTGGTCAAATTTTTTTCACGGATGCTTTTTGCTTATCGCAGTTGTTTGGGCTGCTCCCCTAATACAACAAATCCCACTCGCTGCTCTAGCAGCAATGCTAATAGTTACAGGACTTCGTCTTGCTTCACCATCAACTTTTATCAAGACCTACAAAATCGGAATTGATCAACTCGCCTTGTTTATGACAACACTTGTGGTTACCTTGTGCTCAGATCTTCTAGTCGGAATTACTACCGGCATGCTATTAAAAATCATCATTCACCTCATCAGAGGAGTCAAACTAAAAACTATTATCAGTATAAGCGTAAGAGTTGATCAACTCCCAACATATTCGCAGATAACAGTGTTGGGACCTGCTATCTTCTCTAATTATTTTTCATTACAAAAGTATATAAACCGAGAACTCAATACCAATAAAAAAGTAATCGTCGATTTCACTCAAGCAAATTTAGTAGATCATACTACTCTCTCTTGCCTCTATTCATGGATTGATGAAATCGGAATTGATCGGCTTAATCTCATTGGACTTGAAAAATTAAGCAAAAACTCCGATCATCCTCTATCAACTCACAAATTTGCATAAGGCTCAATTATGAATCGGCATAATCACAAAGTTGAATACTGTCTTTTATGTGAAGTTCAAAAACTAGAAAAATTACTGCCGGTTCAAGGCCCTATTAAAGATTTTGTCCATCAAAATATCTTATTGGCATACCTAGGACAGCCGTTTGACGAAGCCGTTTTAAGTGCGAGTGAAATACTCCAATCTCGCTATTTTATGGATTTCAATTATTATCGCAGCAAATTCCAAGAGAAAGTGATTGATTACAAATGCCTAAAACGATCACTTGAAATTCATCTTCCACAAGAACAACATTCCGATTTAGAAATATTTGAAAGAGCTCTGTTTGACTATGTACCTGTCAGCGATATGAAAACGCTTAATTTTCTTGCAAAACGAAATGCAATTAAAAACTCCGATATAAAAAAAATTATGACGGAAGTTAGCAATACAAAAAATCACTTCCGAAAAAATACCAAAGTTATTCGCAACCTAATTATTGAGCAGGTTGGGGTAAACTTCGATCACGAAATTCATCAATTATTGATACGCTTGCTTGGTTCATTTGTCGATCAGGGAGTTAGTTTATGGCCATACATCAACAATGCACCTTCTTTTGTTGAAGCTATTAAAAATTTAGCAGAATCGTCTGAGTTACCCCTTAAGCCATGGATAAATAATAAAGAGCTCGCCGAATGGCTCTCCATGCCTTCACAGCAAGCAATCACTGCTATGCTCTCAAAAATTGTGCGGGACAACAAACTCTACACCCCCTACCTGCAAGAAAGTTTGCTCACACATCCAGGTTGGTCAGGTATGGTCAATGTAATTTCTAAAAACCCAGAAGCATTAAGTCACCCATGCTCTATCGATTTAGTTCAGCTTTTGCATGTTAAAATAGCTTTTGAATACCAGTATCTCAAAAGGTATGAAAAATTCGATCCAATTGACTATGATTGTTACCAAGCCACGAGGGAAATTCCTCATCACTGGGATATGACTGATATTTATTCCACAACTTGGTTTTTGTGTAACATTGGTAAAAAAATATCTACAGAATCTATCGGATACATCAACGATTATTTCCTAAAAAAAATATGGCATAGGGCCCTAGAAAATACATATTACAAGGATGTTTCTTTAATACTCTCATCATCAACAAGTGCAACTTCCGATAGAAGCATTAAAAAATTCCAAGCGGTTTTCTGCATCGATGATAGAGAATGTTCGTTTAGAAGAATTTTAGAATTTGAAAGTGATGATGTAGAAACTTTCGGAACACCAGGATTTTACGGAATAGATAGTTTTTTCCAAGCTAATGAAGGGTTAGTTCAGAAAATTTGTCCTCCAGCGATCACTCCAAGCTACATAATCAGAGAGACTTCGGAAAACTCAAACGAAAAATCACCCATTTCAAATTTAGTGGAGCTCACTATTTTTATGGCTCGCCATGGCGCAAACTCAACTTTATTGGGATTTTTAAGCGCATGTACTTTTGGGCATCTTTCATTATTCCGGTTATTGAGCAGTTTTTTAAGACCATTAAAATGGCAAAAATCTTATCAACTCAATAAAGAAAAACAGCTTGCTTGCCCCATCTACGAACGCGATGAAAACTCCGCCCTAATAAATGGGCTTAAACCAGGCTACACCATCGATGAAATGGCATTGCGAGTTTACTCTACGCTAAAAAATATGGGCCTATGCAATAATTTTTCTCCTCTTGTTGTCATGTTTGGACACGGATCATCGAGCGTAAATAATCCACATTTTGCCGCCTATGATTGTGGTGCATGCTCAAGTAAACCTGGAAATAATAATGCTCGAATATTTGCAACCATGGCTAATCGAAATGACGTTAGAGCACTCGTAGATAAAAAAGGAATTACTATTCCACAAACAACTCACTTCCTTGGTGCATATCACGATACGTGCAATGATCGTGTTGAGTTCTTTGACTTGGATAAAATTCCCAACGATAAGCAACAGCTTTTTCAAGAATTTTCTCAACACGTTTTCAACACATCGAGAAAAAATGCCAAAGAGCGCTGTGAAAGATTTGCCCTCGTACCGAAAAATATCAAACCAGAACAAGCTCTGCGAGAGGTCTATCATCGATCACGTGCTCTATTTGAGCCACGTTCAGAACTTGGTCATGCTTCAAACGCACTTCTCGTCGTTGGTCGACGAGAACGGAGTAAAAAAATTGATTTACAAAGAAGGGCTCTGTTGCAAAGCTACGATCCAACTTCAGATCAGCAGGGAACAATTCTAAGTTCTATTTTAACAGCAGCGATTCCCGTTAGCGCAGGCATTAATCTCGATTATTATTTTTCACGCTTGGATCCAGCCATCTACGGGTGCGGAAGCAAGTTATCTCATAATGTAATGAGTTTAATCGGAGTTGGTAATGGTCTCGATGACGATCTCAGAACAGGAATTCCTATTCAGATGACAGAGTTGCACGACCCAATCCGATTATTGGTTGTTATTGAACAATATGAATCAATTATTGAACAGGCGATCTACGACAATCCAGCAGTGCGACCTTGGATCGAAAATTCATGGACCAGACTCGCTTCTTTGCACCCACAAAAAAATACTCTCACACTGTTTAGCCCCGATCAGCATTCGTGGCATTCATTCGATGATTTGGTGACAACATGATCTCTTCGGCTATATTTTTTGTTACCTTGTTGCTTACGCTTATAGGGCCTTTGATAATTGCTATTATTCTAGGATTTTCATATTTTTTTATCAATGACTTGGTCAAAGTAGAAAATTTTTCGTACCGTCTCGTGCGCTGTTTTTATTTTTCAAATTTAATTACAGCAATAACAGCAAGTTTCACGTGGTTTTTTTCATCTTTAAGTCCAGGAACACTTGATATTTCCCAAGCACACCTTGATTCCCACTTTTCTATAAATATTAGGCTCTTCTACGATAATTACAGCATTACCTTTTTGCTCGCCATAGCATTTATTTCTAGCCTAATCGGATTTTTCTCACATCGCTATCTTCATAGAGATCCGCAATATAGAAGATTTTTTATTATTATTTCTACTTTTATATTTGGCATGAATCTCATCGTACTTGCAGGAACAATGGATCTTATTTTTGCTGGATGGGAAATCGTTGGATTAGCTTCCTTTTTGTTGATTGCATATTTTTGGCATCGCCCAAAGGCTGTCGCCGCCGCAACAAAGGCCTATTACATCTACCGTTTTTGTGACTTAGGCCTTCTCACAAGTATATTGGTGACACATTTTTTCTGGCAAGATGTCAGCCTGTTTGGAGATTTCCAAAATCTTAATTCTCATTCCATCCTTTCTCATATTCCAAACATGTATCGCTGGATTTTGAGTCTAGGTATTTTGCTTCCCGTGTTAGGAAAATCAGCTCAAATTCCATTTTGTTTTTGGCTTCCAAAAGCTATGGAGGGCCCCACTCATTCAAGCGCAATTTTTTATGGTTCTCTATCAGTTCATGCAGGTGTTTTTCTTCTCATGAGAACAATGCCAATTTGGTACCATACACCAGGATTTGTATTTCTATTGGGAGCAATTGGTCTTCTCACAGCTTTTTGTTCAACTTTATTTGCTCAAGTTCAATCAAATATAAAGGGACAAATTGGTTATGCCTCTATCGCACAAGTTGGACTGATGTTAGTTGAACTTTCATTGGGTTTCGAACATTTAGCCTTTATTCACATGATCGGCAATGCTATTTTGCGATGCTTTCAACTTCTTGTGTCAGGCTCAATTTTGACCACTCACTTACATATGCAAAGAAGCCTAAAAACATTTGGCTGGCTTAATAATTTTTCTATGCCACATTTGTTTCCAAATAAATTAAAAGCAACTGTTTATGCTTTTGCTGTCAATGACGGATATTTCGAATACTTGATTGCTTACTTTGTTGTAAACCCGACCCTGTTTTTATCAAATCAAATTAATGCCCTCATCAATAGAACAAATAAATTTTTCGATAAAATTAATTTAAAACCGCAAGAGCAAAATGAGCCAACCCTCTTTTCAGTAACTCCCGCTCTATTTTTGGCGTTCTCGTTGATTATAGTAAACGTGATAAACTTCATCTTTCCTGTAACGCGAGTTCTCTCATTATCCTTGGCCTCTCTTTTTTCGCTTTGCGCACTCGGTGAAAAGAAAAGTGCTCGAAAAGTACTAATTTTTGCCATACTGAGTTCAATCTTTGCATTTTTAAGCTTGAAGAGTGGTAAGGGAGGAGCTCTCTACTCTATTGGTCTTCTCACATCGGCCTTGCTTTCTTTTGAAGCTCTAAGTCATATATTGAAACGAATTTCCGTAATTGATCTTCGTCGCTATCATGGACTATTTCAACAGTTTCCTTTGGCAGCCAATGTGCTTTTAATGGGAATTTTAGGAATTATCACCTTTCCATTATCATCGACTTTTTTTGGGGAAGATTTTTTACTTAGCCTGGCACTAGATTCAGGTGTATTTTTTATAATTCTTTTTCATACAATTTTCGTGATTATAGGAATTTCATTGATACGCATGTATGCATTTCTTTTGTTCGGGCGACGACACAACTACCCACCACTCATGGATCTTGATTATAACAAGTGGCAAATATTTTTACGCCTTTCATTTTTTATGCTTGGAAATATCGGTGCCTTTATAATTGCTTTCGTCTAAATGAAATATTTTTGTTTGGACGATCAAATTTGCTTCGAGTGATTCAACAGCTGTGCAAAAACGAAGTGAGCTATAATTTTCAGTATATTAGCGCAAAGCACCAGTTATAATTGGCAAAAAATAGTTAAGCTAGATTATTTGAGGGTGAAATTGCTCTCGGAAAAAGTTTAAATTCCTTCCATAGCCATGCTTAGTATTTTTCTACTCTTCGTTTTGAAAACACTCTTACCAACTTCAAAGCGGAATCTGTATCGCTGAGAAATTATGATCAATCTTACATACAAAATTAACTAAATAAATTTTATTAAAAAAGCACAAAAAAAAGGCCTCAAAGGCCTCTCTTTCTTTATTTTTTATATACCTAGAATGCGTACTGTATTTGGGCTTCGATTTTTGGTGCGACTGAATCCTTTTTAATATTAACTCCACCGTCCATCTGTAACTTTAGATTATGCTGAAAAGCATAAAGAGATAAAGATCCTAAAACTTCATGCTGAGTCGTAACTTTTGCAGCACCGCTTAACAGGCCATAGCGCACACCGACTCCGTATCGTTTTTGGAATATGTGGCCAGCTTGCAAAAGTGCTCCAATTTGCATGCTTTCTTTGGAGACCTTCTGTTCTGTTTTTCCATCCACAAGCATCGGATTGGCTTCTGGTTCACCCAAATAAATACCTGTATTTACTGTTGTTCCATAGAATTTTGCCAAAGCTCCAAGAGATGCACCATAGCCAACAAAATTCCAATCAACAATTTGACTTTTTATAAAGCCCCCAAGGGTAGCACTCATACGTAAATCTCCACCTTTAAAATCTGTCTCGGTGCTGCTATCTATGCCCCCATAGTTATAGGAAATACTACCCAAAGCTAACCCTAAACGTTTTCCAGAAAGCGCTGAAGGACCTGCCTCATAAATTCCAATGTCCCAATTAATTCCTTTTTGGTTTCCATTGTGGAAACTAAAACCAACAAGACTGCCAAGGCTAAATTCAGAATACACCTTTGAACGCCCAACAAAATCTTGTTTACCCGAGGAAACTCCTTCTAACCAAGAATATCCTACAGAAGTAGAGTAGCCCGCTTTAAATTGAATTCCGTAAGGAAAAATATCAAAATTTGCAGAAAACTCTTTAAGTGATGGCACCGCATTATCAAAACCAAGTTGAATATTATAGCTAAATCTCTGATCGAGTGCATGCCCTTTAAAACCTAATCGTGCTGCGGGCAAAGTTAAACCCAATTCATTCTTCTTATCGTATTGATAGGTCGCTCGTCCTTGCACACGTCCATTGACTGTAAGATCAAATTTTTGGTTGGAAGATTTAACATAAAAGCCCTTATCATAACCAGTGCTCCCCGAATTATTCGAAGATTCTTCTGCGCCGCTCGCAGAGCTAAAAAACAGCAAACTCACCGATACCAACATTAAAGTTCTTAACATCGAATTTCACCTATGTTTTTCAATTTGGCGAACCAAAAAATTTTTAATTTAGTTCGTGTTTGTTCTTATCTTACTGTTATTTTAGGTGAATTTGGCATTTATAATGCACACAAATTATTTTTATTCTAAGAATTACTCCACAATCTGTCATAATTGAGCTTTGCCGAAGTTGATTATTTTAAAAATTAGAACACAAGAAGACTTTTAAACAAAAAATTACTCATGTGCTTCCAACTGTTGTAGTTCAAAAACTTATTTAGCTTTTCTAATTATTTAACGATTTCGCCCACGTTAAAAATACAAAACTTTGCTTCTAGTTATTCTTAGTGGGCATAAATTTTCTTTACTTTTAACTGTCTATTTAAATCCCAGCGTACTCAAGAAAAAGTCTCTTTTTAATGGTATTCCTGGTGTTGGCTGCTGACAAGAAGAGACTATAATTGGACACCTTTTACCGGGTTCCTGTCTGAATAGTTGCAACCGTCTTTAATTCAACAACTTTTCCTGAATCTGTTGCCACACTAATGGTTCCTTTTTGACCTGGTGCAATAATAATGTAGGGTTTAACATCAAACGAATGACCGGCACCGGTACTACTTATTTCAAATGTGAGCTTAATTTGTCCTTCTTCAAATGTTGATGGCACCAGAGAAAATTTGAAAAGCTCGTTATTTTCTTTGTTGGTTATTTCAATAACCGCTTTTTCACCTTCAAAAGCTATCAGTTTAGGGTTTGATAAAAGCTGGTTACCAAAAAACACCTCGGATTCTACTTTGAATTGCTTTTTAAAAGAATGTTCACGACAAACCGAAGCAGTCGCTATTCCGCTAAGCGATATTAAGATAGAACATAAAAGCACCGTTAGCACTGGTCTCGATGTTGTTGACTTTTTCATGGCAGTAATTCTCCTTTTTAATACTGAGCCGGTGAAATTGCTAAAAACCAAACTTAAAGATCGCTCTTGGGCCATTGCAAGTAAAAAACTGCCATATTCCTTCACACTTGATTTAGTGTTTTCACGTGCTGATTCATCGCAACGCACTTCCATTTCAAACATCAATTTGCTGTGAAGAAAGTATGCCCAGGGGGCGAAAAATAATAATGAGCGGACAATAAGGGATATCAATTTCCAAAGAGGATCATAGTTTTCAACGTGTGCACATTCATGTGCAAGAGCCTGCTCAACTTCTCGATTATTTAGGCGGCTCCCAAAATCATTGGGAAAAAAAATCTTACCTCTAAAAAATCCAAAGCTTAAAGGTGATGTAATATTTTTGTTTAGCAAGACGACATGCCCATTAATCAAAGTACGACTAGAGCATCTAAGCATTTGCAATGATGCAAGATAGGAACGAAAAATTCGAAGAAGCAAAAAAGCAGCTCCAAAAATATAAACGATCCCAATAACCATAAACAGATCAAATTGAGCAACTTTAATTTGCCAAGTACTTATCTGCTCAACTGGATCTGAAATCTCGCTTGAGGCTATTTCAAAAACGATTTTTGGAATTGAAAAATAGGAAAAACTAGATACGGCGATGGATGAAGCAAAAAGGATTACCAAGCTAAGCTTCAAAAAGAAAATTTTCTGTGATGGTTTTGCGGCAATCAAATCCAAAAATATAATTAAAATGCTTGCACAAAGGCTCATGAATCCTAGCAAGACTAAGATGAGCATAAATCCGATGAGGCTCATTACTTTTCTTCTAGTAGCTTTTTCAAGGAAGCTATTTCTTTTTTATTCAGTTGCTCGCGCTCAACAAGATTCAGCACCAACTCGCCAGGACTTCCGCCAAAGAGGCTTTTGGCAATTCTCTTAATTTCGATGGTAAGGAAATTTTCTCTCTTGAGTACAGGCAAATAAGCATAGGCTTTGCCCAAAACTTTGTGTGAAACATAGCCTTTTCTTTCCATAGCCTGCATGAGCGTTAACAGCGAAGTGTAGGCCGGTTTTGGTTTTCGTTTTAATAATTCTCTTAGTTCAGAAACAGTGAGGGGGGAGTTTTCCCAAAGTATTTTTATTACTTCAAGTTCATTTTGGGTCAGTCCAGGTTGACGGGGGCGTACCATCGCGAGATCTCCTACTAGCTAACCAGTAAATATCGACAAAGCGAACACCTGTCAACTAATTAATTAGTAGATTTTATATTAAGCGCCCTATTTTCATCGGCTATCCCAAAAAATTCTTGAGGGCTGGGTAAATACCGCATATCTAAATTTAGCCAGAAAAAATCTTGAATAAAAACAGCAAAAAACAAAGGTAAAATCAAACTATAAATTCTTTATGCCGGTTTAGTGTTTCATTGCTCCCCAAACCAAAATTGATTGGCGGCCAGATGAGCTACTCCCTTGTGAGCGCTTTGCGAAAAAAAATGCGGTCATGGCCTTCTATGTAATCCTTCACCACACCTATTTCATGGTAACCGAGTTTTTGGTAGAACCTAGCGGCCTGGAAAGCCAAAGTATCTGTTGTGGAGTAGGTCACTCCTCTTCGATATCCTTCTTCTTCAGCTGCTCTCATCAATTCAGATCCGATTCCATATCCTCTATGGTTTTCACAAACCCAAAGTATATCAATGAAAATTGACCGCATTTCGGCATAGAGAATCAATCCGCCAATAATTTTTCTATTTTCATCATAGGCAAAAAAAGACATTTCCTCATCTTTGCCTATCTTTTGCACATTGAATTCATGCAATGCTTCACGAACAAAATTTTTGTTGGCTTCAAGTGGTGCCGAGTTAAGTTCAATAGTCACATTTTCTTTCATAGAGTATCTGAGTGTTGTTAAATTCTAAAAATTACGAGCAGGTTTCTCTTGTTTTTCATAAAAGCTGGTGGCTTTTAAAACTAGTTCTTCTAAATCATAGTCCCTTAAAAAAATATCCGCTTGAGTAATTTTTTCTGCCTCAAGAAGGTATTTTACTGCCAACCAATATTTAAAATACTCGGCATGATGTACCTTGTTGGCCGGAACATCATTTCGTTTCAAGGTTTTTACACCATCACCCAATGAACCAAGCCCCGGAGAGCCTCCAGCGATATGTTCAGCATAACCTTCTTCTTTCCACTGATATCCAAAGGAAGAAAATTCACTCCTTATTAAAAGTGGTTTTATTCTTCTGGCAAAATATCCGAACTGCTTTTCTATGAGTACATGCACAATCTCATGGGCAATAACTGAAACCAGATCCCTAGAGTCGCTCAGGCCACTAAAAGAAATATTCGCGTCCAAATCACAATGATTTATAAAAATATTGTTACTCACAAACTGGATGGTTTGCCCAAATCCTTTGTCGTTAAACTGAAACGGAAATATGTTGTATTTTTTAGGGTCATTGCGTAGGAAAATTTTAAACTTCAAATTCGGTTCGAAAAACGATGATTGCTTAATTAACTCTTCGACTCGATCCAGTACTTGCACAGCATTCTTGGAAATTGGCTTGTCGTAGAAAATCCTAAACTGCTTGTATTCGAGATTATCCTCAAAATAATACCATTGCGGGTAGTTAATAATCAGTAAGAACGACGATATTAAAACAACAAATGCAAAGAATATTGATGCTATTTTATTTTTCACGCTGATTCTCGTAAATATCCAAGTTTTTCCATAAGTCCAATGGCTACTTGAATTGGATCAGTGGTGGTACTGTTGGCAAAAACAACAACAAGAACATCTTGAGCTCTATCAAAAACAAAATAGCTTTTAAAACCTACAATTTCTCCCATGTGGCTAATAAAAGAATTGCCTAAAAATAGGCCATAGCCCACATTATCAAGAATGCTAGCCGGACCATTCCATCCAGTTTTTATCGCTGGTTTTAGTATTTTTTGCACTGACTCGGGTTTAAGAATTTTTGAACCACTTTCTCGGTATAACTGGATCCATTTAATGAAGTCACTAAGGGTTGTGATCAGACCACCATCAGGCGCTGTTACTGGAAGGCTCTTTTCATCATCTGGTATGAGCTTTTTTTGCTCTTGGCTAAAGCGATATCCTTGAGCTTCCTTAGCACTTGCTGTGTGCCCTTCTATATGCACTTCGGAATTATGCATGCCTATGGGAGATAAGACATTTTCCTTTAGATATTTCTCAAATGATGTACCTGTTAGATTTTCAATAATATTGCCGAGTAAGGTGTAACCTAGATTGGTGTATGAAAATTTGGTCCCTGGCGAAAATTCTAAGTCTTTGGCCATCGCTTCTCTAATCATCCCATCGATCGTATTACCTAAGCAAAATCCTTTTTTAACGTGGTAATAGTCACGTGTAACGGCATAATCAGGTATTCCACTTGAATGAGAAAGAAGGTGGTGAATTGTAACCCCGCCCCATTTCTGAGACCTATACTTTTTTGGTAAATATGAATTTATATGGCCATCAATATTAAGAATTTTCTTTTCACTAAGCTGTAAAATTGCGGCAGCTGTAAACTGCTTAGTAATTGAGGCAACGTGAAAATGAGTATTGACTGTATTTGGCATAACAGAGCTAGCATTGCCATAACCTTTGGCATGAATCACTTCACCTTTATGTATTACCAATGCTACGCCAGTAAAGTGAATTTCCTTTACCATTTGTTGTAAAAACTGCTCTGACCTTGGCTCAGTAACTTCTTTCAAATCCAAACTCTCTACATTTTTTGTTACTTGTTTCCTCACAGCTCTTTCTGCAGGCACACAACTAAATAACACAGCCATACAAACCACTGTTAAGCTTTTCATTAATAGTGCTTCCTGGTCATCAGTTACCTCTTTGCACGAACAGCTGTTTATTCACAGCCAAAATCACAAGCGCGATAATTACCAATGGGCTCGTCAATATGAGCTGATATACAGCACCTGTAAAAAGATAGTTTTGATATGCACAGTACGGCTGCATAAAAGACTGCTGAATGTACAATAAAATTGCCAGCCAATAGCCCCACGTTGATCTTTTTAACAGACCAAACACCACCAGGCTGTCCACAATGAGCATAATGAGGTGATTTGCTTGCGGTACATCTAATTGAAAAAGTTTCAAGGCACCAAAAAAATGAATAAGGACGCCAGCTGCTGTGAGACAGATAAGATAAAATCTTAATAATTTGTTTTTAATCAATTCAATCCTTGCCCAAAATAATGCTATCAGAGGTTTTTATTGCAGCCATTTGTTTATAGCGCTTACTGTTTGCTCACTGACTACAACGCCCATATGGTTAATTTTAGGCAAAATAGTAAGTTCAAAATTATTATTTTGCGGTAATACTTTTTGGTATTCAGATGCATTCATAGCCTCATCATTTTCCCCCACTAATACAAGCGTTCTTTTAGCTGTTTTTTGCAAATCGCTTTGATAATCAATTGGGCTAAAAGATGTGATCAATGCGTGGGTATAAGCCAGCGTTTCTGTGCCGTCTCGATAATTTTCGGGCAAATTAAATCTTAGCGTGACCGAATGATCAAGCCAATGCAAACCAAAGCCATTGAGTGTGTGGGCGAGAATAACTTTAAAAAGCGAGGGTTCTGCCCAGCCAGACTTATCGTTAGTGGTGGGTGCATCATGAGATAAATAGGGAGCAAGCAAAACATATCCATCAGCTTGTCGCCTTTTTTCGTTACCCATGAGCCGTAATGCCAGGCCGCCTCCCGAAGAATGACCAGCGATAAATATTTTTTCTGGGTGATATTTTCCCATACAAAACCGCAACAGATCATCCAAATCATCGTCAAGTTGACCGATATAATCGACATCTCCTCTTCTAGCTGGTTTCAAACCATGCCCACGCAGGTCTGGGATTACAACTTGAGCGATTTTTTTGTCGCTTATAGTTTTAGCAAGTTTGTGCAAATAGCGGCCATGGTATCCGGATCCATGCAAAATGATCATCAAATTATTCGATTGCGATTGGTAATAACGATAATCCAAGCTGGATTTATCCTGGGCTTGGTACAGCGAAAGATCGGGAAGCCCTGAATAATCATAAGCCAAACTTGAAAAATCGATTCCCGAAAATCCATTTGCCGCAAAAAGCAAGAATAGCCAAGTGATAATTTGGGTCTTTTCTGAAAAAATTTTTACACAATTTAAAACCATCAACTTCTCATATTTTTATAAAACACTATATCGAGCAATAAAGATTGCCAGCGGGCTCCTAAGCAAAAAAACCACTATTTTTTACCGTTCACCTTTCACCTTCTTTTAGCAATATTACCCAACGAAACAGCTATGGATCTTTAGGCTCATATTTAGCTTTGCTGCAACTTTTACACAGATGATGCACAGGCAAGCTTTCATAAGCTTAGCTAAACTCCCAGTCGAATCAAAGATCACAAAAAATGGTTTTGTTTTTTACTACCTCTGTGCTAGCAACCAGACAAAAAAAAGACAAAAAAAACCCTCTACGCAAGTAGAGGGAAAAAACAAAATCCGGCGGCGTCCTACTCTCCCACACGTGAAACGTGCAGTACCATCGGCGCAGGTGGACTTAACTTCCGAGTTCGAGATGAGATCGGGTGTGACCCCACCGCTATAACCACCGAAAAACTTTATATCATTAGATAAACTTTAAAAATCCGTTTGCTGTGAAATAGTTAACGCATTAACCTTGACCTTACCTGGAGATACTAAACCTCACGACCTATTAGTACTAGTCAGCTTCACGCATTACTGCGCTTCCACTTCTAGCCTATCACCTCGTAGTCTACAAGGGGTCTTTAGGAGTTTTTCACTCGGGAGATCTCATCTTGGGAGAGGCTTCCCGCTTAGATGCTTTCAGCGGTTATCCCGTCCAAACATAGCTACCCGGCTGTGCCACTGGCGTGACAACCGGTTCACAAGAGGTTTGTCCAACCCGGTCCTCTCGTACTAAGGTCAGCTTCCCTCAAATCTCCTACGCCTACGGCAGATAGGGACCGAACTGTCTCACGACGTTCTGAACCCAACTCACGTACCGCTTTAAATGGCGAACAGCCATACCCTTGGGACCTGCTCCAGCCCCAGGATGCGATGAGTCGACATCGAGGTGCCAAACCACGCCGTCGATATGAACTCTTGGGCGTGATCAGCCTGTTATCCCCGGAGTACCTTTTATCCGTTAAGCGATGGCCCTTCCACACGGAGCCACCGGATCACTATGACCTGGTTTCCCATCTGCTCGACCCGTCGGTCTCGCAGTTAAGCTTTCTTATGCCATTGCACTCGTCGCCTGGTTTCCAATCAGGCTGAGAAAACCTTTGTACGCCTCCGTTACTCTTTTGGAGGCGACCGCCCCAGTCAAACTGCCCACCAGACAGTGTCCCCGACCCGGATAACGGGCCTAGGTTAGATATCCAAATAAACCAGGGTGGTATTTCAAGGACGACTCCACGAAAGCTAGCGCCTCCGCTTCAAAGTCTCCCACCTATCCTACACAAATTTGCCCGAATATCAGTGTCAAGCTACAGTAAAGGTTCACGGGGTCTTTCCGTCTTGCCGCAGGTACACTGCGTTTTCACAGCAAGCACAATTTCGCTGAGTCCCAGCCCGAGACAGTGCGGAGATCGTTACGCCATTCGTGCAGGTCGGAACTTACCCGACAAGGAATTTCGCTACCTTAGGACCGTTATAGTTACGGCCGCCGTTTACTGGGGCTTCAGTTCACCGCTTCGCCATACGACTAACGGATCCCTTTAACCTTCCAGCACCGGGCAGGCGTCACACCCTATACCTCACCTTACGGTTTTGCAGAGTGCTGTGTTTTTGATAAACAGTCGCCACCGCCTGGTCACTGCAACCTTCTCCAGCTTATAAAGCAAGTCTAATCACCAGAAAAGGCACACCTTCTCCCGAAGTTACGGTGCCAATTTGCAGAGTTCCTTAGA